>CAUZMC010000006.1:0-57381 GCA_963580875.1 Dehalococcoidia bacterium
GTGGAGTTGTGGCCAAACGCCCTGATACACCTAAGGCCTCTAGAGTAAACAGCCCATCACCAGGATATTTTACCGTGTTACTGGTAGCATTCGGCAATTTGGTTTTCATATCCGCCCACTTGAAGAAGTAAACCTGGTTTTTGCTGCGAATCTTCAGGGTGAGGGTTTCGATACACTGGGAGGACTGCTCTATCAACAGCTGGGTAAGATGCCAAACCCCGGTGATGAAGTGAATATTGACGGCATGATAATCAAGGTTATCTCAACCATGGGTCGGCGTATCAAGCAAGTGCAGGTAACACGGGTGTAATAGCATCTAACCCAAGTTATGGCTTTTTATAAACCACAAACAAATAGGGGTGGAAGCAAGCTGCTTCCACCCCTATTTGTTTCGTACAGATTCTTAGAATCTATCGAGGGTTATACCAACCCTACATACTATATCTCTATGCGCCGCACTTCTCGGCTACAGTCAGGAGTGGAGTTGTGGCCAAACGCCCTGATACACCTAAGGCCTCTAGAGTAAACAGCCCATCACCAGGATATTTTACCGTGTTACTGGTAGCATTCGGCAATTTGGTTTTCATATCCGCTTTTAGCTCGAATGCGCCAGAAGCGTTGACACTTCCTGAGAACCATATTTGGGATGTGTCAGAGTCTTTTACGACTGAGAGAATTATTATTTCTCCGCTACCCCATCCAGAACCCCACACAGTAAACTCGCTATTATTCGGAGTGCATAGGCTACTTGTGACTATGGTAGCGCCGTCTCTCCTCTCCAAGGAATCTTGGGCGGCCACACTTGCCCCTCGACTAGCCATTGCCGTACCTGATCCCAAGGCCATAACCAACAGAAGCGTAAGCAGCAGAACACCCTTCACAGACAAAAACATTTTCACTGTACACAGTCCCCCTTCTTATACATTATCCGATCAGTTTTTATGTCTTAATTTTTTTACAAAGACACAAAGACATTATCGACATCTGACACATAATATGCATCATATAGGCATATGTCAAGCCTGCACCTACTAACTTGATATGATATTCATCATTGACATTTAGTTGGAAGAAAATCACGTGTGGGTGTAAGGTTATTATATTATATAAATCGTTGATACACTCCACATAACAACATTAACATTAATAATGTTGGAATGTTGGCAATCTGGTGATTTTTCTAGAGACACTCTGTTATACTCTTCGCTTGGCGTAATAATCATTCCACCTGAATGCTGAGGTATTTATGGAACAAAACTTTACTGAACTCGTAACTCACCTAGTGTTCCAACTGGCGTTTATCCTCGTAGCAGCAAAAATTGGCGGTGAGATCTGCGAGCGCTATATCAAAATACCACCTGTCCTTGGTGAGCTGGTAGTTGGGATTATCATTGGACCGTTTGCATTGGGTGGACTCTCATATCTGGGATTAGAGCCCATGTTCGAGAAGCCGCATGGAGGGGAGGGAGGTGCCATTCCCGTCTCTCTGGAATTATTCTCGGTGTCACAAATTGCAGCAGTGGTACTCCTTTTTGCTGCCGGCTTAGAGACAGACCTGAAGCAATTCCTACGTTACGCTGGTCCAGCTACCGCTGTTGCAATAGGCGGAGTGGTGCTTCCATTCCTGTTTGGAGTTGGAGCTACGTTTCTTTTCAAACCGGCAGGACTCAGTGGGGACCAGTTGGTGTATTCGGCCCTCTTTATAGGAGCCGTTATGACAGCTACATCCGTGGGCATAACCGCCAGGGTACTGAGCGATATACACAAACTGGATAGCCCTGAGGGAGTCACTGTCTTAGCAGCCGCTGTTGTGGATGACGTTCTTGGCATTCTGGTGCTGACTGTAGTGCTGGGAATATCCGTCGGCGATGGGCTATCAGCTGGAGGAGTAGCCCTGATAGGAACCAAGGCAGTGGGCTTCTGGCTAGCACTCATGGTTGGAGGCATACTCGGAGCCCCGTATATATCTCGTGCGTTGCTGGCATTTCGTGGCTCTGGGTCAGCAGTGGCGCTCGCGCTTGCAATAGCATTTCTTGCCGCTGGGCTTGCAGAAAGCTTTGGCCTCGCCATGATAATCGGAGCCTATTCAATCGGCCTAGCCCTTTCAGGTACGTCCCTGGCCAAACAGATAGAGGAGCCTATCATGTCGGTATACCACGCCATTGTGCCAATCTTTTTTGTAGTCATGGGCATGATGGTGGACGTTACTACCATGGGAACGGTGCTTATCTTTGGAGTGGTGATATCATTACTGGCAATATTGTCTAAAGTAGTGGGGAGTGGTCTTCCTGCCTTGCTCTCAGGGTTTAACAAGGTAGGGGCATGGCGGATTGGCATCGGAATGCTTCCCAGAGGTGAAGTAGCTCTTATAATTGCCGGCATAGGTCTGTCACATGGGGTCATTGAGTCGGATATATTCGGAGTAGCAATCATGATGACCGTGATAACTACGCTTATTGCACCAATAATCCTTGTCCCTGCCTTCAAAAATGGAGGGCCTGGACGCCGGGTAGATTCTTCCTAGGATTATTTGTGCAATGTTGCCAACGAGAAAGTCCACTGATATATTGACCGTAGCAACCAACCAAAAGTTGTGGCCTCTCTCACCCATACTCCTTTAAACCGTGGATATAGTCATCAGTGAACGAAGGCGTGAAGAATAGCTGACAATCAGGCCCCTGTAGCTCAGAGGATAGAGCACTGGCCTCCGAAGCCAGGTGCGTGGGTTCGAGTCCCGCCAGGGGCACCATCGACATACATTCAGATAACAATTGCGCCAATATATTATTGACGTAACATATCTATAGCACTAAGATGCTTTTGCAATTCTTTGCAAGAGGCGTATATGTCAGGACACAGTGCAGTCATAGAGTCCCTAAGAGAGGCGGGATACCGTCTGACACCACAGCGTTTGATGGTGCTTCAAGCCATCGCCGAAGGTGGAGAGCATCAGACTGCCGATGCGATTCACCAGGAAGTTGTCAAGACATATCCTTATCTGGACATAGCGACCGTATACCGCATATTGCAACTTCTCAAGCGTTTACACCTTGTAACAGAAATAGACCTTGGTGGTGATTCCGCAAGATACGAAGTGGCAGAGCCCAACAAACATCAGCACATGGTATGCAAGGGGTGCGGACTAACCTTTGACCTGAGCCCTTCATATTTGGAAGAACTGAGAACTCGTCTAATCAATGAGTTTGGATTTCAGCCTGACCTTGAGCATTTTGCCGTCGGCGGACTGTGTGCCAAATGCAGCAATCCGACCTGAGTAAACACAACGGTCGCTGAACAATAATGTTGGTTACAGGAAAGAATTTTAACTAGTAGGAGTAGATTGTAATGGATCTTGGATCAAGTGCGCTGACAGCACTAGTGCTGGGGCTTCTGCTTGGACTCAAACACGCTACAGATGCCGACCATGTGGTTGCTGTGTCCACCATAGTCAGCGAGTACAACAATCCGTGGCGTGGACTGTGGGTTGGAGTTTCATGGGGGTTGGGCCACACCACACCACTTATTGTTGCCGGTATTGCAATACTGCTCCTCAAGGAACCGGCAGCCAAATTATATGAGGTCTACGCTCCATTCCTTGAATTATTGGTCGGTATTATGCTAGTCCTGCTGGGATTACAGGTCTTCTGGAACTTCCGACACCGCCGTATCCACGTCCATGAACACGCCCACGAGGAAGACCCACATAAACATCTTCACACCCATGAATTGGAATCTGCTCCACAGAGCCACCACGGTTTCTTCCAACCAGGAAAACCATTCTTCCGACTGAAATCGTATGTGGTCGGCGTTGTTCACGGACTAGCTGGAAGCGCTGCCGTGATGCTGGTTGTTCTCACCACTGACGTGGTCTCATCATTTATGGTAGGACTTCTCTACATTTTTCTGTTTGGTTTCGGCACTGTTCTATCAATGGGGACTCTAACCCTGCTAATGGGAATACCATTCTCCATATCCGGCCGCTTTGAACGCGTAAACCGTATCATTGCAAGCGTGTCCGGAGTAGCCAGCATTTCCTTTGGGCTATTCATAATTTATGAGCTCGCTATCCTTGATGGCCTTTAATCTTTTCTTAAAGACGCATACGAAGACAATGGAGCAATACCTGAATATTTTCCAGAGTTATTGACGGTAATCTAGACTCTAGATATACTGCTATGGCGATTGTAACTAGATTGGGAGGCACATCAAATCGAATTCGTTACTCTGCATACATCGCTCGAGGAATGCGTATTTTGCATATGCCATCCACAGGCTTTTTTGTTAACATGTTTCTCAGACAGGTAATCAGATGAAAATAGGCATTCCTAAAGAAACTGCTAATGGTGAAAGACGAGTAGCACTTGTCCCAGATACTGTGTCCACCCTCGTATCCTCCGGCATGGAGGTAATGGTGGAATCTGGGGCTGGGCTAGAGGCTAATTTTTCCGATGATATGTATAGAGAGGCAGGTGCTGTGCTTTTGCCTGATGCGGTCTCTCTTTTTGGAAGCGCAGAAGTAATCCTAAAAGTACAGGGGCCATCAATAAACGATGCCCAGAATAAGCATGAAGTCGACCTTATGGCTGATGGTGCAACTCTCATATCCTTCCTGCAACCTTTAACAAACCTTGATCTTGTGAAAAAGCTGAAGGCAAAGGGAATTACCAGCTTCAGCATGGACACAGTTCCGCGCATCGCAAGGGCCCAAAGCATGGACGCACTTTCATCCATGAGTTCCATTGCTGGATATAAAGCCGCTATCATGGCTGCTAACTCTCTGGCCAAGTACTTCCCAATGATGATTACAGCGGCAGGCACATACGCTCCTGCCAAAGGGCTTGTCCTCGGAGCAGGTGTTGCCGGACTGCAGGCAATTGCTACAGCGAAACGTCTGGGTGCAGTCCTGAAAGCCTTCGATGTCCGTGCAGTTGTCAAAGAGCAAGTGGAAAGTCTTGGAGCTACTTTTGTAGGGTTGACTGAGGATGAAAAAACGGAAGATGCCGGCGGCTATGCCAAGGAACTTGCAGAAGAGGCTCAACGAAAAGAGAGGGAACTTTTACACGGATACTCCAAAGAAGCTGACTTCATAATCAGCACGGCTTTGATACCTGGAAGACCTGCTCCTCTTCTAATAACTGAGGACATGGTCAAAGACATGCGGGCTGGTTCCATTATTGTGGACATTGCTGCAGAAACCGGCGGAAACTGTGAACTAACGGAGCCGGGAGCCGAAATTGTAAAATACGGTGTCACAATACACGGACCGTTGAATCTACCAAGCTCTATGCCAGTTCATGCAAGCCAGATGTATGCACGTAACATCTCAAGCCTTTTCTTGCATCTGGTGAAAGATAACCAGTTTAATCTAGATTTTAACGACGCCATTACCAATGGGTGTTGTATAACTCATCAAGGAAACGTCGTACACGGCCCTACGAAAGCTCTCTTGGAAGAAGGTGATGTACGATGATAGAGGGACTTCTGGTATCGTTGTTTATTTTCGTGCTGGCGGTGTTACTTGGATTCGAGGTAATTAACAAGGTTCCTCCAATTCTGCATACACCTCTCATGTCTGGATCCAATGCCATATCTGGCATCGTGTTGATAGGTGCACTGGTAGTTGTGGTCAGAAGCGACACGATTCTTGGTACGGCATTGGGAATCGCAGCCGTGGCCCTGTCAACTATAAATGTCGTGGGGGGCTTCATGGTCACAGACCGTATGCTTCAGATGTTCAAGAAACGTACGGACGAGCCAAACTAATGGACCTTATAAACATCGTCAATATCTCGTATCTCATTTCAGCGGTTCTCTTCATAATGGGACTGAAGCGCCTAAGCTCTCCTGCTACCGCAAGGTCTGGCAATATGATGGGTGCCATCGCAATGCTCATAGCCGTAGTGGCAACCCTTTTGGAAGGTGAAATCCTTGACTACGCACAAATAGTGGCTGGAATACTAGTCGGTTCCGGCATCGGTGCGGTTATGGCCAGGACAATCAAGATGACAGCCATGCCGCAGATGGTGGCCGTATTCAATGGCCTTGGTGGCGGTGCATCTGCAATGGTGGCATCTGGAGAATTCCACAAGCTCGCAAACGGCTCCACTAGCATAGAAACTGACGTCGGCATCACAATCATGTTGGGGACATTCATTGGAGCGGTTACACTTTCTGGCAGCTTAATAGCCTTTGGCAAACTCCAGGGGATAGTGACCTCCAATGCTGTGAGCTCTCCAATTATTAAGACACTCAACCCAGTATTGTTCCTGAGCATAATAGGCATGATGGTTTATCTTGTGATACTTGCCGAAGGCTCTCAGATTTTCCCAGTGCTAATCGTCGTATCACTGTTGCTGGGCATTCTGCTAGTGATGCCAATTGGAGGGGCCGACATGCCGGTTGTAATCGCCCTCCTAAACTCATATTCAGGCTTGGCAGCCGCCGCGGCAGGATTTGCACTGGATAACATGATACTCATCATCAGCGGGTCCCTAGTTGGGGCATCTGGCTTCATACTTACCCAGATCATGTGCACAGCCATGAACCGTTCCATCTGGAACGTCATGTTTGGTGCATTTGGAGCCAGCGCTGTATCATTAGGTGCAGTGTCATCAGATGGTATGCAAGCTCAATCAACCTCCGCCGAGGATGCAGCCATAGTTCTTGCGTACGCTAAGTCGGTCATATTCGTACCTGGATATGGACTCGCAGCAGCACAGGCACAGCACCAGGTCAAAGAGCTAGCGGACATATTACAGGCCAGAGGGGTTAACGTTAAACACGCCATCCATCCTGTCGCGGGGAGAATGCCGGGGCATATGAACGTCTTGCTGGCCGAAGCCGATGTACCATATGATCAGCTCTTTGCAATGGATGACATCAACGATGAGTTTGAGAGAACAGACGTAGCTGTAATTGTCGGTGCCAATGACGTAACAAACCCTGTGTCCAGGGACATACCTGACAGCCCAATATACGGCATGCCGATTCTAAATGTGGATATGGCAAAGAACATCATCTTCATCAAGCGGAGTCTCAGTCCTGGGTTTGCAGGGATAGACAATCCACTCTTCTACAATCCCAAAACCAGGATGCTTTTTGATGACGCAAAACGTGCGCTTGCGAATCTGGCTAACGCCGTAAAAAACCTATAGCCGTCTCTACGTAACGTGCCCTTGACTCTGGGTTTTACAAGTTACAGATATCTAAGGAACTTGTTCTGTTTGTCCACCACAATGCTCTGAGGCTTTACTAATGTGTCCGTCAGCTCAAAACCCATGACGATAATTTCATCTCCGATTTTGATCAGGTGTGCCGCAGCGCCGTTCATGCAAATTATTCCTGAGCCCTTCTCACCAACCATTACGTAAGTCTCCAACCGGGCACCGTTTGTGTTATCCACCACAAGGACCTTCTCTCCCGGCCAAAACCCGGCTTTTTCGATAAGACTCTGATCTATGGTGATACTGCCAACATAATCTACATTTGCTTCAGTGACGTTAGCCTTGTGAATTTTCGATCTCAATACAAAACGCATATGTACTAGTCTCCCATGTTGCAAGCGTTACAAAATGCATTCCAAATTCCCAGTGGAAGCTAATCTCTACCAGTCAAATTATACTATTACATGTACAAAGGCGAAAGGTATCCTTTGGAATTCACGAGCGCCATAAATTTAGAGGCTCCATGAGTGATGTACATACACGTACTGTGAGTTGCGAATAATATAATCACCACATGAAAATCCAGTACTGTTAACTACCGTCTTCCAGATCAAGAAACACTGAGCATTTATAAATTTAAGAATAAGATCTCCTTGCATTTGCTGCTGTTGTGCCTAACCAAGAGGCACATTGACTCTGTGCCAGGACCAAGAATACACTTGTTTTGTGACCTGTAGACTTAACAAGTTGGATGGATGAGTATGCAAACTTTTTCCAGTCGGTGGTTAGTGGCAGTTGCATTGGTGGTTGTTGCCCTAATATTGGGCAGCATGGCTGTAGCCCTCATCAATCCGCGTGGCAATGTCGAAACCCTCTCTAAAGACACTCCAGAGGGTACAGTCCAACGGTTTATCCTGGCCATTCAAGACAGCGATTACACCTTGGCGTACAACTATCTGACCAATGAAATGAAGGAGATCTGTACCATAGCTAAAATGGAGACCAACACACGTTGGTCTGTAAACGATTTGAACGACAATCGCATAGAGCTACTGGACACAGAAAAGTTGAGCAATGGTCGAGTGAAAGTCAAAGTGCGTGTAAGCCAGACGAACGTCTCACCACCCTTTGGAGTGGATGAATACAGCCACCAAGAGTGGTTCATACTCATCTATGAGAATGGTTATTGGCGATTTACCGAGCCTCCCTGGCCATTGGATTGGTGTTCCAGAACCGCTCGAGAAAAGCTAGATTAGAATGGAAGAGTTACTGGCGTAACCATGGACATAATCTCATCTCTCTTGCCGTTAGTAATCATTTCTGGCGTTATTGCTGGCATCGTGGCACTAGCACGCCGCGGTGGCGCACATGATGACAATCCAGGCATAGGCACAGTCAGGCGCTTATATATCTATGGCCTCTCTCTGGCAGGACTGGTAACCGCTGCAATTGGAGCCACTCTTATAGTAAGTGCTGGCCTTGATGCCCTGTTCGGCTCCATGATGATCTCCGGTGAAAACACAACTATATCCCTTGGCCTATCGCTTACCATCGTTGGCACTCCAGTGTGGCTCTTCTTCTGGATCATGGCGCAACGGTCTATTCACAGGAACGTCGTCGAAATCAGATCGATTTCGCGCAAGTTCTACCTCTACCTTGTACTGGCTGTGGCGGCGATAGTGGTATCTGTGGCGGCGACAATATTACTGCAATGGATCTTCAACCACCAAGACTTCAACAGTACACCTGTCGCTTTGATATTGGTTTGGGGCGGTATATGGGGCCTCCACTGGTGGATAGAAAAAAACGAAGGGCAGCCAACGGAGCTGACTACATCTGTACGTCGCTTTTATGTTTATGGATTGACGCTGTTCGGCATAGTTCAGTTGATTGTGGGCGTCTCCGGAATCTTGCAGTTAACGCTGGATGCAGCCTACGATGCCTTGTTTAGAGCGTCCGATATACTGGTCGGCCACACTGGCATATGGAACGAGGATATGCGGGGCTTTCTGACATTGGCCTTCATCGGCGCACTTGTGTGGTGGTGGCACTGGCACCGTGTTGCGTCTGGCGACGTGAACTCTACGTTACGGCATGTGTACTTGCACCTTTTCGCTATATTGGGCGGTACTGCCATCGTTGTATCTTCTCTTAGCGTATTTCTCTATCGTATCCTCCAATGGGTCATCGGCAACCCAGAAATAACCAGCGCCAGTTCCCAGTTTGACGTTCTTCCATCCCTGATCTCGGTTGGAATAGTGGGAGGAGGATTATGGGGGTACCATTGGGCTATCGTGCGACAGGAGGCCGCCGTTGCACAGCGTGGGCTGGTGGCAGCACGAAGGGTATACAGCTACCTAGTATCTGCTGTGGGACTGATCATTTTGAGCGTCGGTCTAATTGTCCTATTCGCCGTGGCCATTGGCTTGCTCTCGCCAGAAGAAGGTGACCGCATAACTGGACCCGACTGGTGGCGCAATCCTCTTGTCCTGGCGATTACTCTGCTGACCGTCGGAACGCCGCTCTGGGGTCTGTACTGGCGTGACGTTCAAGGCATCGCCATCCAGGGCGGCTCAGATGAGCGAGACGTTCTCTCACGTAGGATTTTCATTTTCTTGATTTTTGGCATCAGTGTATTGTTGGTGCTTATCAACTTGAGCATCGTGCTGTTCAAGCTGTTCGATGTTGTCTTCGGAGGAGTGGCTAGTTCCAATGTACTATGGGACACACGGTGGAGTATCGGCATACTGTTTGCGGCGGGAGCGGTGAGCGTGTACTACTGGATGGTGCTCAAAGAGGATAGAGAGTCTACTGCAAATCTCGAATGTGTTTCAGAGCTTGGGCCGACTGAAGTTTCTATCAGGAAATCAGTGACGGTACTGATCACTGAAGAAAACATGCCGTTGGTGCTACGACTTGAGACCCTTCTTGGCTACGATATTCAAGTGTGGCATCGCATGGATGGCCGTAGCCTGGCGCCAGCCATATCCGATGACATACTAACTGAGACAGTGCAACAAATCCGCGGCACGGACTCACAGCTCGTTTTTCTGCTAATAGATGCAAACGGCATCCAGGTTTCTCCTTACCACGATTGACCAGCTTTGTTGCCCATATGTTGCATGCTGCTTTTAGACGTTTCGTCCTTGACATGCCGCCCTCTCATCCGCTAGGCTATGCCATCACAAAGGCGATGACGGAGACGAGTACGTGAGAAAAGAGCCTCTCAGCGAGTCTGATACGGTGAGAGCAGATGAGGCCACCTCCCGGAAAATCCCTCCCGAGTTTCTTCCCCAACGTCCCTCAGGGGCCAGTAGGCGGAGACGGTAGCCACCGTTAGATGGTAGGGGCCTGTTGGTGCCCCGATTAAGCGCCCCGATAAAATCGGGGAAAGAGGGTGGTACCGCGGGTTTTGTAAAAAGTCCCGTCCCTTTATTGGGTCGGGATTTTTGTTTTTACTGGAGAACACATGACTACTGAACAAGATCAGGGAAGAGCGCAGGGCTTACCATACTTCAAGACCGTGACATCCAAAGTAGACTTCCCAACTATGGAGAAGGAACTACTGGCATGGTGGGAACAGACGGATATGATGGGAAAGTACCTACGTCGCAACCAAGACTCAAACAAGCGCTGGTCATTCATAGATGGCCCAATAACAGCCAACAACCCCATGGGAGTACATCACGCTTGGGGTCGCGCCTATAAAGACCTGTTCCAACGATACAAGACAATGCAGGGTTTCAAGCAACGGTACCAGAACGGCTTCGATGGACAGGGACTATGGGTGGAGGTTGAAGTTGAGAAGGAGATGGGATTCAACTCCAAGCGTGACATTGAAGAGTATGGCGTAGACAAATTTGTGGAGGCGTGCAAAGAGCGTGTCCTCCGTTTTGCCGACATCATAACCCAACAGTCGATTCGCCTCGCCTATTGGATGGATTGGGAGAACTCCTATCACACCATGTCAGATGAGAACAATTACACCATATGGCACTTCCTCAAGATATGCTACGACAAGGGCTGGATATACGAGGGTACTGACGTGATGCCCTGGTGTCCTAGATGCGCGACCGGCCTCTCAGAGCATGAAATAGTCACCGAAGGTTACAAGGAGATAGTCCATCCCAGCGTATTCCTCCGCTTTCCACTGGAGGGCAAGAAAGGTGAGTCCCTACTGGTGTGGACAACCACACCCTGGACCCTCACATCAAATGTAGCGGCCGCTGTCAATCCTAAACTCACCTACGTGAAGGTGAGTCAGGGAGGTGAGATATTCTACTTGGCCAAGGCATTGCTGGGTATCCTGCATGACGACCATGAAGTCGTAGAGGAGTTTCTAGGAGAGAAGCTTGTCGGATTGCGCTATAGCGGCCCATTTGATGAACTTGACCCGCAACATGACGTGGAGCACCGTGTGATTCCATGGAGCGAAGTGAGTGAAAGTGATGGCACAGGTATCGTTCACATAGCTCCCGGCGCTGGTAAGGAGGACTTCGCACTCGGCAAAGAGTTCGGACTACCAACCATTGCTCCTTTGGACGAATTTGGAAACTACATCCAAGGCTTCGGCTGGCTAACCGGACGTAACGTCTCAGATGTACGAGATGACATCTTTGAAAACCTTCGCCAAAAAGGCCTTCTCCTTCGTGTGGAGAATTATGCACACAGATATCCCATATGCTGGCGGTGCGATTCAGAACTGGTCTTTCGATTAGTGGATGAATGGTTCATCTCAATGGATGAACTACGTCACCTCATAGCCGATGTCACACGTAAGATACGATGGATACCGTCCTTTGGTCTTGAACGCGAACTAGACTGGCTGCACAACATGGACGACTGGATGATCTCCAAGAAACGATACTGGGGACTTGCGCTTCCAATCTACAAGTGCGTCTGCGGCCACATCGATGTCCTTGGCAGCGAGAATGAACTGAAGGAAAGAGCTATAGAAGGATGGGGCGAGTTCGAGGGTCATTCGCCTCACAAGCCATGGATAGACGCTGTCAAGATACGATGTTCAGAATGTGGAGAGGTAGTTTCCAGAATCAAAGACGTTGGCAATCCGTGGTTAGATGCCGGTATCGTGCCATTCTCAACTCTGGTGGACCCAAAGACCGGCAAGGTCAGCTACCTTGCTGAGGATAAGAGCTACTGGCAAGACTGGTTTCCCGCCGACTGGATATCCGAGAGCTTCCCCGGGCAGTTTCGCAATTGGTTCTACTCCCTGCTCACAATGAGCACGGCACTGGAAAACTACGAACCATTCCGCTCAGTCTTCAGCTACGCTTTGATGCGTGACGAAAAGGGAGCTGAAATGCACAAGAGCAAGGGCAATGCACTGGAGTTCGTAGAGGCAGCGGATCACATGGGAGTGGACGCCATGAGGTGGGTCTTCATGCGTCACAACCCAGCTCAGAACCTTAGCTTCGGATATGGAAGCGCCGATGAGGTGAGACGCAGGTTCCTTCTCACTCTGTGGAATGTCTATTCTTTCTTTGTGACCTATGCCAACATAGACAATTTCAATCCCATGCTCACAAAGGCAACATCGCCCGAATCGGAGATGGACAAGTGGATACTCTCGGAACTTCACTCCCTGGTTGCCGACGTAACACGCCATTTGAACGACTACGATACGGCCGACGCAGGACGCGTTATAGACGATTTTGTAGACTTGCTTTCCAACTGGTATGTGCGACGCAGCCGCCGTCGCTTCTGGAAGAGCGAAAACGATCAGGACAAACTCTCTGCCTACAACACGCTTTACACGTGCCTTGTGGCACTGGCAAAGCTACTTGCCCCATTCACTCCCTTCATATCTGAGGAAATCTACCAGAACCTGGTGCGCTCGGTGGATGGAAAAGCCTCTGAGAGCGTGCATTTGGCGGCGTACCCAGTTTCAGACCCTATGCAAATCGACAACAACCTGTCTCAAGCCATGCGCCTTGCTATGAAAGTGTCAAGCCTTGGCCGCTCAGCCAGAAGCAAGGCCGGAATAAAGGTGCGTCAGCCGTTATCCCAAGTGCTTGTCAAGCCCCGTACCACTGAGGAGACATCCATGCTTGATCAAGTGTCGTCCCAAATACTTGATGAATTGAACGTCAAAGAGGTATCACTCCTTGAGAGGGATGAGGACGTGCTGGACTTCCAAGTAAAGCTAAACCCAGCAGTCGCAGGGGCTAAGTATGGTTCGGAGATGTCAGTAATCGCCAGCGCCTTGAGTAGGGCGGATGCTACGACAATAGCCCTTCGAGTGCGATCAGGCCTCGCCGTAGAGGTGGGGGTCTACACAATCGAACCGGATGAGATCACAGTGACCACTTCCGACAAACCAGGATACGCCACCTCAACTGAGGCTGGCTACACGATAGCTGTGCCAACCGATCTATCTCAGAAACTTATCGAAGAAGGTCTTGCCCGTGAGCTGGTACACCGTCTTCAGAACATGCGCCGTTCGGCCGGTTTCGATATCGCCGATTACATCGTGACATACTACTCCGGTGGAGAAGCTATTGCGGAAATCGTGCAACGTTTTGCTATTTACATTCAACAAGAGACTCTTTCAGAAGAACTGGTAAATGGTGAATCCCCTGATGGGGCCTATATAGAACAACAGACCCTAGACGGCATGGATGTAGCTCTAGGAGTAATGCGAAAGGAGTGAAGAAACTATATGTCCTTTCGGCAAGTCAATCTTGACATATTCGGGCAAAAAATGGGAATATTGAATCGTTATTTGGAACCCAATACAAATGGAAACCCTTCTTTATCACAGTGAGCAAGGAATAGCGTGGGTTACTCTGAACCGTCCTATGTCTGGGAACAGGGTGAATCTCCGCATGGCAACAGAACTCTGGGGTGTATGCCAGCAAATAATGCAGGATGATAGCATACGCGTAGTGATGCTTACAGGAATCGGGCAAGCCTTCTGCACAGGAGACGAAGACGACCAATCTTCCATTGACAGAGAGAGCCAACTGCAAAACTACTTGTCCAATCGGCGCACAGCAGGTTTTCTTGGAGCGATAGAGAAACCCGTTGTTGCGGTGATCAACGGAGACGCCCTAGGACACGGGCTAGAGATGGCGCTGGCCTGCGACATAAGGCTTGCCTCCACCGATGCCAGTTTGGGTATGCCGCAGATAACACAGGGAAGTATGCCGTGGGATGGCGGTACTCAGCGCCTCCCTAGGATTGTTGGTCGTGCATGGGCTACAGACTTACTACTGACTGGTAGGGTTATTGACTCACATGAAGCCCTTGGGATTGGCCTGGTACAAGAGATAGCCTCACCTGATAAACTGACAGAACGCGCATGCCAGCTGGCTGCAACCATAACTACGCTAGCTCCAATAGCAACTAGGTATGCCAAAGAAGCCATACTTAAAGGCCTGGACATGACCTTGGATCAGGGAATGCGGTTGGAGATGGACCTAAACCTGCTTCTGCAGACCACGGCGGATAGGGCGGAAGGGTTATCCTCGTTCCTGGAACGAAGACAACCTACCTTCAAAGGTGATTAGACTGAAACCTCAATCACCACTCAAGGCTAATGAAGCGTACAGATGCCGACTATGAAATATTGTCCCAGATGTGTAACGTCAAGCCAGAACAACGCATCTTTCTGCGGCACCTGTGGCCATCGATTTGAAGAACATGCAACTCCAAAGAATGACTCTTCCGTAACAGATAGGAAGCAAGCAGTCGAGACCGAGTCGAGTTACATGATCCCACTTGGGCACATCCTTTTAATGAGCATCATTTCGTATGGCATCTACTTCGCCTATTGGTTATTTCTTACCTGGAAGCATTACCGTGACCACACTGGCGAGGAAGCCTTTCCATACTGGCACGCGATGACACAGCTAGTCCCAGTATATTCATACTTCAGGGTTCACGCTCACATGCGAGTTTTCGCCGAGTTGATGAGGAAAGAAAAACTGCCGACTACAATCTCTCCCGGATGGGCCGTTATTACCTCAATTGGTATTGGAAGTCTCGGCTCGATATCATTGGGAAACGGAGGCGAGATAATAACCCAGCGCATGGCAATCTCAATGGCACTCGTAGATACATTTGCGGTTGCCATACTCGCATGGCTGTTGCTGCACGTCCAAGCGAATCTAAACAGCTACTGGAGCCATATTTCAGGGGTCAAACCACTTGATACAAAATTCAGACTTGGATATGGAGCCGCCGCCATCGCTGTGATTGGTGTCCTAGCCTGGGTTCACACCATTACCACCATATTTAATGCCGTATAGAGGAGTCCACTGTGCCCTCAGGATTTGAGACCATAGAATATACCAAAGAAGATGGCCTAGCCAAGATAGTCTTGAACCGTCCGAAAGTTCTGAATGCACACAATATGCAGATGCGTGACGATATCTACCAAGTGCTAGGAGCTATCCAGGATGACCCGGATGTCCGTTGTGTAGTCCTGCATGGAGAGGGCGAAAGGGCCTTCTGCACAGGAGCCGATCTAAGTGAGTTTGGCACTGCTCCTTCCATGGTAATAGCTCGCCAGGTAAGATGGGAACGTGACCTATGGGGGCTGTTCCTTTCAATCGATAAACCAATCATTGCGGCACTCCACGGTTATGTGCTAGGCTCTGGTTTAGAAATAGCTCTCCTCTGCGACATGAGAATTGCTTCAGAAGGTACCATCTTCGGTATGCCTGAAGCGGCTTTGGGGATGATACCAGTAGCCGGCGGAACACAAACAATGTCGCGGACACTGGGTGTATCGAGGGCACTGGATATTCTCTTAAGTAATGGACAATTAAATGCCTACACGGCATTGGAGGTTGGACTGATACACAAATTGGTGTCAAGAGAACTACTGCTCAAGGAAGCCGTATCTCTAGCGAAGCGAATTTCAAATTATCCACCACACTTGCTGAAAGCTATAAAGGAGGCTATGCGTAGAGGCCCTGATATGTCACTCGGCAATGCCCTCGAACTAGAAAAGAACCTTGCAACTACAGCGCTGGCAACAAAATAGTACGGCATGCAATCATGGCAGCCCCTAGTAATTAATATGTTTTTGGAGGTAGTGTATGAACACAACGGAACTACTGAGCATAACCGCAGCGATTGTCCCTGACAGAGAAGCCATAGTTTTCGACGGCAATCGACTTTCCTTCGGTGAGCTTGCTGATCGAGTCAACCGCCTGGCCAATGCCCTAGGCGATTTGGGAGTTGGGGCAGGGGACAGGGTCGCTGTCATGCAGGTCAACTGCAACGAGCATTTGGAGAGCTATTTTGCAACGGCAAAGCTGGATGCCATCTTCGTGCCAATAAACTTCAGAGCCCGCGCAGAAGAGCTAACCTTTATGCTCAACGATTCGGGAGTGAAGGCAATTATTTTGGGACAGAGGTACCAGGACATGCTCCGTTCCATCAAACCAGACCTTACTACTCTCGAACATCAGATTTCCCTTGAGTCACCCGGTGAGGGATTCCTCTTCTACGATGAGCTCTTGGAAAAGTCGTCCAATGAAGAACGTTTTCCGACCGCGGATGGAGGTGACGTCACAATCGTGATGTTCACCGCAGGAACCACTGGAACTCCAAAAGGTGTCATGCTGAGCCATAACAGCTTCAGTTCTTACATCTTGGCCAACGTAGAGCCTGTTGACATGGATTCATCAGAGAAGAACATCCTCACCGTACCACTACATCACATCGCTGGAGTACAGGCCGTGATGGCCGCCATATACGGTGGCCGCACATTGGTGCTACAGCGCCAATTTGACGAAGAGGAATGGATGCAGCTGGTACAGGACGAAAAGGTAAATCGCGCCATGATGGTGCCTACAATGCTCAAGCGGCTCATGGACAAACCGACCTTCAAGGACTACGACCTGTCCAGCCTTCAAGTTATCACCTATGGAGCGGCTCCAATGCCTCTTGAGGTAATCAAAAAGGCTATCTTGGAGTTTCCAACGACCCGTTTCATCAACGCATTCGGGCAGACGGAGACCGCCTCTACAATCACCATGCTTCCTCCGGATGCCCACGATATTCACGAGGGCGACGCAGACTATGAAATAAAAATGAAGCGCCTTGGTTCCATCGGCAAACCCTTAGCGGACGTGGAAGTTCGCATTGTGGACGAAGAAGGGAAAGATGTTGCGGTTGGAGACAATGGAGAGATAGTGGCTAGGGGAGACCGCCTGATGAAGGGTTACTGGAACCGTGATGAGGCTACCAAAGAAACTCTTAGGGGCGGGTGGCTATACACAGGCGACCTCGGATACTGGGATGATGAGGGCTACATCTTCCTTTCAGGACGCGCCAAGGACTTCCTAAAGCGTGGAGGAGAGATGATTGCTCCTGAAGAGGTTGAGCAAATTATAATGTCCCACCCTGGCGTGGACGAAGCCGCCATCATCGGTATTCCAGATGTTGAGTGGGGCGAACGTGTCAGGGCTATCGTGGTGAAGAAGCCCGGGGTTGAACTCACAGCGGAAGAGGTCATTGACCATTGCCGCCCACGCATGGCAGGATTCAAGCGACCTGAAGACGTGATCTTCATCGAAGAGCTTCCAAGAAACCCGATGGGCAAGGTACTAAAGCGCGTGCTACGTGAGGAGTATACCCAGCCTATTGGTGGATAGTTACAAATCCTCATAACTAAAGAGGAAATATATAGCAAACAGCCCACTCTGAGATTGCATCAAAGTGGGCTGTTTGCTTTTGCAGATGTTTTCTCCAAGTCCTACTCTGATAACACATACTCCTTGATACAATTGAGACATAATAGCAGCGTAGAGAGTCACGATGATGCCCATCACAAACGACGCTACGGTCCAAAGTTGAATGTCAAAAGGCTACGGTCAGGTAGGCTTGTTATTGGCTATGGACAAGCTTGAGATGAGAGCCTATAACGAACTGTTAAATTCATCGTGTTGGATTGCTTCTACACGCTTCCTGGTTACGTCGCAGTACTCCTCAACCACGTCGTAGCCTATAAAGTGCCGTCCCTCTTTCACAGCAACGGCAGCTGTGGTGCCACTGCCAATGAACGGGTCCAACACCAAGTCGCCCACATTGGTATAAAGCAACATGAGCCTACGCGGCAACTCCTCAGGGAATGGAGCAGGGTGTCCCGCTCGCTTTGGTGACGCAGTGTTAAAATGCCATACGCTTTTCGTCCATTCCACAAACTCGTCGTTTCTTATACCGCTCTGCTGTCCGTTTGGCTCTAGTTTTGGCGAGCCCTTGCTGAACACCATGATGAATTCATGTACGTCACGCAGAGTGGGATTGCTGGCCTTAGCAAAGCTACCCCATGCAGTCGAAACTCCAACAGACGGTCCCTTGTCCCATATGATGTCGCCACGCATATAAAGCCCCAACTCCTCAATAAGCTGAGTAGTGATATAAGCATGCAGCGGTATATATGGCTGACGCCATGTGGAGGCCACATTCACCGCCAAACGACCTCCGTGACAAAGGACGCGAACACACTCCTGCCACACCTCTTTCAAGAAAACTAGGTACTCCGCAAGGGCCATAGGAGATTCATAGGACTTACCGACGTTGTACGGGGGAGAGGTAATTACAAGTTGAACTGAGCCGTCTTCCACATCGGCCATGCGTCGTGAGTCCTGACAATAGATTATGTCTCGTTCCACGATGGTTTATCTCGATTGTTTTTCGGTACCAGATTCAACCATTTGCATCAAATTTATGATTTGTTTACTGTACAAAGAGGGGTGTTTCTCTGTAGAAAAGCACCCCTCTTGCGTAAGACTCTTGATTCTGAGAAGCATTGATTAGTTAATTAGCTCAAAGCCTGTTTCATGGTGATGCCGATTTCAGCAGGGGATGGGGCCACGTGAACTCCTGCCGCCCTTAGAGCCTTCACTTTTTCATCTGCCTTGGCAGCGCTCCCAGTGATTATGGCACCAGCGTGGCCCATCCTTCTACCTGGAGGTGCTGTTGTACCAACCACCAATCCGACAACAGGTTTGGTGAAGTTGTCACGTATGTACTCAGCGGCTTCCTGTTCTTTGGTACCTCCAATTTCTCCAATAAGTACCACTGCATCGGTTTCTGGGTCTTCCTGAAATAGCTTAAGCATATCCACAAAAGATGTTCCACCGATAGGATCGCCGCCTATGCCAACACATGTGGATTGGCCTATTCCAAGAGCAGTAAGCTGATTGACCGCTTCATAGGTAAGGGTGCCACTGCGGGAGATAACCCCGACTCTACCTGGCATATGAATATTGCCGGGCATGATTCCTATCTTACACTTACTCTCGGGAGATATGAGGCCGGGACAGTTGGGGCCAATAAGACGAGTTGGCTTATCTTCAAGATACTTGGACACTCTTACCATATCCATAACTGGGATACCCTCGGTTATGCAGGCTATTAGTGGTATACCAGCGTCGGTGGACTCCAATATAGCGTCCGCTGCAAAGGCTGCGGGCACGAAGATAAGGGCAACGTTAGCTTGGGTCTCTGCCACTGCTTGATTCACGGTATTGAAGACCGAGACCTTCTCCTCCCACATTGTACCGCCTCTACCGGGGGTAACTCCTGCAACCAGATTGGTGCCATACTCAATGCACCTGAGAGCGTGAAAACTTCCCTCTCGTCCAGTCAGACCCTGAACCATCAAACGTGTATTTTCGTTAACTAAGATACTCACTGGTACCTCCTGCAAATTCTATCTAGGCATCTTTAACTGGCAGACGCCGCCTGTTTTATCATGGTAGCTGCTTCATTAAGATCGTTGACCAGGGTGACTCCTAGGTCAGACTTGTTAAGAATATCCTTGCCCTCATCGGCATTTGTACCCAGCATTCTCACCACTATTGGCACTCTGACTTCGGTTTCTTGACAAGCAGCGACTATGCCTCTGGCAGCAACATCACAACGCAATATCCCACCGAAGACGTTTACAAGAATGCGTTTCACCTGTGAGTCAGACAGCAGAAGCTTGAAGGCCTGTGCAACCTGTTCCTCGGTGGCTCCGCCACCAACATCCAAGAAGTTGGCAGGCATGGCGTCGGCCATAGATATTGAGTCCATTGTAGCCATAGCAAGACCCGCACCGTTTACCATGCATCCAACGTCACCATCCAGTTTAACGTATGCTATACCAAACTTGCTCGCCTCAACCTCCAGTGGGTCTTCCTGATCTACATCTCTGAGTTCCTGAATCTTGGGATGGCGTGGCAGTGCATCATCGTCGAAGTTTAGCTTGGCATCCAAGGCCATCAACTGCCCATCAGCGGTTATCGCAAGGGGATTTATCTCGGCAAGAGAGCAATCGTTACTCTCGAAGAGCTTGTACAGATTGGCTATTAAGGTAGATGCAGGACGTATGAGATCGGCGGGTAGGTTCAGCCCATAAGCCAAGTTGCGGCATTGAAAGGGTTGAAGCCCGATGACTGGATCAACGTTTGACCTGAGAATCTTCTCCGAGGCGTTGGCCGCCACTTCCTCTATCTCAACCCCGCCCGCCTCACTAGCCATGATCACAGGGCACCGAGCCCCACTATCAATGACTATAGCCAGATAATACTCCTTGGCTATCTGGACTGGCTCCTCCAGCAGGACACAGTTTACGGGTGCGCCTTCAGGGCCTGTCTGATGTGTGACTAGTCTCTGTCCAAGTAAGCCCTTAGCCACGGATTCTGCTTCTTGAGGGGAACTCACTGACTTCACCCCTCCGGCCATGCCCCTGCCTCCCGCGTGGATTTGGGCCTTAACAACTGCGGAGCCTCCCATGTCATGTGCTATCTGAAGCGCTTCCTCATGTGTTGAAGCAACTCCAGACTTTGGCACCGGGATTCCATATTCAGAGAGAATCGCTTTTGCCTGGTATTCATGAACCTTCATTCTGTTTCTCCTGGTTGGTTTCCGATTTTTCTATAAAGTTAAAAGTTACCAAATGGGGGAGGGTACTAAAAGCCGTGCTTGAGAATCCCAAGGGTAGTTTTTCGATTCAGTATACAGAAATCAGCCGTTGCCATAATAGCTGTGTTGTGTTCTCCTGTCCAGCACTGTAGGCATATTAAACCACTAGGGATTTTAGCACTAATGTCTAATAATAAATTGACCTCGCCGTGCCTCCACCCGCAGCAATAACATCGCCGTTGATAGCAATGGACCGTGGAGATGCTAAAAAGGCAACCACATAAGCTATGTCACGCGCATCTATAATCTGCTTTACTGTATTACCGTCAGCCATACGCTGCTCTGCCTCCTCCATGGTGATGCCTAGCCTCTGTGACTGGCTCTCTATAGAAGAGAAAGTCCTTTCAGTACGCGTAGCGCCCGGATGCACCACAGTTACATTAATACCATTTGGACCAAGCTCATCAGCCAAGTTCTTGGTCATGGCTACAAGTGCCACATTGCGCATACTTCCTATGGTATTCCCAGATTGCCTAGCGGCCAAGCCGCTAATGTTAATTATGCGGCCCCATCCATTCTGAATCATGTAAGGAGCTGTCTCTCTGGCGCACCTCAGATAGCCCATGACTTTTATGTTCATATCAGACCAGAAATGCTCATCTGTAATGCCACTCAAGGGCGGGGGAGGTGTACCACCACCTGGCTGTGCTGCACAGTTCACAAGAATATCTAGGTGACCAAGAGCGCTAGCCGCGGCTTGTATCATATAGCGTACTGATTCATCATTGCCCGTATCCACCTGTATAGGAACAATCTTACTGCCTGTCTCCTGAGATAGCTCACGCGCAGTAGCCTCCAGAGATTCCAAGTTTCTTGCAGAGATAACCACATCTGCACCTTCCAACGCTAACTCCCTAGCTATGGCCTTGCCTATCCCACGGCTACCACCTGTTACAATGGCCGTTTTACCAGACAGTTCCAAATCCATAATGTTTTATCCTTTCGCGTAACTCCACCTTATAGTATCGTCAAGGCAATACACCATTTACCTATATGGTTTCACATGTTCCCAGATAAGAGGGATGGTATGATTACGAACGACTGCAGTCAAGCATTTGCACCAATATCACATAAGTATTGAATCCGATACTACTGGATGATACAATTTGTAATTATCATTAATAATAATTCCAGCAAAGCAATTTATTATTGCGAATCCAACAAAGGAGTGATTTAACCCATGACATATATTATTGCTGAGCCCTGTGTAGACCTTAAAGATGGTGCTTGCGTTGACGTTTGCCCGGTTGACTGCATATACGGATTGGATAATGAAACTGACAGAATGCTCTACATATCCCCGGACGAGTGCATAGACTGCGCTGCTTGCGAGCCTGTCTGCCCAGTGAACGCCATCTTCACTGAAGATGACACCCCTGATAAGTGGAAGGGATTTGTTAACATCAACTACGACTTCTTCAAGGACGAAGCAGGCGCACGGGCACAAGTTGACCAGCTAAAGCCTCTCAGCTAAAGCCTCAACCATCTCAAACCCTACGCACAATAAGCAAGGAATCTCTTTTCACAGGAGATTCCTTGCTTATTGTTTTTGTAGACATACGTATTCGCCCTATCTGTGATCGATTAGGACTACCAATTCATAAACACAATTATGATTGGACGTAAATGAAATTGTTAGCCATTAAGTAGGGCAGGCCAGTAGTAAAAAGTTCTACCAAAATCAACCGCCGGAGATTGCACATCCCGACGTAAGCACGTCTGGAAAATCACGGCACCGTTGCGGTCTATCTTCATAAATACGGCACCTTGAAGTAAATGAATCCAACATCGGACAGTGCTCACCCTCATGCGCTGAAAACCGCACCCATCCATCCCCATCCTGAGTACGCGTAATTGCCAGTTCCACGCCAAGGCTTTCAGCGTGCTCTTTGAAGTCGTTAACTTCACCGCTGGTCAACACCAGCACTAATGAGCCGCGACAGCACATCGCCTTGCACTGATTCATGCAAATGTCGCCTGCAGCTTCTACGCTCAATCCTGCTATTAAGTGAGGCGACATCTAGTCCCTAAAATTCACATACTGCAAGGGATGCTCAATTTCCATTTCCTTGATGAACTCTATGGCAGATTGCAGGTCATCACGCTGTTTGGCAGACACATGAAGCTCTATGCCCTGAATTGCTATCTGTACCTTGAGTTTGCTGGCCTTGACGGCCTTGGAAATTTGGCGCCCCAGATCAGCATCAATCCCCTGCTTAATGTCTATAGCCTGTCTAATACTATCCCCTGTTGCATTCTGCGGTGCTTTGAAATCTAGAGCTCGATGATCAACGCTCCTACGAGCCAGGTATTTGCGCAGCAGTTCATGCAACTGGCCCATCTTCATGGTATCGTCGGCAATCATGGTTAGAGTGTTGTCAGCGCGGTCGATATCGCATTTTGTACCTGCAAGATCGAACCTCTGCTTAATCTCTCTTTGGATACCATTGATAGCGTTGTCAATTTCCATAAGGTCAGTTTTTGAGACCACATCAAAGGACGGCATTGTGCAAAACCTCCTATTTGTTGTACGGCCTGAGACAGAAAACAATCCGAGGCTGGCCGTCTTGGTTAGCTGAAGGCATGATAGCAGTTACGGCACAACCCTTCAATTTATTTAGCCACATAACACATCTCATCATGTCCCCCGTTGACGCCATTGCAATAGCGGCGTTCAGCATCAACTGGATGGTCACTCCCTTGGGTTTATTCTGGTGATGGAACGGAACATTGAGGCAACATACATCGTGATGATGATGCCTCCAAAGGCCACAGCTATCGGAGCGGACAAAATAGCCGCAACAGAGCCGGCAAAAAACCCCCCAACAGGAGTAAACCCAAATGTCAAACCATAGACACCCATGACTCGCCCTCTCATATCATCGAGTGATAAGAGTTGGAGCATCGTTCCCATTGTTACATCGTAAGCCATGAGAGAACCGCCAACCAGGGCAACCATAACCAGAGAAACGGCAAACCACGGAGAGAAAGCAAAGAACACCAGGCAAATTCCCGCACAAAACGCCGTACCTGTAAGCAACGCACCTTTGTGCTTGAAGTCTCCAAGACCTGCCACTGTGAGCGTGCTCAAAGCCGAGCCTATTCCACTGGCAGCGGAAAGGTATCCGAGTCCCATAGCACCAACGTTAAGTACATCTCTCGCCATCACAGACATCATCACAAGATGTGAGAAGCCGAATGCTTCCATAAGCAGGCTAAGAAACAGAAGCCCGCGGATATTCCTGTTTCTCCAAATGTATTTAAGACCATGACCAGTGGCCTGCAGAAAAGGCTCTCGCTGGCTAGATGACTGGAAGCTGTCACGAACGCACCACAGAAACCCCAAACCAACGATGGAACTAATCCCACCGAAAAGATAGCTACTCCCGACACCATACTGAGATATAAGTGCCCCGGCCGACAGGGAACCTATGATGCGACTCATGTTCATTGCCATCAACCGCGTTGCCATGGCATTCAGCAGTCGTTGTGGGCCAACAATCTGATATATCAGGGAGTTGGCCGCAGGGAGTTGAGTTGCCATTAACAGTCCCTGGATAAGTGCGATGATCAACATATGCCACAGTTCTATGTAGCCAGTAATCACCAAAACTCCGGTAAAGAACGCTATGACTCCGCCGATGAGATGCACTGCAACAAGTACTCTGCGTTTGTCTAATCTGTCGACTATTGTACCGCCAAATGCCCCGAATCCGACCAATCCAAGCCCTTGAATACCAGCCACAGCTCCTACCCAAAATGGCGAATCCGTAATTTCAAGTACTAGCCACCCCTGGGCAAGCATACCGACACCCATAGACATTGAGGAAAAAAGAATACTTAACCAAAGCCACCTAAACTGGACGACCTCAAAGGCAATCACCAGCCTAGGAAACCTCGCTTGTTTATCACAGCGTTTCTCTAACGATGCGTCATCATCTTGCATTACGTTTCTTTACACAATACTCAGTCTTGAATACTGTCTGGACACTCAGGGCGGAGAATAACACTCAGGGATACGCGAGGCAACTAGCGAAGTCTGATGCTAGCTTCCATTTCATTATTGAGGCTGTCAAAACCGTAGCGCACTGCTTATATCATGTGCGGAAGATACTCACTGGTCATTGGAATGGATGCGCTGGTAGAAAAATTCAACTTTTCGGATAGCAATTGAACACGCCAATAAAGATCCAATATCGTACCAAACTAAGAAGTCATAACTGTCACCACCTCACTAAATCGTGGATTTATCATATGAAAATGACTGTTAGATCTGAATATAAATTACAAAATCCTTTACGCACCATCTGTGTTGACTGGTTAGAACAATCCAGATAGGATTCCCGTATATCTAGTCTCTATTTGCAAATTCTGCAAAATTAACACAGTTTATAAAAAACGCAAAAACATGAAGAATCTCTGGTCTGAAAAAACAGAGTCGGGCTTGTCAATATTGGACCAGCTGGTCTATCAGAGCCGTTTAATCGGAGCTGATCCATCACTTGTGCTGTGGGGAGGGGGTAACACATCCCTGAAGACAGTCGAGAGGGATTTCCGCGGTCTTGAGTGCAACGTCCTCAGAGTCAAGGGTAGCGGTACAGACATGAAATCGATACATCGCCAGGGCTTTCCAGGAGTGCTCATGAACCCCGTTTTGGCTCTATTCGAAAGAGACAATATGTCCGACGAGGACATGGTTGATTACCTGAGTCACTGTCTGATTGAACCCGATGCGCCACGACCGTCCATAGAGACACTTTTGCACGCATTCATACCTCAGCCAAGCATAGTCCACAGCCACGCCGACGCCATCCTATCTATTACCAACACAAACCATCCTGCAACAATTCTCGCCGATGCCTTTGGAAGTTCAGTGGTCGCCGTACCTTATCGCCGTCCAGGATTTCTCTTATCAAAAGAGGTAGCACTCGCTGCAATGAACAGTCCTCAGGCTATGGGAGTTGTCCTCCAAAACCACGGGCTGGTCACATGGGGTGATACACCGAAGGCAGCCTATGAGAACCATATAGAACTTGTTTCTCAGGCAGAAAAATTTATAGAGCAAGCCAGTAATGGCAAACGGATATTCGCACAGATCAAGGGCGTGGAAATGAGCCCTGCTCAGCGTCACGTGGTCGCCACCTCAATTGCTCCTACCATCAGAGGATTGGTGAGCCGTGGGCAACGGATCATCTTGAAATTTGAGGATAGCAATGAAGTAATGGAGTTTGTGAACTCGTCTGAAGCCGAAGGCTTGACCGAGCTTGGAGCAGCCACACCAGACCATCTGCTGAGCACCAAAAGAGCGCCTCTACTGATAGAGGTTAGTGACCCTAATGACCTGGATGTTGTGAAAGCGAAGATACAGGAAGGAATCGCTGAATATGCCAGTTCCTATGAAAAATGGTTCACCGAACATACCGATAGTCAGCACCACATGCTGGACCAGTTTCCAAGAGTAATCCTGTTACGAGGAGTGGGAATGTGGACTACTGGCAAGGACGCACGTGCGTCCAGAATTACGGCTGACATATACAGACATACAATAGAAATCTTGGCCGGATCTCAGGCATTGGACAAGTATACATCGCTCTCTCTACAGGAAGCATATGACTCAGAGTACTGGCCTCTGGAGCTATACAAACAGTCTCTGGCACCACCTGAGAAGGAACTTTCAAGACGAATAGCACTTGTAACCGGTGCGGCCAGTGGTATTGGCAGGGCCATAGCCATCCGTTTCGCTCAAGAGGGAGCGCACGTCATGGTCACGGACATTCAGCTTTCAGGCGCAAAGAAAGTGGCACAGGAGATTGCTACACAGTATGGAGAAGATCGCGTTCGGTACTGCAAGCTGGACGTATCAAACGAGAAAGCTGTCAAGACAGCCTTTGGAACAACCAGATTAGCCTTTGGAGGGCTGGATATCCTAGTCTCCAACGCAGGCATTGCCATCACAAACCCAATCGACAAACTAAGCCTCTCCGACTGGCAGGCGAGTTTAGCAGTAAACGCCACTGGGCATTTCTTAGTGGCAAAGGAGGCGGTTGGTATTCTAAAGGAGCAGGGCCTCGGAGGCAGTCTGATATTCATAGCCACCAAAAACGTCCCTGCGCCAGGTCAAGACATTGGGGCATACAGCGCGTCAAAAGCTGCGGAGGCACAACTTGCCCGTGTGCTTGCCATAGAAAACGGCCCCCACGGAATCCGATCCAACATGATCAACCCAGACGCTATATTCCGCAACTCGAATCTCTGGTCGCCTCACATCAGAGAGGAACGCGCTCAGGCTCACGGTATATCAGTAGACCAAGTGGAAGATTTCTACCGTCAACGCACACTGCTGAAAGTCTCAGTGACAGCGGAAGACGTGGCTGAAGCGGCTCTGTACCTAGCAGGGGATCGCGCTCTAAAGACAACGGGCGCCATGCTGCCTGTGGACGGAGGGGTACAAGAGGCTTTCACACGTTAAAGACGTTCTCTCATGTGAAACGGTGATCGTGCTGACTGGAAGATATGGGAGTGCGGTCTACCAAATTAGAGGTGAGAGCTCCATCCAATCTCAGTCTTATCGTGGAAAAGCTTACCAGTAACTTCCTTGACTTGAGTAACCAGCCAAAGAGTGGCTTCCGCCGATGTTCTTGGATCTCCAGGCCCGGTCGGAGCCATATCTGTACGCACCCACCCAGGTGACAGAGCGTTTACAGCTACCTTTCCCATGAATTCATTTGACATAGCGATAGTCAATGCATGTATAGCCGCCTTTGAGACACCATACACGCCCTTCAAAGTTGGAGACATTATGCCGGAAGTGGAGCCAACGTTCACAATCCGAGGGTCATCTGATTTAAGCAGAAGTGGGAGCATACGCTTTGTGCAAATGTAAGGACCAAAGACGTTTACCAGCAATGTTTCCTCAAATTCCTCGTCCGTCAGATTAGAGAGCGCTCCACTGTTCACTGGTGAAACGCCCGCGTTATTGACAAGGATATCCAAATACCCCCAAGTGTCTTGAATCCATGCCGCAACTCTGTCGTTATCGGTTGGAATGGATACATCAGCCTGTAGGGTATCCAATGCCTGTAAATCTGTTTTAGCCTGATACAGCTTGGCTGTATCCCTGGATACGGCAAGGACATTCGCTCCATTCTCCAGTAATATCCTGCAGATTTGGAAACCGATACCGCGGCTCCCACCTGTTACCAACGCTTTCTTTCCTTCGAGAAACATTTTTGCCATAAATTAAATCTACCGACGATACCAAATCTATGCTCGGGCAACATTATCATTGCCATACTGAAGGGTCAAGTCAACCTCGACTACAACAGCCGCCTGGGTTACACTAATTGCACGCCTTAGAATGTACGGAACGGCAGGGGAGCACGCCAGCATGAGTCACTCCCATATGTACAGCTATACCAGTATCAAGTCCGACACACAGGAATCTATAACGGACGATGAAGCATTCAACGCGTTGGCTGATTCCATAGACACTCAAGAGCTGGTGCTAGGCAGATCTGTGGAATGGTCAGGCATCATCGGTGATGCATGGCAGGACGACGGAGGAGTATGGGTGGTGTACATACGAGCCATCGCGATAACTGGCAATGGCGACGACGGCACATCCTGCATCCAGAATAATACTATGATCTGTGAAGAGATTAAGGCCGAATTAGAACCACCAATCCGGCATTAACCTGCCTGTCTTGCTCAATTTTTAATCATACTTTTTAAATATTTATTATCAGGAGGATACAATTGCAAGAATTGGAACCGGTCCAACGTGCATTGGTTGTTAGCCCACATCCAGATGATGCCGAATTTGGCTGCGGAGGTACCGTCGCACGGCTAGTACAAGCAGGGAAAGAGGTGTTCTATATAGTGGCTACAACCGGCGACAAGGGCGGTCGTGACACTGATATGACATCCGCGTACCTCCTTAACGCCCGTCAAGAAGAACAGCAGAAAGCCGCTGATGTGCTTGGCGTGTCTGAAGTGGTGTTCCTAGATTTCGGCGACGGCGAGTTGGAGGACGACCACGCCTTCAGACGCCAACTCGTATACCACATACGCCGCCTCAAGCCTGACATTATCTTCACAACAGACCCATTCCGCACATCTTTCTACATCCACAGAGATCATCGTATGACTGGTCTAGTAACGATTGACGCGGCATTTCCTTACGCACGTGACCGCCTTCACTACCCTGAGCACATTGCCGAAGGCATGGATGGGCACAACGTGGATGAGGTCTTTTTATGGGGTGCTGAAGCCCCTGATACGTTCATAGACATTGGTGACGTGACAGACCTGAAGATCAAGTCGCTCTTGGCACACACCAGTCAAATGCAAGACTGGATAAAGAAGGCTGGAGGGGAAGAGGCCTTTGGGGAACATATGAAGGCCATGTCAAAAAAGATGATGGAAAATCACAACTCACCATACGAACACACAGAGGCATTTCGCCGCTATGGCATCAGAAAAATGATGCAGGAAATGGACAGTGATTCTTAGTATCCTATTCACTCAGGCAAATCTTTCATTTGCCTGACCATCTAGGGGGCTACTTTGAGCAGATGCACCCTAGCCTGCACACAATGTTGCTCAACAAGGAAGGATTGCCATGCCGGATTTAAAGCTGGATGACGTTACAATCCACTATGAAGAGGTCGGCAGCGGGCCACTGGCTTACGTTTTCTGCCCTGGCCTCAGTGGAGATGGACAAGGTTTTGTAGAACATTTCCCACTGTGGTACCAACACTTTCCACGAGTTATATCCTGGGATAATCGCGGTGCAGGCCAATCATCGCAGGCCACCAAGTACAACCTTCCTCTCTGTGCCGGAGACCTTGATGGGTTGCTGGACAAGCTCGGCGTTGAAAAAGCTATACTCCACGGAGTGTCCTGGGGCGGAGTGGTAGTGCAGCAGTTCGCACTGGACCATTTGGAGAAGTGCGCTGCCATAATCCTCGACTCCACATCCAGTGAAGTAAACCTAACTGCTTCCGAGGGATGGTATAAACGCGGAGAGACAGCGCGTCAAAGTAGCAATACTGAAGCCATACAAGAACATGGAATAGAGGTACTTCCGGAACACCTAGATTCCTACGTAGCCAACGCCAGGGCTATCGCCGGCTTGCGTGAGCACCCCTTCACACCAAGACTGAAACACATCACATGCCCGGCTCTGGTGGTAGCAGGTGGCCAGGACGCAACCGCTGGCGTAGGTGGGTCCGTCATCCTGTCACGGAACCTTCCAACATCCAGGTTGGAAATCTTCCAGGACTCTGGGCACAGTGTCGTTCGTCACAAGCTGGACGAGTTCTTGAAGCTAACGCTGGAGTTCTGCCATGGTCACGGCATAATCTAGCCGTCTATCAGCATATTACCCCTAATTATCCGATCCTTCTCACAAATCGGATATTTTTACGTTTAAGTTAGGACTACTCCAGGCAGCACACCACTCAAACAGCGACTGATAGGTATCATTCCGCAGGGGCTCATCTGCGTATCCACGGATTCCAAAAGATGTCAGAGGATCGTTAAAGTTACTTTTTCTTGCTCTGATTACTCTCAACACGTATAATTTTGCTGTAGGGTGAAGGTACTTACCCAATTCGCACACGCAAAGTATATACGCTCAAAAATAGCGGATCTAGCCCACAACCACTTTAACTGCGGGTTACGAATTCTTTGGAATATAGTAAGGAACACTCATGACAGAAACCGAAGGTATATTCACTGCAATTGCCGTAGTGTTGAGCTTTGCGGCCGCAGCAAGCTACCTCAACCATCGCTACATGCACTTTCCTCCAACAATCGCCCTCATGGCCGTCTCACTCACTCTATCTCTAATTGTTGTCGCTCTCGGCACCGCAAACGTAATAGATCAGGAATTGATCCGGGAGTTCGTCGAATCATTACACTTCGACGAAGTGTTACTTCACGGGTTCCTAGCCTACTTACTGTTCGCCGGTGCATTAACCATTGACATATCAGCGCTACGCGGAGTCATGGTCCAGACCGCGACACTGGCCACGTTCAGTGTCGTGGCGAGTGGTGCAATCGCTGGGACACTGTTCTGGGGTATCGCTACCTTGTTCGGATTCGAAATCAGTCTCGTTCATGGTCTGCTATTCGGTGCGCTCATCGCTCCAACAGACCCGGTTGCAGTGCTCGGCATTCTGAAGCGGGCAGGTGCACCAAAGACATTGGAGACGACCATGGCCGGCGAATCTCTCTTCAATGACGGCGTGGGCATCGTCATATTCTTGACACTTGCTAGCGTGGCCTTTGCTGGCAAGGAAGCTGTGCTGTCAGATGTGGGCGGGTTCCTGCTATTAGAGGCTGGTGGTGGTGCCATACTGGGCCTTGCTCTGGGGTGGATCACATACCGACTCATGCGTCCAATAGACGACTACTCTGTTGAGGTTCTGTTGAGTCTAGCTATGGTATCTGGTGGCTACGCACTGGCAACTGCACTTCACATGTCCGGACCAATTGTGGTGGTGGTTGCAGGCATCATCATCGGCAATCAGGCGCGCTCAATGGCGATGTCAGACATTACACGCCGTTATCTGGATAACTTTTGGGAGCTTCTAGACGATATTCTCAACGCTGTGCTCTTTGCTTTAGTCGGCCTGGAAGTGGTAGCAGTGCACTTAGATTGGCATTATGCCATGGCTGGCCTCCTCGCAATACCCGTTGTACTGGTGGCACGCCTCATCAGTGTGGCCGTTCCTGGTGCCACGTTCCACGTGATTGGATTAGTTCCATTCAAGAGAAATGTGCTGGCGGCTCTAACATGGGGAGGGCTGCGAGGCGGAATATCCATAGCCTTGGCACTGTCATTGCCCACCTCACCTGAACGTGATCTGTTAGTGACCACCGCATACATTGTTGTGACATTCTCTGTGCTGGTGCAGGGCCTCACTTTCGGACGCTTAATCAAGCGACTGTTCCCATCAACTGGTGGGAAACAAACAGGCCGGGATAAAGTGTAATCTCAAACCAGACACAGTGTCGAAACTACGTAAAAACCCTATCGTACTAAGCATTATTCCAATGAATATATCAATGAGTAAGAACAAATGTAGTGCACGCTTCATAGGAATAGCACGATATAAAGCGTCAATTGCCGGTTACAACAAGGACGGCGGCGCCAGTTGTCGACGAAAGACAACTACCTCGTCTAAAAATATCACCTGTTCCTCAGGATCTCCGCTCATATGACAGTAAAGACTGGCGCCACTGGATTGATGATTATAGTGACTGCCAAAACAGGATTGCATGCCTAGGATAGAGGAAGCTATCGTCATTCCTCTTGGGACTCTAGAGACCTGGGAGCTGATGCGGAATTTGGAATTAAGACCGCGCTGGGATGCCACCATCATCCGAGTGAGGCGGGGAGTTGTCAGCCATGACGATGAAGATCCACTCCTATATTATTTAGCACCCCTATTCTTGGGGTTGCGTTGGCAATGGGAGGGGGAATACATATCATTTCAGCCACCCAACCGCTCAGCGGTGCGTATGGCTTGGGGTTCATCTCTCAGGCCTTTTAAGAGCCTAGTAGGAACATGGATGCTCCAAAGCCAGAGAGATGGTACTCAGGTCAGGATGATAGTAAGTTTTGAACCGCGATGGCCTTTGCCACTGCTAGGTAAGATTATGGGCTACAGAATGAGGCGGCTCCTCGGCAGATCACTGTCAAATTTAAGGGACATTGGAACAGGGAACCACTGATTATGAACCGAGTTCCCAATTTAGAAATGATGGTGATGCATATAAAAGAAGTTACAAAAATCTACTTCAATGTGAGTTGATTACTTGTGAAAGACGATGGTGTTAGCAATCGTTTGTGGTGATTATGTGCAACTTAGTGCAATGCAGAAGCGGTTGTTGGAAGATTCTTACTGCAGTTTTACTGCAATACCATATGCCACTGACTTACACTTTGGCCGGCCACAACGACCAGAGAATACCTGAGCCTCATGTGTTATTTACGGTTTAGGATAGGTACTTATCAGTCACGAATGAACACTTTGAGCGAGGGCATCCAGGATTCCATCTGGTGGTAGAAACTGATAAACCGTGTGCTGAGTTTGCTCTTAGTCTAGCCTTACTAAACCATATTCGCATCTGTAGTTTGGCGGAGGGGATGGGATTCGAACCCATGAACCCTTGCGGGTTAACGGTTTTCAAGACCGTCGCCATCGTCCACTCGGCCACCCCTCCGTAAGCTCTCGCATCAAATCTACAACCAGGACAATGATAAGCCAGTGGTCTGAAAGGCACAAGTTATCTCGGCACAGACCATACAAATCTTTTGAAAATTTCGTAAATGCCCAGAATCTATACAATAATTTGACTGACCTTTGTGGTGAAGGTATGATTCCGCAGACATGAGAGTTCTTGGCATAGAAACTTCCTGCGACGAAACCGCTGTTGCCGTGGTAGAGGACGGGCGTCATATTCTGTCCAACGTCATAGCCTCACAGGTGGAAATGCACGCACGTTACGGAGGCGTTGTGCCTGAGGTGGCTTCCAGACAACACATCCTGGCAATTGTGCCTGTCGTTGAGGCAACCTTAAAGAAGGGCAAACTCACATGGAACGACATTGATGCCATTGCCGTTACCAATGGACCGGGTCTTGCTGGCGCTCTGCTCGTTGGTATGAACGCAGCAAAAGCACTGGCCTTTGGACGCGGTCTACCTCTGATAGGCGTCAACCACCTTGAAGGACATATATACGCCAACTGGCTGGAGGGGAGCGATCCACAGGCTGACCCTGGATTCCCTCTATTGTGCCTAATTGCCTCAGGTGGTCACACAGATCTCATACTCATGGATGCCCACGGAAGCTATACACTACTGGGCCGTACCAGAGACGACGCCGCAGGCGAAGCCTTCGACAAAGCCGCCCGTATACTCGGGCTTGGCTATCCTGGTGGACCGGAAATACAGAAAACATCACAGGATGCCAGAGGAGATATCTCACTGCCAAGGGCTTGGATGAGAGGGTCTCATGATTTCAGCTTCAGCGGATTAAAAACGGCACTTCTCAATAAGGCCAGAGAGAAGTCCATATATCCTCCACAGGAAGGTGTTACTCCTGACCATGACCTTATCAGAGAGATGGCCTCCGCCTTTCAGATGTCAGTCGCTGAAGTGATATCAGTAAAGACGGTGAACGCTGCCAGTAAATACGAAGCCAGAGGAATTCTCCTTGGAGGAGGAGTCGCTGCCAACAGCAAACTGAGGGAAGTACTCAAAAAGAAATCCACGTTACCCTTGTTCATTCCTTCCCCAGCTCTATGCACAGATAACGGGGCTATGATCGCGGCATGCGGCCATTTCAAAAAACTACGGGGGGACGGAGACAGTTGGGATATGGACATATATCCCGGATTGCAACTAGGGCAGGGAGCAACTACTCACAAATAAGTCGTACTTGATTAGCATCTATTCCGGTTAACCGGGAGCGTTCCTAGATCTTCTATGCTTGAGCGCCGGACTTGTTTTCTTCATCATGGCCTGTAAAAGGAATAATAACCTCGCCGTGATCTTCCGTTGGTGACACACTTCCCTGTGCAACAAACGTTTCTTCCTCTACTTCGGTTGTCTCCTGCTCCGGTTCATACTCAACAACATCCGGCATACTAACTGCCTCCATCGGCTGTCCTTCGTTAATATCACTAGCAGAAGAGACGGCTTCCTTAAGTTGAAAGAAACGATTTACGAAGGTGTAGACATGATTAGTCATGTCTCCCTCAAAAGATATTCCAATCTCATCTTGCCCTGCATGGAAAAGAATACTACCTTCCTGTGTACCACTGAGGTAGCGAAGGAGATGGTATCCTCCAGCTAAGGCTAGGACAGTGGCCAAAGGAATAGCCAGAGGAAGGAAGGTGATGGCGGCCAGGGCAGAACCAGCACCAGCCCACAGCAGAGATATCCTAAAAAGCAATCTCTTGCCTGAAAAGGTTCGTTGCACTTCTGCCACCTGAATGTCTTCTAATGACATGAATGCCATCTTCTTGTTGTCACCTGACCTGGAAAACCGCATCAAACGACTGCCGGTGAGTACAATGCGGTTCTGGTCACTCATGCCATCCGCTTCCAAGCCGTGTTTCTCACCAAAGGACATCTCGATTTCCTCGTTGTCCATCAAGAGCATCAGATCATCGTTCTTATTGCTATTTATCATGGTTTCATGCCTAAAAAACGTTGTTGTTACCAGGCCAGACTTAGACATGGTACATGTGAATGAGCCCATATTGTATTCTGGCGGAGTTTACCACGGAGCGACTCACCTTGGAAGTCATCAACAGAGCCTTAATTTCTCGAGGGATAAGAAATCCATCTAGGCAATCAGTCCATACACCAGAAGATGATAGACTCATGTCACGTGAATAGATCATGGAAAAATATCGATACTACTGCCTTTCTGCATACATATATACCGCCACAATTTAACCTGTTAATATATTCAATTAGATATGATAGATGAAACAAAGCAGAGAATAGGGCTTATGGGCTGTGGAGCCATTGGAAGCGGCCTGGCCTTGGCCGTAGATGAGGGAGTTGTGGGCGGAGCTGAATTGGTAGCCATTTTCGACCAGGACATCAGCAATACCCAGGGACTGCTTAAGCGGCTTAAATCAAACCCAAAAGCTTCCAATTCATTTGAGGATTTCATGGCCACAGAAGGCATGACTCTTGTAGTTGAGGCAGCTTCACAGGAAGCCATCCGTCAACATGGAGCAAACATCGTCTCAATGGGCAAACACCTACTGATAATGAGTACGGGGTCCCTTCTGAATGCCGATCTGTTTTCAGAGCTGTCATCCCTGACACAACAGACTGGGTGCAGGATTTTCGTACCATCCGGGGCCGTAGGCGGAATCGACGCCATTCGCGCCTCACGCCATGAGTTGCAGGAAGTTACAATCACCACACGCAAACCTCCACAGAGCCTTATTGACACCGACTCTGCCAATGCAGATACACTAAAAAATATCACCTCCGCCACTGTTGTATTTGAAGGGAGCGCACGTGAAGCTGTGCGACGCTTCCCATTCAACATCAACGTGGCCGCAACAATCAGCCTAGCAGGCTTAGGTCCTGAAAAAACCAAGGTTAGAATTATTGCTGACCCTGAAGCGAAGGGCAACATACACGAGATATATATAGCTGGCAAGAGCGGTGTGATGCGATTCATCATGGAAAACGTTCCTCATCCTGAAAATCCAATGACAAGCCATCTGGCAGTACTATCTGCCATAGAGACACTACGTGGCGCCTGCAACGAAAGAGGAATCAGGGTAGGAGCATAGGTGGGATAGAGCAACAGCAAGCTGTGGCCCTCATTTATCATATACCGGTTAACAGATCCATCCTCAATCTCTACCACCGCTTTGAGCAACCGTAACCACTAATCTCAGAAATTTTCCAGATATGCCCTCAACTCTTACAGGCCAGCCTATCTAGTCAGATACAGCCGACGCGTTCCCTGCGTTCGCTCAGAAATCAGGCCGAATTCTACCACCACCTTGAGATACTAACCAATCACTGAAGTGGTAATGGCGAACTGTAAGCTGATCTTTCCTAGCGATACCTCATTATGCTTAACAAGAAGTAATATCTCACGTCTTCTGGGATCCACTATTGCGTATTGCACGCGATGCCAAGTACAACATCACAATCCATCAACTTTCATTTGCAAAATATTAACTTCATTTTGACGAAAAATAGTGCACGTTTCGTACTCCAAGGCACAAAGCTTGAAACCCTACGACACATGATTATTATCTATGGAATGCTCTCGTTTCACGTATTACTCTTTCAGTATATACATAGCAATATTCTTACTGATTCCATATGTTTTAACGCATGGATTCGCATTTAAATACGTTGACAGTCCATAGGCGCCATGATAGTCTGCGGTATCTCCAGTATCCGCAAATTAACGCTTTAATGGTGCCTATATGGGAGGTGTAGCAATGATGCAGATCGAATCAAGAGTGTCAACAACACCGAGAGCTTTGGAAGGCATACGAGTGCTAGATTTTACCTGGGTCAGAGCCGGGCCTTGGTGCAACCGCTGGCTAGGAGCCATGGGAGCAGAGATCATCAAAGTGGAGTGGCCACAGGGCCCCAACACACGCGGGGAGAACACCGGATCCGGAGCTGGAACACCTGAGGGCCTGCCCGCCAACCTGAATACCAACGGTCACTTCAGCGATACCAACTCAAACAAGCTGAGTATTACACTGAATACCCGCACTCCCCGTGGTATCGACCTCATCAAACGCTTGGTTTCCATATCAGATATCGTTATAGAGAATTTTGCGTATGGAGTCTTGGAGCGGTGGGGGCTTGGATACGAAGATATGAAGAAGCTCCGCCCCGACATCATATACCTATCCATGTCAGGCTTCGGGCACACGGGACGTGACCGCGACTATCAAACAATGGGACCAATAGCTCAGGCCCTGTCAGGCCTTACCTACACATCTGGACTCCCAGGCAAACCACCTGCTGGCTGGGGATGGTCATACATGGATGACACCGGCGGCATGTACGGAGCCATGTATGCACTAAGCGCCATATACCACCGCAACGTCACTGGACAGGGACAGCATATTGACCAAGCCCAGTGGATTACAGGTGCCCCACTCAACGGTGCCTCTTACTTGGATATACAGGCCAACGGCCGCTCAACAATGCGCGAAGGATATCCGGCCGGCAACCGCGCCCATTGGCCTGGCACCCCTCTGGCGAACAACTACCGTGGACGAACAGTAGCCCCTCACAACGCATACAGGACCAGTCCCGAAGAATATAACGACTGGTGCACCATCGCTTGCTTCTCTGATGATGAATGGCGACGACTGATAGGAGTTATGGGGTCGCCTACCTGGGCCTCCGACGAGAAATTCGCCACACTCGCAGGCCGTCTGGAACACCAAGAGGAACTTGACCATGGCATAGAAACGTGGACGAAAACCATTGGCAAGTACGAGATCATGGAGCGGTGCCAGGCCGCTGGAGTCCCTTCCATGCCAGTGCAGAGCAGCCAGGATCGTTTTGAAAATGACCCACAGCTTCAGCATAGAGAGATGTACAAGAAAATGGAACATCCCGCTTTAGGAACGTGGCATCTACAAAATGCTCCCTTCAAGATGTCTGAAACTCCTGTGTACAACCACCAGGCAGGGCCACTGATAGGCGGACACAACAAACGTGTGTTCGAAGGCCTGTTGGGAATCGGCCACGATGAGTTAGTGGCAGGCTTCGACGACGGTACCTTCTGGCCTAACACCTTGGACAGAAGCTCGTATCCGTACCTACAAGAAATGATTGAGGACGCCTCGTCCGTGCAGTGGATGGGAAATGAATCCATCGCAAACCCCGCGCCTGCACCGGTGAGTACAGCAAGTGGCGGAGCATTCGAGGGCCTTCGCGTGCTTGAACTTAGCGATGAGAAAGGGCAGTGGGCCGGAAAACTCATGGCAGACATGGGAGCAGACGTAGTCAAGATAGAGCCACCTGGAGGAGAGTCGTCACGTACGGTCGGGCCGTTCTATCAAGACATGCCAAACCGAGAACGGAGCCTTTCGTTCTGGCACTATAACACCTCAAAGCGCGGCATAACCCTAAACATAGAGACAGAAGACGGGCGTCAACTCTTCAGGCATATGGCCAAGAGTGCAGACGTTATATTCGAAACCTTCAAGCCAGGATACATGGCCTCACTGGGACTGGGATATGACGAGCTTAAGCAAAGCAACCCAGGACTGATCATGTGTTCACTGACGCCGTTCGGGCAAACTGGGCCTTGGAAGGACTATCTGAGCAGTGACCTACTGCACCTAGCGGCGGGCGGGCAGATGGGTTGCTGCGGGTATGACGAGGTAGATGTCCAAAATGCGCCTCCTATCGCACCAGGAGGAGGGCAAGCATGGCACATGGGGAGCCACTTCGCATACATCGCTATTTCTGCGGCTATGGTAAGCAAAACTGTAACGGGCCGTGGACAGTACATAGATGCTTCTGTCCATGAGTCTTGTTCTCTAACCACCGAGGGTATGATTAGCACATATATATACCGTAACCAAGTAGTCAAACGACAAACAGGGCGTCACGCTTCCGTACTTGGAAGCGACCCAACACAGATTATGTGCAAGGATGGGAAGTACCTAAATGGAGGAGTTGGAAACCGTGTGACTCCTGCCAACCTACATTCTCTAGCCGAATGGATGAACGACTACGGGCTAGCAGATGATCTATTGGACGAGAAATATGGGGATCGAGTGGTGTTCACAGAGAATAGACAACACATTGCTAAAGTAGTAGCTGATTTTTTGGCCAACATCACGCGTGACGAAGCCTATCACGGTATGCAAAAAATGGGCATCAACTGCGGAGCTGTCAGATCGCCTGACGAAGTTATGGAAGATCCTCACCTTGAGGACAGAGGCTTCTGGGCAGAAGTGGAGTACCCCGAGGTTGGAATAACGTTGCGGCATCCTGGCCCGGCCGGTATCTTAAACGGCTCTCCCTGGAAAATCTCGCGTCGAGCGCCTCTCATTGGAGAACACAACGATGAAGTCTTGTGCGGAGAACTCGGCCTGTCTAGGGCAGACTTGTCGGTGCTGGCCGAGGGAGGAATCATCTAGTATCTGCCTCATCTCACATCGCAGCCGGTATTCATGGATTCAAGAACATAAAAGCGAGCTATTGGCTTGTGGTGGAGCACAAACCAATAGCTAATGGCATCTTGCCTAACTAAGGCATGTACCTCAAATGGCCTGTTGCACTTGGACAAGTATATTGCACAGGTGGATGAGTATTGTTTCTTTGACCTGTAACACACACTCCATCAGAACGGCGTTCAAAGAATCCTCTTTCCAGCCCCACTTCCTTGAATATCACACTGAACAAAAACCACTTTATGCCACCACAGTGATGCCATGCCATCTGATATCCGACAGAAACGTAATCTCCTTCACGAGTAACCGTCAGATATCCTTATATCACTGGTTCCTAGGCTTTATACATCATAAAAAATTGCGAAAACGGATTCTATATTCGTAATATGCACTAGACGTAAGGTAAATCCCTGCAATCCTGTGAGGAACGACTCACACAAAAGCCATTACGCCAGATGTAACCCATACGATATAGAACAACAGACGTTCAAACCGGCGGCAGCTGGCATCATTACCGTTGTTAAATTCTTGTACCGCACGGCTGTTGCTGTGTCTTCACAGCTTCTTCCAACTTACAGAGCTATGCTATAATCGCCATACAAGATTTTCTAAAGTCTGGTAGTGTAATAAGTACTAGTGTTTGGTCAAATTTATTATAAACGGGGGTTAAGAAGTCAATAATGCTTCAACACGATGAATTGAAGGTATTCGCCGGCACGGCCCATGCAAATCTAGCCAAAGACGTCTGCAAATACCTTAATATACCAGTAGCGAAATCCGACGTCTTCAAATTCAGCAACGACAATACTTTTGCTAAAATCGGAGAAAACGTGCGTCAGCGAGACGTTTTCCTCATTCAGCCATTTGCCTACCCAGTCAACGATAGCATCATGGAATTGCTGATAATGATGGACGCCGCCAAGAGGGCATCTGCTGGCAGGATCACAGCGGTGATCCCTTACTACGCCTATGGTCGCACAGACAAGAAAGACCAGCCCCGTGTTCCAATAACGGCTCGGCTGATAGCCGACATTCTAAGCGTTGCAGGCGCAGACCGAGTGCTCACCGTTGACCTCCATGCGGGACAAATACAGGGCTTCTTCAATATTCCCGTAGACGAACTGACAGGACTGCCTCTCCTTGCCAAATATTTCCAGGAAAAGGCTCTGGACAATCTGGTTGTGGTGGCAGTTGACATCGGTATCAGCAAACGAGCAAGGGACATGGCGGAGCGTCTTGGAGCACCACTTGCTATCATAGAAAAGCGTCGCATTGGCAACGCTGACAGCTCTGAGAGCCTTAACATCATTGGTGACGTGGCCGGGAAGAACGCCCTCACATTCGACGACGAGATAGACACCGCCGGCTCGCTCCTATCAGCTGTAAATGCTTTGCGTGAAGCTGGTGTAAAGGATATATACGCCTGTTGTACCCACCCTGTCCTCTCTGGACCTGGTATTGAGAGAATAGAAAACAGCATTATTAAAGAGGTAATTGTAACGGATACGCTCCCTATATCCGTAGACAATCACAATAGCAAGATTAAAGTTCTCTCGGTGGCACCTCTTCTGGGCGAAGCCATACGTAGAATCCACGAAGGGCTCTCCGTGGGAGCAATGTTCGAATAGGGGAGACCGTAGCCAATGCTTAGCAAAGTCTTCGGCTTTCTTGCCGATTCCAACGATAAGGCCGTAAAAAGGCTTCAGCCCCTTGTAGACGAGATCAACGCGCTGGAAGCAGACTGGAAGAAGCTTTCAGACAATGCCCTTAAAGCCAAGACACCAGAATTCAGATCTGCTATCCAGGATGGCAAAGACATTGGAAACCTGTTGCCGGAGGCCTTTGCAACCGTGCGAGAAGTAGCCAGTCGCACAATTGGACAGAGACATTTTGATGAGCAGCTTATGGGTGGCATTGTTCTCCACCAGGGCAAAATTGGCGAAATGAAGACCGGAGAGGGAAAGACTCTGGTGGCGACTCTCCCAGTTTATCTCAACGCCATTGCAGGACTGGGCGTCCATGTAGTAACCGTAAACGATTACCTAGCCAAAAGAGACGCTCAATGGATGAGTCCAATATACGACTTTCTGGGCCTCAGCGTTGGTTGCCTACAACACCAAGCATCCTTCCTATATGATCCCACGCTAAAAAGTGGAATCCCTGTTCCGGATTTAATGAGGCCTGCAGATAGAAAAGATGCCTACTCCGCTGATATTACATATGGCACCAACAACGAATTCGGATTCGACTACCTGCGTGACAACATGGTTGTGGAAATATCCCAAAAGGTGCAGAGGGAACTGCACTACGCCATAGTTGACGAAGTGGACAACATACTAATAGACGAGGCAAGGACTCCGCTCATAATAAGCGGCCCTGCCGAGGAACCCACTCAACTCTATGCCAAATTCGCCAGCCTAGTGCCACGTCTACAGTTGGATGAAGACTACACAATCGACGAAAAGCGCCGCTCAACCACCCTATCCGACTCAGGCGTCAGCAAAATGGAGCAGTGGCTCAATGTTGGCAACCTGTATGACCCAAGCAATTACACATATATCAACTACATAGAAAACGCCCTGAGGGCTCTGTTGATATATGGCAAGGACAAGGAGTACGTAGTCAGAGACGGAGCGGTTACTATAGTAGACGACTTCACCGGGCGTCTAATGCCTGGGCGGCGCTACTCCGACGGCCTGCATCAGGCCATTGAGGCAAAAGAGGGAGTCAAGATACAACGCGAGAGCATTACCTATGCAACCGTCACTCTTCAAAATTATTTCCGTATGTATGGAAAATTGGCTGGTATGACTGGCACTGCGGCCACTGAGGCGGAAGAACTATCCAAAATTTACAAGCTGGAGGTGGTAATAGTTCCCACCCACAGACCCATGATACGCCAGGACTCTTCTGACTTGGTATACGCTACTGAAAAAGCCAAGTTTCAGGCGATAGCCAATGACCTGGAAGAGCTATCAAAGAAGGGACGTCCTGTCCTTGTCGGAACAGTGTCCATAGAGAAGTCTGAGATTCTCAGCGAGATCCTCAAACGCCGCGGTATATCCTGTCATGTTCTCAATGCAAAACAGCATGAAATGGAGGCCACAATTGTGGCCCAGGCAGGCACCCCAGGAGCCATCACAGTGGCAACCAACATGGCAGGCCGCGGCACAGACATTATCCTTGGAGGCAATCCTACAGGCACGGACTCGTCGCCAGAGCAGTGGCAGGAGGCACACGATAAGGTACTGGCCCTTGGAGGACTGCACATAATAGGCACGGAACGCCACGAATCTCGACGTATAGACAACCAGCTCCGTGGACGCTCTGGACGTCAGGGAGACCCAGGAAGTTCCAGATTCTACGTCTCTCTGGAAGACGACGTGATGCGCCGCTTTGGCGGCGACCGTATAAAGGGCATCATGGCATGGGCAGGCATGGGTGAGGACATACCCATTGAAAACAGTATAGTCAGTAAATCAATTGAGGCATCACAGACAAAGGTGGAGAGCTTTCACTTTGAAACACGTAAACACTTAGTGGAGTACGACGACGTAGCAAATATGCACAGGAACGTCATTTACTCAGAGCGACACAAAATCTTGGAAGGATCCGACCTCAAATCCAATATTCAGGAAATGGCACATAAAGAGATATCTGCCATGGTAGCCGATTTCCTCCCAGACGAAAACAGTGAAAGCTGGGACATAAATGCTATGTTGGCAGAGCTAACAACAATATTCCAAACGCCACCTACCATGAGTCAGAGCAGCATGGAAAATATGCATCCGGACGAGATTAAAGATTATCTACTGCAATTCGCCGACTCCATGTACGAGGAGAAGGAAAACCAGACTGGCCATGAGCAAATGCGCACCCTTGAACGTCTAGTAATGCTGCGCACCATAGATTCCCAGTGGGTGCAACATCTCACAGGAATGGAAAACCTCCGTCAAGGTATCGGTCTTCACGCCTTCGGGCAGCGTGATCCGCTTGTCATGTTCAAGCACGAGGGTCACCAAATGTTCCAAAACCTGCTCGAACACATGCAGCACGACATTGTGCATACCGTCTTCCGTGTTGGGCTGATGTCTCAACCAGTAACCCGCCGTGTACAGAGTAACCAGTCAATCGAAACTCCGATCAGTGCTGTTGCCACACGAGAGAAGCAAGCACAAGCCACCACAATTAACAGTAACAAAGTAGGCCGCAACGACCCTTGCCACTGCGGCAGCGGCAAGAAGTACAAACGATGCCACGGCGTGTAGCGATATAAGCAGTGCAGAACATGGCCTGTAGCCAGAACAACCAAAAGCAGAAACCATGAGTGACTCTCACGCAGGGGCAGACAAAGTATTTCTTTCATTCCTCAACCGCAAGCGATGAGAAGCCGATTCAATGAAAAATAATACCACCAGCAGAGAAGATCTAAGCAACCTACAGGCTATAGCGCATCTGAAGAACGCTCTGGCAAAAGGCATGGACTGGGTACCAGCATTGCTTGAATCAATGGCACTGTGGACACTCCCTGAGGAGGTATACCAGGACCACCTTCACAAGTATCTGCTGGACGGTGAGGCATTCGATTGGCTATTGCTTGCAAAACGACTTCTGGCTGAGGTGAATGACATTGTGCCAGAAGAAGAGAAGAACTATCTGCTCTTTTCAGGGGATGTTTCTCACTCACTAACAAAAGAGGAATTCAAGAACCTGCTGGGGGCTCAAAAGTACAGTGCATACCTAAACTACTGGTATGGGATAGTCGTTGAAGAGGCTCTCATACAATCTGCCCAGGAAGAGGAACGGAAGCGGCTCAATAGTGGAGGTGTAAATTCCTCCTTTGCAATCATCGACGGAGCATTTCGCCGGGTATACGGGCAGAATAGAGAAGAGCTACACAGACAATTCCGTGAAGAGAAAAGCTACTCAGTAACATCCTCATACACAACCACAGAGGCCAAGGAATTCACCTACTGGCTATTCAAGTACCGTCTGATACACGGTGAGGGAGAACGTGTGGCCAGCGACACACGAAAAGGTATCATGTTTCTTCAGAAAATGAGGAAGCAGAGATTGGAATTATGAGGCAAAACCGTTAATCATCAATCCAACCTAACAATAGTTACCATGATTCAGAGACAGGCACGGTAGCTAGAGAAGTTCGTACAACAAGTTTCTACGTGGGACCAATGAACTGTCAGTATATCCTCTATGTGGCAAACTGGGACAGGAACTCCTGAATCCTATCGCTCCGCTCCTCCAAACGTGCAAGACGTTCTCTTTCACCTGCCACCACCTCTTCAGGTGCCCTACCAATAAAGTCAGGATTACTCAATCTCTGTGATAGCTTCTGCATGTTGTCCTGGGATTCCTGTAGCTCCTGTTTAAGGCGGGTGCGCTCTTTGGCAGTATCAACCAGGCCTTCCAACGGGATCAGCACCGTGGCACCTGGGAATATAGCTGACACAGTGGTATATGCCGAAGGTCTTGGTGTATCAGCATCAAGAAATTCCAGAGGCTCCGTCCTGGCTAAGCTCTTTATGGCCTGTGTTTCTTCTGCAAGCGCCGTGCTGGACGGGGCAAGCTCAACCAGGCTATGTAACGGCTGATTCGGCGCTATTTTAAATTCCGCTCTGACGTTTCGTATAGCTCTAACCATCTCCATAAGAAGCTCTATTTCTCTTTCAGCCTGTTCGTCAATGGAGTCATTGTCAGCAATGGGATATGACGCTATTACTATCGAGTCTGGCATGTCATCCGTCTGTGACAGCTTACCCTTGAGGCTCTGCCATATCTCTTCTGTTACAAATGGGATGAATGGGTGCATAAGTCTGAGTGTTTTTTCCAGGACATGGACAAGGACAGGCATTGGAGATGGTTCATCACCAGACCGAAGCCTGAGTTTTGCCATCTCAATATACCAGTCGCAGAATTCACCCCAAAAGAAATCATGAACCTCACGTTGCGCCTCGCCAAACAGAAATTCCTCCATGAAGTGATGCACCTGCCCTGTCACTCGATTGAGACGACTGACTATCCATCGGTCCTGGCGGTTCAGTAGGGAAGGTGTTTGCCAGTCCAGTGGACCCTGTGTCTCGTCAATGATAGTGAGAACGTACCTGGCTGCGTTCCACACCTTGTTAACAAAGTTTCTACTGGCACCAAGTTTTCCTTCGCTGAGACGAAGATCGTTTCCTGGGGAATTACCAGTGGTCAGCGTGAAGCGAAGCGCATCCGTGCCATAGGTGTTTATTGCCTCAATTGGGTCAGTTACGTTGCCCCTAGTTTTGCTCATCTTGGCTCCATGCTCATCTCTAATGAGGCCGGATAGATACACCTGTTTGAATGGTATCTCGCCAGTGTTTTCTAATCCCATCATTATCATTCTAGCAACCCAGAAGAAGAGTATATCGTAGCCAGTCTCCATAACTGATGTAGGGTAGAAGTATTCAAAGTCTTCTGTGTTTCCAGGCCAGGCCAAAGTAGAATGGGGCCAAAGTGCCGATGAAAACCACGTATCAAGTACGTCAGGATCCTGAAACAAATCAGTGCCCTCACATAACGGACACGTTCCAGGGTGATCAATCGAAACTATCGGAGCGGCTTTCAAATCTACGAAGATGTGGCTGGCATTCGACTCAATTTCCTCCCATGAGAAGCCTTTTTCCTTCAACGTGCGATAAGTGCCGCCCTGGATGACGTCAGAGCCAATGGGTTCTGAAAAAATAACTTCAATAGATTCCTGGGAACATTGCAAACAGTACCATGCTGGTATTCGGTGCCCCCACCATAGCTGACGGCTGATACACCAATCTCGGATGTTCTCCATCCAATTGAGATAGACCTTACTGAACCTCTCCGGGACCATTTTTATCTGTCCGCTGTTAACCACGTCAATTGCAGGTCCGGCTAAGCTCTGAGTGTTTACAAACCACTGCTTGCTAACCAGTGGTTCCACAGTTACCGTGCAACGCCCGCAGTGACCGACAGAGTGCCCATGAGGTTCCTGTTTCTCCAATAGCCCGTTTATCTCCAGTTCTTTAAGTACGACTTCACGGCATTGAAAGCGGTCCATACCCTCATACTGCCCTGCTTCCATATTCATAGTGCCATCTAGGTTCATTACGTTGATAGTTGGTAAAGCATGGCGCTGTCCCATCTCAAAGTCGACAGGATCGTGGCCGGGGGTGATTTTCAAGGCCCCAGTGCCAAAGGATGGGTCCACAGCGTCATCACCTATGATCGTCAGAGGCCGTTGCAAAACTGGGAGCAGCACCCGCTTGCCAACCAAATCCTTATACCTTTCGTCATTTGGATTAACGGCCACAGCAGTATCGCCGAACAGCGTCTCCGGGCGCGTTGTGGCAACGGTTATAAATCCATCACTTTTCTCTAATGGGTATCGTATGTGATACAGAAACGACTGCTCGTCCTGGTGTTCAACCTCCAAATCAGATAGCGCTGTAGAACACCTTGTGCACCAGTTGATAATTCGCTCACCTCTATATATGAGGCCCTTCTGGAACAGGTTGGAAAATGTGGTTCGTACGGCCAAACTGGGACCTTCATCCAAAGTGAACTGCCTGCGAGTCCAGTCGCAGGAAGCCCCTATGCGCTTGTGCTGCTCATCTATGGTATTGCCGTAAAGCCCGACCCAGTCCCACACACGTTCCAAGAATTTCTTTCTACCTATATCCTGACGCGTCAGGCCTTCCTCTACCAAAGCACGCTCCACCATCACCTGTGTGGCAATGCCTGCGTGGTCTGCCCCTGGAAGCCACAAGGTTGGCTCGCCCTTCATCCGGTGCCACCTAACCATAATATCTGCCAAGGTTGCCTGTAAGGCGTGTCCAAGATGCAGTTGCCCTGTGACATTTGGAGGAGGCATGATTATAACAAAAGGCTCTTTGGAGAGGTCTATTTTTGGAGTGAAATACCCACCGTCAATCCAAGACTGATAGAGCCGTTGCTCCACCGTCTTGGGATCATAGGCCTTGGATATCTCATCAGTTGTATCTTCTACTTGAGTCATATCTAAAACACTCAGTAACGGCTTGAATTGACTATGCGGTTACCTTGACAGTTCATTCTATCACTCCGACGGATTCAGTCAACGGATGTGGATATTCAGGCATTCTTCCGTGGGATTTTCATGCCACCAGATTTCCATTATTGTGGTTTGATGCGTCTATTAAAATATTCTCATTTTGATTTTTTAAACAACTTGCAAGGTTTCCCTAGCGTTGTCTGCAAATAATAGCACGTCAGCATTCTCGTCTTTTGCCATAGATTCAATCAGATTAAAATCCTCACTAACCTCCAGGAAAATAAGATGCGATTCAATGCGAAATAACTGACATTTCACAGTGATAAAGACCATAAAATGTTTGGAATGAACCAGCGTTTTATATGTAAACCTCTTGCAAAATGAATACCTCCGTGGTAGAGTTGTCACGCTTTACACAAGTTTCATATACTATTTGACAGATTCATTTTAGAATTACTAATTACTACTACTTCATTGATAAAGCATTTAATATCAGCCCCGAACCGTGTGGCGAAAACGTTGATAACTTCAGCAGTGATGTTTCAGCGTAGACACATTAAAACATCAACAACGTTACTTGCTCTCCTTGGACTTCTTATCATAGTTGGTTGCACACCCAGCCATCCTCTATCAACCTTCGATGCCAATGGACCGGTTGCCCAGCGACAATTGGACCTATTCATGGTCACATTCTGGGTCTCGGCGTTCATCTTTGTAACGGTTGGTAGCGGATTAATCTATACAGTTATCAAATTCCGTAGAAAACCTGGGCAGGGAATACCAAAGCAAGTTCATGGGAACACAAAACTTGAAATAGGTTGGACCATAGTACCAATAATCCTTCTTGGTGCTATGGCCATACCTACTGTTATCACCCAGTTTTACATCTCAGAGCCACCTGCAGGAGACCAGTTGACAATCAACGTGGTCGCTCACCAATGGTGGTGGGATATAAAGTATCCGGAATCTGGAGTCATTACAGCCAATGAACTGCATGTTCCCGTCGGAACGACTATCAACGTGGAAATGACTTCAAACGATGTTATCCATAGTTTCTGGGTTCCGAAGTTGGCTGGCAAATTAGACATTATGCCTGGGAAAACAACATCATTATGGTTCAGGGCCGATGAAGTAGGCGAGTACTTTGGCCAGTGCGCAGAGTTCTGCGGCGAATCCCATGCTTGGATGAAGTTCCGTGTCTTCGCTGAACCAATCGCTGAGTTCGAGGCGTGGCAGCAAAAGCAGCTTGCAAATGCCGCAAATCCAACAACCGCTGAGGAAACTCAGGGGGCGTCTACCTTCGTAGCCAAGGGATGTATAGCCTGCCACTCTATTTCAGGTGTTCTTGGAGCCGCCGGAGTCATAGGGCCAAACTTGACTCATCTGGGCGGTCGTAGCACTATAGCTGCAGGAGTGATGGATATGAACCAAGATAATCTTAGAAAATGGCTAACCGACCCAAATGAGATTAAGCCTGGCAACATCATGTCCAATTCTCCGGTGTCTCTCGCGTATACTAATCCGAACTTTGCCCTCACCACAGAGGACATTAATAATCTAGTTGCCTTTCTTCATAGCTTAAAGTGATTGGTAGATTCTATTTTGAACAATAACCTCACATCCAACACACTACATACCTTCACTGTATATGAAATGGATACCAGCGGAGGAGACTACACATGGCGTCAATAGCAGGAGCGCTTCGTAGACCATACAACCCCACAGGGGTATGGCGTTGGATGACTACTGTCGATCACAAAAAGATCGGGGTTCTGTACGGCGTAAGCTCATTCATATTCTTCCTCTTTGGTGGCCTTGAAGCGCTGATCATGCGGATTCAGCTAGCTAGAGCAGGGCAGGACATAGTGAGCCCAGAGGTATTCAGCCAGCTATTCACCATGCACGCTCTCACCATGATTTTCTTGGGCGTAATGCCACTCAGTGCTGCATTTTTCAACCTTATGGTACCTCTAATGATTGGCGCCCGAGATGTCGCCTTTCCACGGCTGAATGCATTCAGCTACTGGTTATTCCTATTCGGAGCCATTTTGCTTCAATCCGGATGGTTCCTTGGAGGATCTCCAAATGTCGGTTGGTTCGCCTATGCACCTCTTACTTCTAGTTCATTTAGCCCAGGAAACGGCATGGAATTTTATATAGTAGGTCTTGGAGTTCTCGGAATATCCTCTGTGGCCGCTGCGCTTAACTTCATAGTCACCATAATAAACATGCGTGCTCCAGGAATGTCCCTTATGAGGATGCCTGTGTTTATCTGGATGACACTGATTACCTCTTTTCTACTTATTACAGCCTTTCCGGTAATTACCGTTGGTCTGATTGAGCTCTACTTCGACCGCACATTCGGCATGAATTTCTTCAACCCCGACGCAGGAGCAGACGTAGTGTTATGGCAACACTTATTCTGGGTTTTCGGTCACCCTGAGGTATATATCCTAATACTACCAGCCATGGGTATTGTCTCAGAAGTACTTCCTACGTTCTCTCGCAAACCTCTTTTCGGTTACTCTGTGGTGGTGCTTTCTGGAATCACCATCGGTTTCATGGGTTGGGCCGTGTGGAGTCACCATATGTTTACTGTTGGACTTGGTCCAATTGCCAACTCGGTCTTTGCTATAACCACAATGTCCATAGCAGTTCCCACTGCCGTCAAGATATTCAACTGGATAGCCACCATGTGGGGAGGCTCCATAAACATAAAAACACCAATGCTTTTTGCCATTGGTTTCGTTGGAATGTTCATCATAGGTGGCTTAAGCGGTGTAATGCACTCCATAGCTCCCGCAGACGCACAGCAACAAGACACATATTTCGTAGTAGCTCACATTCATTACGTACTGTTCGGAGGTAGCATCTTCGCAATATTCTCAGGAATCTACTACTGGTTCCCAAAAGCCAGCGGACGTATGCTAAACGAACGTATTGGCCAAATCCATTTCTGGCTCGTAACAATCGGATTCAACATGGCCTTTTTCCCAATGCATTTCCTTGGACTGGATGGTATGCCACGTAGGCAGTACACCTATCAAACTGAAATGGGTTGGGACTTCTGGAACCTTATATCAACCATGGGTTCCCTAATTCTTGGTATTGGAATCTTGGTCTTCCTGCACAACTTCTTCCGCAGTCTTCGCCACGGCGAGATTGCTGGAAACGACCCCTGGGACGGACGAACTCTTGAGTGGTCAATTTCCTCTCCACCACCAGAATACAACTTCGCTACCATACCAACAGTGCATGGCCGAGATGCTTTCTGGGAAGAAAAATATGGACACGACGGGATGACAGTCCCTGTTGTACCTGCTGGTGTTGAAGCAAACAATGACGCTGCAGATAGTCACCACGGAATCCACATGCCAAGCCCTTCATACATGCCAATGATAGCAGCCATAGGACTATCCGTGGCAGGCTATGGACTTATATATCACTTCGCCGCTAGCGTGGTGGGTGCAAGTATCACACTGGTAGCAATCTTCGGATGGGCCATGGAACCATCCGCTGAACCAACAAACGCAGAGGGAGATTCGTAAGTTGCATCATAGTCAGGTATCAGAGCACGTAACTACCACTGGGATTGACCACCGGAAAATGCTCATGTGGGTTTTCCTTGGCTCTGAGTGCATGTTCTTTGGAACTCTCCTTGCTACATACCTCATATACTACGGCCAAGGCCTACCAGGAACCCCAACTCCTGGAGAAATACTGGATATACCAACCACATCTGTAAGCACATTCGTCTTGCTTATGAGTAGCCTTATGATGGTTCTAGCATATTCCAGCATCAGCCGTGGTAACGTGAAAAACTTCAGGATATGGATACTCTGCACCGCTCTGCTAGGTTCAACCTTCCTGGGATTCCAAATATTTGAGTTCACTGAGTTCGCCCACGAAGGACTTACCCCAAAGACCAACCTGTTCGGCACCACATTTTTCACCCTGACAGGATTCCACGGGGCACACGTAACTGTGGGTGTCATATGGCTTCTCTCCCTCTTTGGCTACTCCTTCAAGGGAGACCTAACAAAGGACGGGGGGCTTAACGTCGACCTGGTTGCCCTGTATTGGCACTTTGTGGACATCGTGTGGATTGTCATATTCACAGTGGTATATCTGATAGGCGTAACCAACGGCTGAAGGCTTACAGATTAAGAGAGTATTAAATGGAAAACAGTCCACATACCAGAGAGTCAGCTCATCCTACCCCTCTAACATATGTCAAAATCGCCGCAATCTTGGTGATCATAACGGCAATTGAGGTAGGGATATTCTATGTCGACGCTCTTACAGATGTACTAATACCAATTTTCTTCGTACTATCCGCTGTCAAATTTACATTGGTAGTAATGTTTTACATGCACCTGAAGTTCGACGAGCGTATCTTCTCATGGTTATTTGTGGGGGGATTTCTTCTGGCAACCTTTCTTATCATCGCACTTATGATCCTATTTGGATCGCTGTAAGCAACACCCTACTCTTTGGAAATATCAGTCCTTATTAGCTCTACTCTGCTCTATGTTCTGCTATGAATTCTCTTTGTATGTTTGAGGCTGATATATAATCGTGGAAGCTTAGGAGATCCCTAAATTGTTGAATATAGCTATTGAAACAACTCTCCCTCTTGTTCTAAGCTCTGGATCTCATCCCTCTTTTTCCTGGTGGGAATGGCACTGGCACCCGGATATGTATATTATGTTGTTCCTACTCACTGGGTTGTACCTACTATACATTGGGCCACTCCGCGGCCGATTGGTTCAGTCAGAATATACAAAGCCAAGTCGACTGCAGATTCTCTCATTCTTAACCGGTATTTCGATTATGTTCTTTGCACTGGCCGGTCCCATACACGAACTCAGCAATAAATACCTATTCAGCGCCCATATGGCACAGCACATGCTTCTCACGCTCGTAGTGCCTCCTTTATTATTGCTCGGCACGCCAGGATGGCTATTACGCCCACTGATTCGACCAGCTGTAGTCATGAAGCTAGGGCGATTCCTGACCCTACCGCTGGTGGCTTTCATTTTGTTCAATGTCGTGTTTTCCGTGTGGCATTTCCCAGTATTCTATGAAGGAGCCTTAGACGGGCATGCTTTCCACATTCTTGAACATCTGTTATTTATAGCCACCGCTGTTATAGTATGGTGGCCTGTCCTAAGTCCAATCACGGAGTTACCTCGCATTTCATATCCGGCCCAAATGCTATACCTCGTTTTTTTGTCCATATCACAAACCCCGCTGTTCGGTGTAATCACATTTTCAGACAATGTCATTTACTCTTTTTACGCAAATGCACCAAGAGTTTTTGATTTCTCTCCATTGGCAGATCAACAACTCGGTGGAATAATAATGAAATTGACTTGGCTCATGGTTTTTCTGCCGTCAATATGTATTGTGTTTCTTCGTTGGTTCTATCTGGAGGAGAAATATGGTAGGCCTGAATTCCAGGTCGACTCTTAGGACAAACTACCTAGTAAAGAGATAAACTAGATATAGAGATATCTATGCGTGAAGGCACCAGGAGATAAATGGAAAGCGAAGCTGAAGCCAAAAAGAATACGGTTGCACATGTAGAGCCTAGTCATGGATTTGGACGCCTGTTTCCAGTCATGGCTGGTTCCACACTTATAGCCGCTCTAATGGCAGTTATGATGGGAGGGATCGTCAGGGTTACCGGCTCAGGGCTAGGATGTCCTGACTGGCCTCTGTGTCACGGCCAAATTATTCCTCCCTGGGAAATCGAACCCTGGATAGAATACTCTCACCGTCTATCCGCCTCCGTATCTGGCATTTTCACACTGTTTATGGTAGTTACGGCCTTCATGCGATATGGAACACGAAACAGGACAATCTACATGGTAGTAGTAGTTGCGATACTTCTAGTCATTCAGGCGCTACTTGGAGCATACACTGTACTTTCTGAAATACGACCCGTAATAGCACTGTTGCATACTGGAGTCGCCACTGGCCTTGTTGGGCTGCTGTCACTGATAGTAGCCGTGGCCGTAAGGCCAAGGTGGCTGAACGAAGGAATCATTAAGAACAATCAAATGGACAATTTCCGATGGCTAATGGCTGCCATAGGGCTTGCTGCTTTCGTGCTAATTCTCTCTGGAGCATATGTTACCCGGACAGATGGAGCTTCGTTCGCATGTGCAAATATACCACTTTGCGGGACTTCGTCAGGAGAAATGACTACAATACAGTGGATACATATGACCCACCGTGTTATCGGCCTCTCGGTTGGCCTCTTGATGTTATTTGCCCTTGTAAAGTCCAACGCCATGCAGCATAAGGGGATCACGATAATTATGAGCGTCATGACTGCGCTGCTGGCAATCCAAATCAGTCTTGGTATCGGCAATGTAGTGTTGGGGCTTCCAACTGAACTGCGAGCAGCACATCTGTCCCTGGCACTGCTGTTCTTTGCAGTAACAATGTTACTCATAGGCACCCTATGGCGTAGTACATTAACGGGTGAAAAGGCTGGCAATATGACTAATAGCGAAACAATAACTCCATCTGGTGGACTTCAATGAAAGCTTATTTCCAGTTAACTAAACCAAAGATCGCTCTTCTTCTTCTTATAAGCACGGCCGCAGGAATGCTGGCTGCGGGAGGAGGATCCATTCCCTGGGAAACAGGTCTAGCAGTAATGGTAGGCGGTTATCTCTGCGCCGGCGGTGCAGCGGCCATGAACTGCTACCTTGACAGGGATTTAGACAGTGTTATGGAGCGGACTCGAAACAGACCGCTACCTACAGGACAGATCACTCCAAGAAATGCGTTGATCTTCAGCACAGTCATTAGCCTGATCTCAATTGCTTGCTTTCTTGTGGTGAGTCCCATTATCACTATCATGGCAGTGGCCGCGTGGACCTACTACGTCCTGATCTATAGCATCTTGCTAAAGCGTCGGACATCTCAGAACATAGTCATTGGAGGGGCAGCGGGAGCGTTTCCTCCGATGATTGGATGGACAGCCATAACTGGTAATGTAGATGCTTCAGCAATCTCCCTTTTCTTGATAGTCTTCTTTTGGACACCGCCACATGCCTACGCCCTGATGCTTGCTTTAAAGGATGATTACCGTAAGGTTAATGTCCCAATGATGCCTGTGGTACAAGGCGACCAGGAAACAAGCCGTCAGATCATTATCTACAGCGTGGTACTGCTGATTGTAACGATAATCCCTGCGGCCCTTGGCATCTTTGGAATCTTGTATCTGGCTACAGTTATTCCCCTCGGCATCATCCTCATAGCACTGGCAGTAAGGCTGTACTACTCCCTCGAGCGTTTCTGGGCCTTGAGGCTTTTCCGCTACTCCAGTTTCTATTTGGCTCTCTTGTTTCTGGGCCTGGTCTTTGACCGCAGCTTCGCAGCATAAGGGTGGGATTCCAAAATGTATAGATGGCCTCTTACCGTAATGATGATATTGTTCATCACGGTTATTTCGACGGCATGCAACTCCACAAACAAAGCGGAGTTGCCTGTTTACGGAGAAATACCAGTTTTTTCTCTAACCGACCAAAATGGGCAGACATTTGCCACAGATGATATGCATGACATGGTAATCCTTGCGAACTTCATCTTCACCAACTGCACCGCGTTTTGTCCAACGTTGACTCCGCAGATGGCACAGATTCAGGTAGCGCTGAAAGAAAGAGGCTTTCTAGGTACCACTGTTATTCTTCTGTCTTTCAGTGTAGACCCTGAGCACGACACACCTGATATACTTCTTTCCTATGCTGAGCAGCATGGCGTAAATCACAGCGCGTGGCGATTTCTCACAGGCCAGACTGAGACCCTCAAGCAAATCATTACCGATGGCCTTAAACTTGGATATGGTCAGATAAACGAAAGTAATAAACATAGACATGAAGATGGCTCAGTCCATATTCACGAATACGATGTTTTCCACACTAACAGAGTGATACTTGGAGACAAAGATGGGAGAGTACGCGCTTATTATAATGGCGGTACAGATTGGGACACTACAAAGATACTATCCGACATTGAACAATTGCTGGCCAAACAGTAAATATACTCCATTTTGGGTATAGCTAAGGTTAGTTGACGATATATGGTGTCAGAATTATACTACGATCAACCTAAATTTAGAGGATGTGCTCATGAGGTTATCCTGTCTACAAGAAAACCTTACTCGAGGCCTGGCACTTGTCAGTCGTGCAGTAGCTACTCGAACCACGTTACCAATTACCCAGAATATTCTCATGGAGACTGATAAAGGTCAATTGAAACTATCTGCCACCAATCTGGAGTTGGCAATCACCACATGGGTTGGAGCCAAAGTCGATCAGGAAGGAGCCGTCACAATACCTGCACGGCTCCTAACAGACTACATAAACTCCCTTCCAAGCGAAACAATAGATATGGAAATGACTCCTAAGCCTATTGGAATTCGTTTCAAGTGCGCCAGATTTGAAGCTCACATCAATGGTTCTGATGCACAGGAATTTCCGCCAATTCCTACAGTAGATGAGGGGATAACAGCCAGGATAGACCCACAGGTTCTACGAACCGCAATCAGCCGGGTCGTCTTTGCAGCCGCCACTGAAGACACCAGACCAGTCCTCACGGGCATAAAGATAGAAATCTCCGGTCAACAGTTCACCCTAGCCGGTGCCGATGGGTTTCGCCTAGCTGTATATAAAGGGCCTCTTTTTGAGCCTACACAGGAAGATGCAGAAGCAATAGTTCCATCACGAACTCTGGCCGAATTGCAACGCTTACTTGTGGATCAGACTGAACCTGTTGAACTCGTCATAACACCATCCAAAAGTCAAATACTGGTACATCTAAAGGGAGTGGAGATAGTTTCTCAGCTCATACAGGGGACATTCCCCAACTACTCTCAGCTGATACCTCAAAGCTTCGGTACCAGAGCAGTTGTGAACCTACAGAAATTCAAAGAAGCGGCTCACGCAGCCTCCGTATTCGCCCGCGACGGTGGAGGCATTATTCGGCTCCAAATGGTACCAGAAGGCAAGATGATCATTACATCCAGTGCCGAAGAAACAGGGAACAACTTGGGAGACATAGATGCCAAGATAGATGGTGATGAAGCAAAGATAGCCTTCAGCAGCCGTTACATGAACGACGTTCTTGCAGTCATGGAAAGAGGCGAAGTAGCACTGGAAACTACCGACCCATCCAACCCAGGAGTTATAAAGCCCGTTGGGAATGAGGACTATGTCCATGTCATCATGCCGATGTTCGTCCAGTGGTGAGTAAAGAAACAGGGTATCCCTTCCGCATCTCCTTCCAGATTCCTCCCCCGGCACGTAAGCTAGCGTCATAGCGCGTGTTTGTTTCCTCGGACCTCAATCCCATCGTCGCTGTTCTTATTTATTAGCGAAGACAAAAGGTCTCTGGCACCTACTCAGCATCGTCGCAGATGAACGGCCCATGCCTTCCAACAACCGCCTATGGCCTGTGGCATGACCCAGACGGATTATAAAGAAATAGGCTCT
>CAUZMC010000007.1:0-54052 GCA_963580875.1 Dehalococcoidia bacterium
GTACCTGCCTAACACAGATGGACTGCGTGAAGTTGTCGCCGCGTTTGGCGAGGATGTCCTTCTGTCAAGTGGAGAGGTAGACAGACGTGCGCTTGGTAGTAAAGTTTTCGGCAATCCGGAGGCTATGGGTAAGCTAAATGCTATCGCCTGGCCACGGATACGCCAGAAACTAGAGGATGGTATAAAGGAACATATAAGTGCGGGCACACAGGTTGTCGTGCTTGACGCAGCGGTTCTCATAGAGGCTGGTTGGACGGACGCCGCTGACCAAGTCTGGGTGGTCACAGCACCAGAAGCCCAAGTTATACAGCGGATTCAAACACGTAATAACATTACGGAAGAACAAGTGAGAGCCCGTATGGGATCACAGATGTCCACTGAAGAGAGAGTGAAGCATGCAGACGTTGTTGTGGACAATGATGGTAATTTAGACGACCTGCGGCGCAAAGTAGAGTCTTTATGGAAAGATCACATAGCGAGCAATGGTGTTGTTGGGAGAAATAATGACTGAGCAAATAACTTATACATCATATAAGACTGAGGAATATCTTATTAAGGAAGAACCTTTTTACCTGCCTGTTGCAGATGAAGTAGAGTTGTTTGAGGTAGCCTACGCTCAGCATTTGCCTATCTTGCTGAAAGGACCAACCGGGACTGGAAAAACTCGCTTCGTCGAGTATATGTGTTATCGCCTGGGACGTCCGCTTACCAAAATAACCAAGAACAATGGAGATGGTAAGAGTGCAACTAGAAGTATTCCTTTGATGACTATAGCCTGCCACGAAGACCTCACTGCAAGCGATCTGGTTGGGCGGTACCTTCTTGAAGGTGATGAGACAAAATGGATGGACGGCCCTTTGGCACGCGCTGTGAAAGTCGGGGCTATATGTTATTTGGATGAAGTGGTGGAGGCACGGAAGGATACCACTGTGTTGATTCATCCTCTCACGGACCATAGGCGGTTCCTTCCAATAGACAAGAGGGGGGAGATCATTGAGGCCCACGAGGGATTTCTACTGGTTCTATCCTACAATCCCGGTTATCAGAGCGCTCTCAAGGATCTCAAGCACAGCACCAGACAGCGTTTCATGGCGTTGGAATTCAGCCCGCCTCCGGCAGAGTTGGAGGCTAAGATAATTGAGCATGAGAGCGGGGCATCCACTGAAATGTCTCTTGCACTCGCCAAGCTTGGAGAGAAGGTACGCAATCTCAAGGACCACGGTCTGCAAGAGGGTGTTGGCACTAGGTTGCTGATATATGCCGGTAAGCTGATAAACAATGGAATAGCTCCCAGAAGGGCAGCACAGGTGTCTGTAACTTGGGCACTCACGGACGATGTACAGTTGCAACGTAGCATTGATGAGGTAGTCCACTCCATTTTCGAATAGTTTTGGACAGATTGACTTGACTCTGTAGAAATCTTGATAAGATGCTTAGGACACAAGAGCTAATGAAAATATCTCTAGTTTCTATTCGATTTATTTCAATCTCGACTCAAGAGACGAACCATTAATAATGTGCAAATAACTCTGGACTCCATAAGGGATTCCCTGTCCTCTATCAGTTCCCTTATCATCGATAAACCAGAGGATTATATATCTCTGGCACCAGCTGGTGTGTTCTTGCTTGTGTACGTTAAGAACGAGGAAGTTTGCGTACTTCTGAATAAGCGCACTGATCGCGTCGAGCATCATAAGGGCGAGATATGCTTTCCGGGGGGCGCTCAAGACACTGAGGATGCCACAATATTGGATACCGCTCTTAGGGAAACCTATGAGGAGATGGGTATCATAGGTAAAGACGTGGAGGTGATGTGTAAGCTGGATCAGGTCTCAACTCGAAGCAGTTTTGTAATCACTCCATTTGTGGGAATCATACGGCAATCCTATCCTTTCCACTCCAGCCAGATAGAAGTGTCCGAGGTTCTTGAGGTGCCTCTGTCTCTTCTTATCGACAAGGCCAATTGGCGTGAACAAGTGGTTAATGGACAGAGTGGCGAAATGGCTTATGCTTATGGAGAACATCTAGTATGGGGCGCTACGGCCAGAATTTTAACCCAGTTTCTGGAACTCATTGTTCCAAACTTACGGTAGGTGGTTAGTGACTTTATCAACTTATAAAGAAGAGTTTCAGAAATTGCCTGGTGAGATTACGGAAGCCTTTAGTGAGGCGTGGGGGGCACTTGTTGAAGTGCTGACAGAGGAGGAGCTAGTGACTTGGGCCGATAACGGCCTGTCAATAGCTCAACGACCAGGACGTTCCTGGGAAGCTGCCATAGAGTATTTCAAGGCAAGTCCGTTTATGGTGCAGCATCTCCCGTTTATCCATCTCAAACAATGGGGCTATTGGGGTAATGCAATAGCTGAGGAATCCCCAATTGTGTCTAGGATATATTTCAAAACTAGCCCACAGATAGCCAAATCGCTTAAGCCATGGGACGTGGCTGAATGGGCACAACTTGGCAAGAAACTCTACGGCAAAGGCAATAGGTCCGGAGTGCTCAGCATTCGCTACTTTGAGGTCAGCGGAGATATACTGGATGTCCTGTCCTTCAGCGAATTTCAGCACTTGGTGGTCTTGGTGGAGTCCATTGCTGAGCGATCCGTGGATGAAGCTGCAACATTTCTCTCATTATCCAAGGATATTTTGCCGACACTGAAAGAAGATACACGTCCCTGCCTGTCATTAATTTCTATTTTGGTGAGGGAAAACTGGCAACAGGCAACGGCTTGTTTAGAGGTGGTGGAGGAAGCATTGTCACGCATTGAACGGGTGGAGCGGTCTAGGTTTCTCGCTCTGGTAGGACGTATTGCCGAGAGAGGTGATGCAAACATACCTGTTTTTCTTCGAGAGAGTTCCGCAGCACTTGGGCAGGTGGATGGATATACACATGTACACCTCCTGAACTTGGCAGACAACCTATCTAGGGTTAACACAGGGGTTGTTCTGGATTACATCAAAGGAATACCTCAGGTACTGCATCGAGTAAGTATCAACCAACTGGAGACATGGTATGAGATAGGGTTATCGATGCTGACAGATAACCCAGAGGGGGCTGTAGCCTTCTTCAAGGGTGAATCGGCACGTTCTGAGGAGGTGCTAGAGAGACTCTCAATGGGGGTTGAGCTAGGACGCGTTAAAGAGATCATGCGACTGTACTGTCGCGCTTTGTCTGCCATTGATGTGGAGATTGATTCACATTCCGAAGAGGACTCTCAAGGCAAGGGTTGGGTAGCTCTGGAAAAGATGATGGCAGAGGGTGCGACGATTTACCTTCCTTCTGTGGCAGAGAGGTTCAACAACAAAGAAGAGAACTTCGACTGGTATAAGGTTGTGGCCACCCACCAGGTTGCTCATTTGGAGTTTCGGAGTTTTCAGTTTTCCTTCGACACTCAGGCTACTCAATTTTCAGATATGCGAAGTCAGCTTGTCCTGCCGATACCGCAGGTTTATCCTGATGAAGAGCAGAACGGAACGGAAGACGAGCAGCCCGTCGGTCTTGCAGATATACAGCGGTTTTTCGACATATTCGTGGATGGCGTTCTGGCCAGGGATATATTTACTGCTGTGGAGGACTGTCGCTTGGATCACAGGGTCAAGATAGAGTATCCCGGTATACGGGAAGCGTACACGAATGTTCAGAGGCAGTCTCTTGAAGATCGCCCCTCAATAGATGACCTTCCAGCCAAGGAAGCCATGGTAGAACTCCTGATACGCTTCAGTCTTCAGCAGGGTATGGAGTTGATGGTATCTGTAAAGTACTCCCAGTGGGCAAAAATGCTCTGGGATATAGTAAAACCACTGTCCAATCCTCAGGCATTGGTTGAGGACAGTGCTGAAGCCACCATACGCCTGTATCAAATAATATCTCAGGTTCACAATGCAGATATGCCGGAGCAAGATCTGGAGCAGGGAGATTTTCCGGATGAGCAGTCCGGCAGTGGAAGTACTGACGCTGAACAGTTGGATAAGATGCTTAAAGAACTGATGGATTCCCAGTCATCTGCAGAAGACAGTGAAGAAGAACCATATCAATCTCCGCCACAGGTGGACTACAGAGGTGACTTTAAGCCTGAGTTGATGCAGGTGATTGCCATGTTGAGGGAAGCTCAGAAGGAGCAGGGAACCAAGGGAGATACCATATCCAAAGGCGAGATGGAAAAGCGCCTGTCTCAGGCTAACCAACCCATCAGTCAATCTGACGTAACAGATACAAAACCCCAGGGAATGTTCACCATAGACATGGTCAAAGAGATGGGACCCAAAGGAGCTCCGCAAGGGGCTATTCGGCAGAGCAATTTCTCATACGACCCTAGCTTTGGCGAAGAGGAACAGGGCGGTCCCCTGCATATTAAGGAACCACGGTCATTCCTTTATGATGAGTGGGACTATCGAATGTCAGATTATAGATCTCGCTGGTGTCTGTTACGTGAGAAAGACATGGCGGAAGGTGATTCATCTTACTTCAGCACAACGCTGGATGGGTATGCCGGTCTGGCATCACAGATAAAACGCCAGTTTGAACTGATGGTTCCACAGGGCTTGCAGAATATGAGGAGGCAACAGGACGGTGATGAGCTCGAACTAGACGCTGTAATTGAAGCTATGGTTGATAAGCGCTCTGGGGCTTCTCCGTCTGAGAAGGTGTACCTACGCCGTAACAAGATACAGCGTGACGTGGCAGTGGTATTCTTATTGGATATGAGTGCTTCTACTGCTGAGGCCATAGATGAATCTCGTCGTCTGGCTGATGAGTGGGATGCCCCTGACGATCCACTAGAGTATATGTTTTGGCTGCGCAGTCGCCGCGGTGAGGGCGTAAGACGGAACTACAAACGTATAGTAGACTTGGAAAAAGAAAGCATTGTCCTCCTCATTCATGCCCTTGAATCCATCGGTGATACGTACGGCATATACGGTTTTTCTGGATATGGACGTGAGAATGTGGATTTCTTTGTCATCAAGGATATTAAAGAAGGCCTATCGGAGAAGGTCAAGCGCCGCATAGATAAGGTGTCTCCGCTACAGGCCACCCGTATGGGACCTGCAATTCGTCACGCAATAACAAAGCTGGATGGATTGGAAGCCCGTACTAAGTTTCTCGTTCTAATCAGCGACGGTAGACCTCAGGACAGAGGGTACAGTCGTGAGGGCGTTGAGAAAGATTACGCTATTCATGACACAAGGGTTGCTCTACTCGAGGCTCGAAGGAAAGGAATTACCCCATTCTGCCTCACGGTAGATAAGGAAGGGCATGACTATCTGAGAGCTATGTGTCAGGACATGGGGTATGAGGTGTTGGCTGATATACACTCTCTTCCAAGGCGTTTGCCCACTCTGTACCGACGATTGACGGGGTAACGTAGGCGCTGTCTTACGCCTCGGCTTTTTGGTTCTATTTGCCCTTCATCTGGTTCAGAAGGTTCCATACCTCTATTAGTGTCTGCGTGGTTGCCCTCTGTTTGACGATGGCGCGTTGTGATGGGTAACGGCGACTGAAGTGTAGTATGCCTCCCGGGTGGGCCAGCCCTATGTGTACAGTACCAACAGGGTTACCTTCAATCTCATTGGGCCCGGCCACTCCGGTTATACCTATTCCAATATCTGCCCCCATTCTATCTTTGGCCGCTCTGGCCATATCCTGAGCTACTTGTGGACTGACAACTCCGTAGTCCCGTATCAGGTTTGGGGCAACTCCTCCGTCTATTTTCATGTCAATGGAATAGGCTACTATCCCGCCTTTAAAGTAATTGGAACTGCCTGGAACCTGGGTTATTGTGTGTGCCAGAAGCCCTCCTGTACAGGACTCCATTGTGGCTAGTGTTAGCCCATGACGGATTAGTTCTTTGCCAACCTGTTCCTCAAGAATTTGTTCGTCAACGCCCCAAATGTATTCACCTATAAGGCTCCTTAGTTCTGATTCTATGGGTGAGAGGAGCCTCAGGGCTTCTTCGTTGTTCTGCGCCTGGACTCTTACACGTACGTGGACTCCCTGTGCTTGAGCGTACATTCCAAGCTCGGCGTTCGGGAGATGAAAGAGAGGGGCAATCAACTCATTGAGAGCAGATTCACCAAGGCCGTTGGTCTTGAAGTTTCGTGTAAGGATGACTGTCTCCGGAACAATGCGATGCAGTTGAGGCAGCACTTCAGACTCCCACATTGTGTGCATTTCTCTAGGAGGGCCTGGCATGGCGACAATGATTTTCCCATCCTTCTCCATCCACCAACCAGGAGCTGTTCCAATAGCGTTTAGAATTGTTCTGGCGGAATGGATGAGGTTAGCCTGCTTGATATTTGCATCCGGCATGGATGAGCCCCTTTGATTGAACACTTCTTTTAGGTGTTCTAAAGACTGATGGTCTACATAGAGGGATTCTCCTGCAAGCTGTGCAATAGCTTCTCGAGTGAGGTCATCATCTGTGGGCCCAAGGCCTCCAGTTGTTAGCACAAGGTCGGAACGTTGCCACGCTTGCTGAAGGGTCTCCACTAGCATGCCTATGTCATCTTTGGTCTGGGAAATCCTCTGCAGTTCTATGCCCATGGGCGGCAGTTGGGCTGCAAGGTAAGGTGCATTCGTATCTACCAATTCTCCCATGAGAATTTCAGTGCCAATGGAGATAATATCCGCTCTCATAATCGGTCTCAGTTCCCAGGGGCATCACCATTGAGATACGGAGGATTATCGGCTAGGGATTGAATGCCATCCACCCAATCGGCGTTTACGCTGAAAATATCCGGGAATGTGACAGTACCCCGTTGAGTTTGGGCATAGTATTTTGTCCCGTCTTCTGTGGGGTTGCCTATTAAGAATCGTGTGTGAGAAATCACGGTAAGTCCCTCATCATCGACCTTCTCAGTTTGGAAGAACAGTCTGATTGAAGGCATATCGAGCCCGTACGGTGCTAAGTCGAAAGGAGCGTATTCTACCAGGGCCTGTAAGGGTTGCTGAAGATAAACTAATAGCTGTGGTTCATCAACTTGCCTCTTACTCTCGCTATCGAATCTCCATCCCGATGCGTCGTTATCCAGTGCTACGCCGGTCTCTTTGGTTAGCAATTCTATGCGTGTGATGTTTGATGTAGCTATGTTGTAATACCACTCTGGGTATGGGACATCGGTAACCAATCCCGTTATGATATCCGTCCAGCCGCCAAAGATGGTGAACACCTCATCGAAGCCTTTCACCTTGGCGTATGTGCTCTCACCATCCGGGGTTGTAAGTCCTAGTAGGATGCCTATGGTCTGATCCCCTTTGAGCTCTAGATCAATGGTGGTTATAGGAGAGTCAAGGCCATAGGGTGCAAGGTTCGTAGGCTGCTCGTCTAACAGGCGTCGACTTTTGGGGCCGCTCAGGAGAAGAGCAATGCCTTCCCAGCGATCTATGCCAACTGGTATGCCATCTGGTTCGCCTATGTGCCATCTATTCTTCTCTCCCATGTAGAAGACGGCCTCTTCTCCATGGTCAGTGATCGCTATACGCGTCATGTTATCCAGGCTTACGTTATAGAGCCAGGGGGGTTCATTCGCTGCTTCGGGAGTCTTTCCGAGTTGGACGAAGAAAACATACCCTGCAACCATTGCAAGAGACACTACCAGCATTATTGATGTACGAATACTCACGGTGTCAGATTATCGCCTTCGCCACCAACTGATTCCTGCCAAGAGCACAATGCCCGTTGGCAGAAGAAACCAGCTGGAATAGCGGATGAAATCGAATTCTTTCTGGTCGATGATAAGTAATCGGAAGGCCTGTGGCTTGGAGCGTATGGAAATCAGATCATACTTCTTCGCAAGCCAGTCCACAGCATTGAGGAAAAAGTCGCTGTTATTTAAAGCATAATAAAATTTATTGGAGACAAAATCTGAGTCTCCAAATACCACTATGGATGAGACCTTGCGTTCCTCTCCTAGAACTACTGGATCAGGCTCTTCTCCAACGCTGGTAATAGCCTCTACTGCCATGGCTATTGGAAATGGACCAAAGAGATCGTTATTTCCTAAGCAATCGTTTGAGTCGCTCTCCGTAGTAATACAACTAGCTACGGATGTCACGGCAAGGGGTGTGAGAGTTATGTTCCGTTCGTCAGGATTGCGAGGTAGTCCCTCCGGTGCTTTCAGTATGATATCCAATATACCGGTAGTTTCTGTGAAGAAGGTATCATCTAAGGGCTTGGTAATAGGATGTTCAAGGTTGTAGGAACCGCGTCGTATTATTGGGCTTCTGGGGTCGCTGGTGGTGGAACTCCCTATATCCACAATGTTGCCTTGAGGCAGTTCCATCCCCCACTTGTTCAGGAGATTGTTCATCTGAGTGTTGATTGCATCGTCCAGAAGGAACATGGCTCTTCCGCCATCTTTCAGGTAACGCTCTATTTTGTCCCGCTCATCTTGGAGAATGCTATTGCGTGGCCCGGCAAGTATCAGTACGGCTGTGTCCGCTGGTATAGCCTCAACCTGTTTCAGGTTGAGGCTACGCACCAGGTAGTTATCTCCCAGGAGACCGGCGCGTGCCAAGCCGAAACCAGTGCTCTCTTCGTTCGCGTCCTCCAACTTTCGTTCTCCATGTCCAGTGGTGAAGTACACAACCTTCTGTTTTTCCCCGGTGGCGATTAGTATTGCACTTACAAGATCTTGCTCGGAAAGCGCTAATTCCTCTCCAAAAAAGAGTGGAGTCAGAAGGTATGGGTTGTGTTCAGAATCAGAAAGTTTGAAGGCAATTGTGGGGTAATCTTCAACGCCATCCCGACGGGCCTGGGAAGGAGTTAAATCAGGGTCTACAAATTCAAATGTGAAATTACGGTTGCGTCTATTGAACTCGAAGAAGAAATCATCGGCGCGTCTTCGAATCTGTTCCTGGCGAGCGTCTTGCGGGCTGGAATAGACGATGGCCTTCAGGGGCTCAGTGAGGTCATCAAGAATTTTTTCGGTCTGAGGTGCCAGTGTGAACTGCCTAGTAGCAGTCAGGTCAATTCGAAAGACATTTTCAAGAGATATAAAGCTGATAAGTCCCAATATGGCTGTTAGTGCAATTACCATTACAAGAGTGTTGGCGGCATATCTTCCTGTGCGTGCTGTAACAACATTTCTAACCGCGGAAAGGTGCGTTACAGTGGATGTGATCAACATTATGAGGGCCAACGAGACCAGTATCTGGGCAGCCCCCCGTAATTCACTGATGGTTAACCACACCACAATCCCACCTGCCAGGATAACAATTCCAGACAGAGATAATATGGGGCCCGCATCGACAATCCAGGACTTTAGATGATCAAGACTAGACCAGTTCTCTGAGTTTTCTTTTGCGCTCTGTTCTCTGCGATGGTCGCTTCCCATATTATCTCCACCTCCTGGATTCAAGAGACTTGACAGTGAGGAAAAGCATGAAGGTTGTGAAAATTATGTAGAAGATAAAGTCGTGTGTATCTATTACGCCTCTGGCGAAGCTCTCAAGGTGCGCGGTAATGGATATCTCAAGGACTAATTCCGTGAATATGCCACCTACATAAGTAGAGGCAAGGTCTATTATCGACAGCAAAAGGAGTATACCCATGGCTACCACGGCTGCCACAATCTGGTTGCCTGAGAGGGATGACGCGAACAGTCCCACAGACAGTGTGGCCATGCCGAAGAGGATGATGCCCAGATAGCCGCTCAAGATGGGGCCGATATCTGGAGTTGCAAACCACATTAGGAGAACTACCAGATAGACTGTGGGAATTAAGAGAGATATTAGACTAGCCATTGAGGCCAGGAATTTGCCCATGACAATCTCGTAATCGCGCACTGGGGATGTCATGAGAAGCTCGAGTGTGCCCAGTTTCTGTTCCTCGGCAAGAAGCCTCATTGTCATGATGGGAGAGAGCAGGGTGAAGATGAATGCTGTGGGGATAATGTAACCGCGTACGGTAGCTTCAGGCAGGACTCCACTAATGCTGGTTACAAAGTAGTAAGCAGCGAGAGCTGCATATATGGCTATGACAATGTAGGCCATTGGAGAAACAAAATACGTCCTGGTTTCCTTCCACGCTATGATTAAAGTATTTTTCATGTCTTGTCTGATTCCGTCACAGTGAGGTGCAGGAAAATCTCCTCAAGGCTCATTTGTATAGGTTGTAGTCTAAGCAGACCCCAACCCATATCATGTACCAAGTTCGATATCTGCTCTCTGAGGTCTGCTCCACTGGAGGTCTCTATGTTGTAGATGCCCACATCTCCCCTATCTGTTCGAGTCACCTCTTGAACACCGGGGATATCTCTGAGAGAGGTCATTACTTGGTCAAAAGGTCCTCTGATATCCGCTTCTATGCGTTCAGTCCCTTTGAGACGCTCTGATAGGTTATCTGGTCGGTCTATGGCTACAACTTGGCCTTCGTGGATGATAATTACCCGTTCGCAGATCATGCTGACCTCGGGAAGTATGTGAGTACTGAGAATGATGGTATGCTCCCCACCGAAGCTCTTGATGAGATTACGGGTCTCAACTACTTGAATCGGATCAATTCCGATGGTGGGTTCATCCATTATGAGTACTTCTGGTTCGTGTAGAACGGCCTGGGCAATTCCCACCCGTTGACGGAATCCTTTGGATAGTTTACCTATAAGTGATGATCTGTACTCTCCTAGGCGGCATATATCAATAACTTCGCTAATACGCCGAGTGCGCCATTTTTTGTCCATGCCCCTAAGCTGTCCCATGAAGTCTAGATAATCTAAAATGCTCATCTCGGTGTATAGAGGGACCGTCTCCGGAAGATACCCTATGCGACGTCGCACCTCAAGTGACTGGTCTATCACGTCGAATCCAGCAATCTTCACGGTACCTGAGGTAGGCGGCATAAACCCCGTGAGTATCCGCATGGTAGTTGTCTTACCGGCTGCATTCGGCCCTAGGAACCCTAGGATCTCCCCTTTGTTTACGGTGAAACTGAGGTTCTCCACGGCAGGGAAGTCGCCGTAATATTTGGTGAGGTTGTTGACCTCTATTATTGGAGTATTGGTTGTATTTTGCATGTATTATGGTCTCCAGTGTGCCCAGCACATAGGGTATCTAGCCCCAACAAGTACACATTAACTAATTATATATGAATTCGCGTCCCCGCTTCAAGAGGCATGGGATTATCAGTAATGATTATTTAATGTGCATGAATGTTACAATCAGCCAAAGAAAGTAGGATATTAGTCCAGACAGTTATGAAGCCTACGCAGGCAAGTTTGTCGCTCAGCACTTGATAGGTCATAGCTTGGATTGGTAGCCCCGCTATACCAGTCCAAGAACGGTGACAATTGCAGGAAGCTAGGCGGTTCGCTATACTTCCCAAGTAAGTCCAGCTTTGTTGGCGGCGTAATATGCAAGATATTCTTACCAAGGCTAAGAGCTATCTACCCGAAGATAAAATTGGGATTGTAGAAGACGCCTTCGTATTTGCATCGAAGGCCCATGAGGGACAGAGGCGACTGTCAGGGGAACCATATATGGAACACCCCATCAATACCGCCCTCTTTCTGGCAAACCTCAACCTTGATGCCCCCACCCTAGCGGCTGCCCTCCTCCACGATGTGATTGAGGACTGTGATGTCACATACGAAGAGATCCAGCAGAAATTCGGCGACGAGGTGAGTCGTTTGGTAGACGGGGTTACCAAGCTTAGCAAGATGGACTTGATGACTTCTGAAAGTGGTTCTCGATATGGTTACGAAGATGGACAGGCTGAAAGTCTACGCAAGATGCTGGTAGCCATGGCGCAGGATATTCGAGTTGTACTTATCAAACTTGCAGACCGCCTACACAATATGCAAACCCTCAAAGCTCACTCCCCCGAGAAGAGGATTACAATCGCCAGAGAGACTCTGAATATCTACGCTCCACTGGCGCATAGATTGGGCATTTGGGACTTCAAATGGAGACTGGAAGACCTGGCATTCAGCTACTTGGAGCCCGCTAAGTACAGAGAGGTATCGCTCCTCATGACAGCGAAGCGAGAAGAGCGGGAAAAATACGTAGAGGATGTGTGTGAGGTGTTGAAAGAGGAGTTGGACAAAGCTGGGATAAAGGCAGATGTTACGGGAAGGCCGAAGCATATCTACGGGATTTTTCAGAAGATTGAGAAATATGTAGAACAGGGCAAGGAATTCGGTCAAATTTACGACCTCTTTGCCCTGAGGGTTATGGTTTCTGATGTACAGGACTGCTATAGCGCCTTAGGTGTCATACACGGCTTGTTTCGTCCCATACGAGGTGAATTTGACGATTACATAGCCAGCCCCAAGGATAACATGTACCAGTCTCTCCACACCGCGGTGATGTACCAGGTGAATACACCCCTGGAGGTGCAGGTTCGGACCTATTCTATGCACCAAGTCTCAGAGTACGGTGTGGCAGCCCACTGGCGTTACAAAGATGGTGAGGCAAAAGACCTTCACTTTGAAGAGAAGATGAGTTGGCTGAGACAGCTATTGGACTGGCAGAGAGAAGTTGCTGGTGCAGCGGAATTTTTGGAATCCGTGACAGATCTGTTCCAAGACCAGGTGTTTGTGTATACCCCAAAGGGTGAGGTTAGAGAACTACCTTCAGGCTCTACTCCCATAGATTTTGCCTATCGCATCCATACAGACTTGGGACACTGTTGTATTGGTGGCAAGGTGAACGGCAAGCTAGTGCCCTTGTATACTCAACTGAAAACTGGGGATACGGTGGAAGTGCTCATAAGTAAGGTGGCTCGCGGCCCCAGTTTGGATTGGCTTAACATTAACCTTGGCTATGCCAACACAGCGAACGCCCAGGAGAAGATACGTCAGTGGTTCCGTAAACAGGAGCGGAGCGTCAACATTCAGAGTGGCAAGGAATTGCTGGACAAGGAGTTGAGGCGCCTTAACTTGAATATTGATGAAGGAGAAGTCGCTGCTCTCTTCAAATTTGAGACTACCGCAGATCTTCTGTGGTCCCTGGGGAACGGTACCGTAAGCATTTCGCAGGTAACTACTAAGCTAGCGGCTCAACAAGAGCAAGCCACTGAAGAATCAGACGTTCCTGCGATACTAACTTGGCCGTCCTCTGGAATAGAGGTGCTGGGAGTAGGAGACCTGTTAACCAGAGTAGCCCAGTGTTGCAATCCTATCTTCGGGGAAGAGATAGTTGGCTACATAACCCGCAGTGGGGGCGTCTCAGTTCACAAGGCGAATTGTCACAACATACGGAATGAGGACGAGAAGGAAAGGCTGGTAAAGGTAGAATGGGGTAAGAGCAAGGTGCTCCATCCCGTCAGACTCCGCATTGAGGCATGGGACAGGGTTGGATTGCTAAGGGACGTGACAACCATGGTATCCCAAGAAAAGGTGAACATTGCGTCCGTTATCACCACAGAGCACGAAGATAGTACTTGCTCCACCTATTTGACGCTGTATACTATAGGGGTTGGGCAGCTAAGTAAATTGTTTTCTCGACTAGAAGGCGTAGAAGGAGTATTCTCTGTAACGCGTAATACCATAGACGAGGAATCACAAATTCAATCCAACTCAAGAACTTGAAATTATAGGGGGAACTCATTTGCCTAGCGAAAGATCGGCCAGAGTATTAATAAGAAAGACCCTGCGTAATCGTCCAATTCGCACTACCGCTAGGACATACGTCAAGAGGGCCCAGGACACCATTGAAGCAGGAGACTTGGAGGCAGCTAAGGAGAGTACAGCGCAGGCTATAAAACTATTGGATAAGGCATCTACAAAGGGTGTAATCCATAAGAACAACGCCGCCCGTCGGAAATCCAGGCTCATGTCAAGATTGAATCACATTAATACTCCTCAGTCCTGACCTGTCCAAAGGCTAATCTCTACCAGGAGGAACAGAACAAATGGAGGAACAGAGACCAGATATCAGCTTAATAATAAAGCGACACCGTATGTCATCACTGTGGAATGGTGTAATCATTGGCATAGGGGTTGGTACGCTCATGTCAGTGGGTCTTGAAGGAGGGGTTTTGGCCATACTTCCATTGGGATTGGGTATAGGCGTTGAGGTGATGCAGCGCAAGCGTATTAATAGGGAACAACTTTAGAGTTACCGTATTCTGTTCATGGATCTGGATTTAATCACGCGCTGAGACATATCCAAATTACTCTGTATTCCTCTTGTATTGTGAAGGCGTGGGAAAACTGCTAAAATTCCTACCGATATATTTGAGGCTGTATTTAGTCTAAACGTAGAAATGCCGTAGTATGAGGTAGATAATAGTGCCGAAGATAAATGTAGCAATTATAGGGGCGGGAAATTGCGCTTCCTCTCTGGTGCAGGGAGTGTATAAGTATTGGGAGGCCGATGAGGACGCCTTTATCCCAGGACTGATGCACCCTACTCTGGGGGGTTATCACATATCGGATATCAACTTTGTTGCTGCCTTTGACATAGACAAGAACAAGGTTGGAAAAGATTTGTCACAGGCTATATTTACTGAACCAAACAACACTATGAAGTTCGCCGATGTGCCCTTCATGGATGTGCCGGTAGAGAGGGGTATGACCCACGATAGTCTTGGAAAATACCTGTCCCAAATGATTGTTAAGGACTCAAGTTCCACTGCGGACATTGTTGGCATCCTCAAGGAGAGGGAAGTTGATGTTGTAATCAACTATCTTCCAGTAGGGAGCGAGGATGCCACAAAATGGTATGTTGAACAGATACTTGCAGCCGGCTGTGGCCTAGTAAACTGTATTCCTGTGTTCATTGGCAGGGAGGACTACTGGCAGAAGCGGTTTGAAGAGAAGAACTTGCCAATTATAGGTGACGACATAAAGTCTCAATTTGGAGCCACTATTGTTCACAGGGTTCTGACCCGCCTGATGAGGGAAAGAGGGATCAAACTGGAGAAGACGTACCAGCTCAACTTTGGAGGTAACACAGACTTCTACAATATGCTTGAGCGGGAGCGTTTGGAATCCAAGAAGATATCCAAGACCAATGCCGTAACCTCTCAGTTGGACTTTGAGATGGACCCTAAAGACATTCACATTGGGCCGAGCGACTACGTGCCATGGCTGGAAGACCGTAAGTGGTGCCACATTCGAATGGAGGGCACCACATTTGGTGATGTTCCCATAAACTTAGAGCTTAAATTAGAGGTCTGGGATAGCCCGAACTCCGCAGGAGTTGTTGTAGACGCCATACGGTGTTGTAAACTTGCTCTTGATCGAGGTATTGGGGGTACATTAAAGGGCCCAGCGGCCTATTTCATGAAATCTCCTCCAGTACAGTACTCAGATGACGAAGCACGGCGTATGGTGGAGAATTTTATAGCAGGGGACTAGTTATTTCTGCTCTCTGAATATCGGCGTTGAATGAAAATAGGATTAGTTTCCCCATATGATTACGCTTACCCAGGTGGGGTTATGGCTCATATATTTCATTTGGGCCAACACCTCATCAAGTTGGGTCATGAGATTAAGGTCATTGCCCCTCTATCTAGCCCGCCCGCCATTTTGGACAAAGGCTTTATACGTCTTGGTAGGTCAGTCCCTGTTCCAACGGGTGATTCTACAGCCCGTATATCTTTGTCGGTATGGCTTGAACCACGTATTAAGCAGCTCCTGAAAGAGGAGAGCTTTGATATCATACATCTACATGAACCTCTGGCTCCAATAATACCCCTGTTCATCCTACAGCTCTCCCAGGCAGTAAACGTGGGCACTTTCCACGCCTTCCACGGAAGCGGACGTATGTACTGGATCACCAAATACATCCTGAAAAGGTGGTATGATAAACTGGACGGTAGAATTGCCGTATCCAATCCCGCTCTGGGCTTTGTCCGTAACCACTTCCCTGGAGATTACAAGGTGATTCCCAACGGGATAGACTTCGAACGCTTTTCCAATCCGGCCCCACCTCTCACTGACTTTCAGGACGGTAAGATAAATATCCTGTTTGTGGGACGCCTAGAGAAACGCAAGGGCCTAAAATACCTCTTGGGAGCGTATAGTAAGCTCAAATGGAAACATCCCAACACGAGGCTCATAATAGTCGGCCCTGGTAATCCTGAGCCTGAGTCTTATCGTTTCATTGCTGAGCGAAATATCGAGGACGTTGTATTTGTGGGTAGCGTGTCTTACGAAGACCTCCCGAGATACTATCAGGTTGCGGACATATTTTGTTCACCAGCTACGGGACAAGAGAGCTTTGGTATCGTACTTCTGGAAGCTATGGCCGCTGGCAAGCCGATTGTTGCAACCAGCATAGAGGGATACTCATCGGTGATGACACATGGACAAGAGGGACTGCTTGTCCCTCCAATGGACGAAGCCGCCCTAGAATCATCTTTGGAGACTCTCATAGAGGATGCCTCTCTTAGGGGAGAACTGGCTAATAATGGTCGCATGAAAGCCCCTAAATATGACTGGGAGGTAGTGACATCCGAGATAGTGGATTACTACACGCTCCTTCTGAATAATCGTAACGTCAATGAATCTTCAATAAGTGACGTAGATGAGAAGACAGGAATTGTTCTGCCGTGATTAATTTGCTATCGTGGCAGGAATATCGGACTAGGGTTCGTGAAATCTCCACACGTTGCGTGGAGCTGCCTGCGGCTAAACTGCTTGAGAAGCTTGGGCTCTCTCCAAATCAATTGACGATAATTGGTTTGCTTCTTAGCGTGGCCTCCGCTTATCTTCTTACCATTGGAGAATTTGTTGTAGGAGGGATCATCCTCATGATGGCAAGTGCCCTGGATATGGCCGATGGTTCACTCGCGCGTCTTCAAGGGAGAGCGTCGGCCGTCGGCGCCTTGTTGGACTCCACCGTGGACCGCGTATCAGAAGCTGTAATATTTCTTGGATTGTTGTTGTTCTATATCAATATTAACTCTTTACCTGAGGAATTGCTGATATTTATGGCCCTCACCAGCTCATTCATGGTGAGTTACTTGCGAGCCAGAGGAGAGGGCCTGGGAGTCGATTGCAAGGTGGGGGTGATGACACGTCCGGAAAGGGTGGTGGTTCTGGCAGCGGGTCTCTTGATCAATCAAGTGTTAATAGCACTGGGAATCATATCAGTGTTGGCATTCTTCACGGCTATTCATCGCTTCTGGCACATCCAGAATGAGCTTTCCAAAAGGCAGTAGAGGAGACATCCCCTCAACCCTGCGCTAGTCTTTTGTAAAATTAGGATTACCTAGACTATTATTCCGTAGGTTCACTATATGAAGGATAATCTAGAAGGCAGCCACCTATTCCCCCACTGTAGATAGAAGATACGCTTGCAGGAAGGCATTCAGGTCTCCGTCTAGGACGGCGGCTGTGTCTGAGGTCTCGTAGCCGCTTCGGTGGTCTTTCACCATTTTGTATGGATGTAGGATATAGCTCCTTATCTGACTTCCCCATTCGGCCGATATGTGCTCACCTTTTAGTTTGGCTTGTTCTTCCAGATCACGCTTCAATTCCATTTCCATGAGACGTGCTCGAAGGACCTTCATGGCATATTCCTTGTTTTGGAACTGTGAACGTTCGTTCTGACATGTTGCCACAATGCCAGAAGGCAAGTGGGTTATGCGCACAGCGGTCGAGTTTTTTTGCACCGCTTGCCCACCGTGGCCGCTGGCTCGGTATACGTCGATACGTAGGTCATCGGAGTTGATTAGGAGGTCTCCCTTCTCGTCAGCCTCTGGGAGCACTTCCAGCAAAGCAAATGAGGTGTGTCTCATGTGGGCAGAGTCGAATGGTGATAGACGGACCAATCTATGTACTCCCTTGTCTGCCTTCAGATAACCGTAGGCGTACTTGCCCTCTATATTGATGAATACATTCTTTATCCCTGCCTCATCTCCCGGTGCCATGTCAAGGATATGTGTTTTGTAGCCTTCCTGTTCTGCCCATCTAAGGTACATTCGCAGGAGCATTTGGGCCCAATCCTGTGACTCAGTTCCACCTGCGCCGGCGTGAATGGCTAGAATGGCATTACGTGTGTCGTGCTCTCCGGAGAGGATAAGCTGGAACTCACGTGTGTTCAGCTCCTTGGATATGGCCTCCGCTTCCTGGTACAGTGTCTCCTCCAGCGAGGTATCTCTTTCCTCTAAGGCAAGGGATAGAAGGTCATAGGTTGAGGAAGTACGTGACTCTAATGACCTCCACGCATCTGCCACTTGTTTCAGTTCTGCCAACTGGATCATCACCGCCTGAGCTGCCTGGGAATCGTCCCAGAACTTTGGATGTAGGGCTTTTGCTTCCAGTCGAGCCGCTTCTATTTCTTTGCCAGGGACGTCAAAGTCGCACCAGCATTTGAGAGATACGTTCGTTCAGGTCTTGTACGCGGCCTTTAAGCTCTTGCATTACTTCTGTACCGTCCTTATAGATTTCTGCAACATCCATATAACCCATGCCGAGATTTAGAGGCCTATCGCCATTGATACAATGCGGCTAGACGCCAAGTATGACAACTGTAAGGGTTCTAGCATACGATAACCCTTGCTGTAGGTAAGAGTCAATTTCTGGGTGTGGTTAAGTACGGTTATCTACGCTCCCTCTTGCTTGACGACCTGCATAACTGTAGACTACCCAACTGACTAGGCTTAGGAATGATGATTACTCAAGATAAAAATAAAGAAATGCACTCTCTGCGGGAGCGCATGCGCCATTCTGCCTCTCACATTATGGCTGACGCAGTGCTTCAGATTTTCCCTGAGGCCAAGCTTGCCATAGGCCCGGCCACTGACGATGGGTTCTATTACGACTTTGATGTTTCCCGTCCATTCACTCCAGCGGATCTGGAGAGCATCGATGCCTACATACGGGAAACCATCGCTAAAGACCTGGCATTCCAACGCGAGGAACTGAGCCGAGAAGAAGCTTTGTTCATGTTCGCTGAACAGCCTTTCAAGCTGGAAATTATAGATTCACTGCCACATGGCGAAACCATAAGTATATATCGTCACGGCAACTTTGTTGACCTGTGCCAGGGGCCTCATGTGGACTCTACAGGGCAGATAAGTGCCTATAAGCTTTTGAACATTGCCGGCGCGTATTGGCGAGGCGATGAACACCAGCCTATGCTGCAGCGCATCTACGGTACCGCCTTTGAGACAGTCGAGGCCCTTGAACAACACCTAGAGCGGATTGAGGAAGCTCAACTCCGCGACCATCGCAAGTTGGGTCGTGAACTTGACCTGTTTATGTTTGATCCCATAGCTCCTGCCAGTCCATTCTTTCTTCCAAAGGGGACAATTATATACAACCTTCTCGTAGAGTACGTTCGTGGCCTTTACGAGCGATACGGCTACACAGAGGTCATAACTCCCCAGATTTTTGATACAGAACTCTGGAAACGATCCGGCCATTACGAGCATTATCTGGAGAATATGTACATTGTGGAGCAGGACGAGCGGGAGTTTGGCCTGAAGCCCATGAACTGCCCTGCCCATGCGCTGATATTTGGCGCACAACTTTGGTCTTATCGCGACTTGCCGGTCAGGCTCGCAGATTTCGGTCGTCTGCACCGTTACGAGCGCTCGGGCGTCATCCAGGGCCTCACCAGAGTAAGAACCTTTGCGCAGGATGACGCTCATATCTTTTGCACCACAGATCAGGTGGACAATGAGATACGTACGTTTGTTGGAAGCTTAGATGAGACATATAAATTACTTAAGTTTGACAACGTCCGCATTGCCCTTTCGCTGAGACCAGAAGACCGGGTTGGCACTGACGAGCAGTGGGATCACGCAGAGAATGTGCTTGCTAATTCGTTGGATGCTCAGGGCTTGGAATACACTCTTATGCCTGGCGAAGGTGCATTCTACGGCCCGAAAGTTGATTTCTTTGTAGCGGACGCGCTTGGACGTGAGTGGCAGCTCGGTACGATACAACTTGACTACAGTCTGCCGGAGAGGTTTGATCTTGAGTACATGGCTGCAGACGGCAGTCGTCAGCGACCAGTACTGTTACACCGTGCTTTAATGGGCAGTTTGGAACGGTTTCTGGGAATTCTCACAGAACATTACGCCGGGGCTTTTCCAACTTGGCTTGCCCCTGTACAAGCTACAATAATTCCTATCGCAGACCGTCACTTGGACTACGCACGTTTGGTGGAGAAGACTATGAAGGCGCAGGGAATTCGGGTTGGCATAGACGACCGTTCCGAGCGCATGAACGCAAAGATCAGGCATGCACAGATGCAGAAGATTCCATATATGCTGGTGGTTGGTGATAAAGAAGCTGACTCCAACTCCGTTGCTGTGCGCTTGCGTGGTGGCCAGGATGCTGGCACACAGACCATAGATGAAATCACAACTCTTATCAGAGACGCTATAGTCGGCAAGACTTAACCATAAAAACTGGTGTCAGATTGCTTGAAAACAGACTGTCGGGGCCCCTATAACTAGGATAGGGTATGTAGAAGCTCAAATTATCCTTCGTAATATGCAACCGCACTTTAGATGCTAGTTTGGGGTACTGAAGACGCAGATATAATGTCCTCAAACATGTGTTGCAGAGCTATGGAATGACTGTATCAGTCGTTGATAGTGAAGAATAGACATAGACAAGCTAAGTTTTCTTTGATGTATTCCAATCTATGATCGCGGTTCGCTCCCAAGAACTCAGGCTCAAAGCTGTTGAAAGTCAGCTTGTATTGTCCCTTAGCGTACTTCTTGGACTTCTCTATCTTACCAATTACGTTAGAGTTCATATATGCTCATTGGCATATGATATTAATTAAATCCATATTCCTTACTTATTGATGTCGTCAATGGCGTTCTTAGCATTTGCGAGAATTCTTCGAGAGAGGTAAATGTAACAATTGTGGCTTCTGTGGTATAATTTATGATGCTTTTAAATACGAAATAAGCGGCGGAGCACCTCAGTATGACAACAGTGTATATAGCTTCAGACCAGGTACGGGTAGGTAAAACGGCTTTGTGCGTTACTTTGGCTCATCGTCTATCTCAAGATGGCAGGAAAGTGGCATTGTTTAAGCCCTTTTATTCGAAGACCCTGACAGGTGATATGGATCCAGACGTACAAATCCTCAGACAAGCTGCCAATCTACAGGGACAGAAGAACCAGTCCTGGCCTATGGTCCTGCCTAAAGATGGAGAATCTAAGGAAATCCCTGTGGAGCAGGCAATAGCAGGGTTCCGCGAGGCAACAGTCGGGGCTGAAATTTCGATTGTAGAGGGTCTAAGCGGGTTGGTAGATACCTTGGGTTTCGCTTCCAACCGCCTAGCTCAGGACATGGACGCCGTTGTTATTGTTGTAATTGGCTACACTTCTAATCTGGAGTTGCAGGATGTTCTTAGAGCCAAGGACCTCTTTGGCGACAGGTTGGCAGGGATAGTTCTCAACGGAGTCACCAAGTACAAGCTCCGAGAGGTTAAAGACAATCTTGTGCCAGAGATAGAAGCCGAAGGAGTGGAAGTGCTGGCTACCATACCGGAAGATAGGCGTCTCCTTGGTGTTAGCGTTGGCCAATTGGCCAAACACTTGGATGGTAAATTCCTTAATTTGGAAGAGAAAAAAGACAATTTTGTGGAGCACTACCTTATTGGAGGGATGATCTTGGACTGGGGAGTGCTTTACTTCGAGCGGTTTGCTAACAAAGCGGTCATAGTCAGGGGTGATAGACCTGATATTCAGATGGCTGCGCTGCAAACCAAAACCAGTTGCATAGTCCTTACCGGAGGATATGCTCCCATTCAGTACGTTAATTACGAGGCTGGAGAAGAAGAGGTACCTCTGATACAGGTTGAGACGGATACTCTCAGCACCACCGCAGCCCTAGAGTCTCTTCAGGAGAGTGTGCTTTTCGATCATCCACTGAAACAGGAGCAGTTCAGAGCGCTCATGGACCAGCACGGTGATTGGGAAGCTCTATCAAAGTTTCTGGTTCTCTAACAGCTCATTGAAAAATATGGCATGCAGAGTGGTTTGGAATCCTGGGTGCAGGGCATGGTCTGTTAGTGAGCTGGTGCAGTAGCTTCATCCTCTTGGTCGCCAATCCAAGCCTCTCCTCCCTGAAACACCTCTTTTTTCCAAATAGGAACTATAGTTTTTATTCTGTCCATGGCGTACTGAGATGCTTCGAAGGCTTCCTTACGGTGAGGTGAGGCCATGGCTACCACCAAGCTGATCTCACCGATTTTCAGTTTTCCTACGCGATGTGCTATGGCTATGTCCTCTATCCCCCATTTCTCGCGGACCTCCTCCACAATCTGTGCCAGCATATTTTCAGCCATGGGTTGGTATGCCTCGTACTCCAGATAGAGAACGTCTCTGCCTTCGGAGAAGTCGCGCGTGGTACCTAGGAAGGTTATCACAGCTCCGTTGGTATTTTTGCATACCATGTTTGTTACTTCCTGAGGATTCAATGGCTCAGAAGTTATATATATCATGCTACTCCTCCGCTAACAGGTGGTATGAAGGCTACCTCATCCCCCTCGTGCAAGGGAGCCTCAGGAAGTACGTATTCAGAGTTTACCGCAATGAGGACTGAATCTGAAAGAGGCAGTGAAGTATATATGCTCCGCAGCCGTATCAGCAACTCCTCAGGCGTAGTACCTTCTGGCAACTCTATCTCAGTTTGAGATACACCTGCACGCTCACGATATAACGCAAAGAAACGCACTGTTACCTTCAAAATAAACCTTTCATACTGTCTTTCACATAAAGTATATACGCACCACTACTTTTCGTCACTGAACAGAACTCATTCTCTCTTAATATCTGTCCATTTCGCCTCTCCATCTTCCTGCATTTTCACCTATTCGATAGATACATTGATTTTATGTTCGTACTTTCCCTTACTTTGTTTAGTTATGCTCTTTGGCGTTGATTGCTATCAATCAGCGCCTGTAAAATATGCAAAGAACATTCTGATAATAGAAGATTATAGGAGCAATATTTGAAGTTGTGTTTTTAAATATTAAGATGCACTGGCTCTATGCTAATGTGCAGAGTGCTCCTATTAGTGAGCTTGGTGTGTAGTTAGCAAATACGGAAAAACCAGATATCGTTATGGGCTGTCTGACATTGACGGTTTCGAGGTGTGCACTTATATCAGAGACTTCTAGTTAGTCTTTTAATCTAATCGGTCAATCGCCACCTGTGAGAGATAAGTACGGACATCGGCGGTAAACCTGGAGGCATGTTCATAGTGAGGGAACAGGAATTCAAGGCGCCGCCTATCATTGCTGACACCTTTCCATGAGGTATTACCATAGTATTTCTTAGCCAGTTCCATGAGAGACGGGTCAAGACCTTTAGAGCCCTGCTCATCGGTATAGGAGATTTCCACAAAATTAGGCATGAAGTTACTTTCCTAGTTCTTATATGCCAATTGGCAATTCATATGAACGTCTACTTTTATTTTTACAATACAACGTTCCAATAGTACGGCATTTTAACATGGCTTCCAATCTGCTGCTGGCTGGGAATCCTAGTTTCTAATGCCACTGATAGGAGAGTTGAGGCTATTGCCTTCGTTTCGACCACCGGTAGATACGATAAACTAAGCCAGGTGTGATTGAAATCCCCCAGAACACAAGTAGACCGATCCACCAGGATAATGTAAAAGCAGCGACCATTCCAACAGGGAAGGCAATCCAAAACCAGTATTTACCGAATTTCCTGGATAACATGATGAGAGCATATGATAAAAACGTTCTTGTCTGCAAGAAGCAGTTTTTCTTTCGCCCATGGGGGGGGTGAAGGAACTCTACCTGTAACTTGTAACCACGCCCATATCTATGCAAGGAACAAAAGAGATCAATACAGATACAGTGGTGGGCGGTAGTGGACTCGAACCACTGACCTCTGCCATGTCAAGGCAGCACTCTAACCAGCTGAGCTAACCGCCCAAAATAGTGGAGATGCAATATCCCCTATAGATAGTTAAAACTGGGATATTGCATCTCCGCTCTATTAGCTTTTTTCTAGAAGTCCAGCTCGCCTGGTATGCGGGCTGATAAAACGTGGGATATGGTTTTAGAATCAAGTGTCAGTCGAGTCCCACTTTTTGGGTCCTCATCCGATCCGTCACCCTCCAGCCCAAGTCGCTGTCTACCAGCGGCAGAGGAATGTAGGTTGGCGGGTATCAGACGGCCAATGATTACGTTCTCTTTCAGTCCTTTCAGGTAATCAACGCTGCCGTTCATGCTGTTTTCCGTGAGGACACGAGCGGTTTCTTGGAAGGAAGCTGCGGCCAGAAAGCTATCAGTGCTTAGAGACGCTCTAGTCACACCCAAGAGAGCTGGCGATGCCATTGCAGGATCTCCACCTTCGGCCAGCACCTTGGCATTGGCATCTTCATAGGTTAGTCGGTCTACCAGTTCGCCCGGAAGCATGTCGGTATCACCTGGTGAGTCCACCCTAACCTTTTTGAGCATCTGTCGGACTATTACTTCTATATGTTTGTTATTGATATTTACGCCTTGTGAGCGATATACCCGCTGTACCTCATCAATCAAGTACTGTTGGACTGCCTCGCGACCAAGTATACGTAGGATATCCTGTGGGTTGAGAGGACCAACAGTAAGAGGGTCTCCAGCGTTTATAGTAGCCCCATCTTCTACTGCAAGGTGAGAGGCTGGAGGTATCAGGTATTCACGCTCTTCCTTCTCTTCCCATGCAATGGTAATAATGCCGTCTGTAATCTCTATCCGCCCTGCAATACGGGCTGTTAGGGGAAGGGCTTCCAGAACAATGGTCTCTGGACTTAGAGATTCATTTTCCGAACGAGCCAAAACGGTGCCGGCTTCCACAAATTCACGGTCAGTCACCAAAGGTGTATAGTCGACTGGTAGCGTATAGTCTTCCCTATATTCCTCTGTGCTACTGATTCTAATTCGACGTTCTTCTCCGTCATCAATTCTTTCAACTGTGCCATCAATTTCCACAAGGAAAGCTTGTCCCTTGGGGGATCTAGCTTCGAAAAGCTCCTCAACCCTTGGGAGACCGCTAGTGATGTCGATCCCTGCTACGCCTCCAGTGTGGAACGTTCTCATTGTCAGCTGTGTTCCAGGTTCTCCAATGCTTTGTGCAGCCATGACACCGACAGCTTCACCTAATATTGCCTGTTGACCCGTTGCGGGGTTGCGACCGTAGCATAGGCTGCACATTCCACTACGAGCCTCGCAGTTCAGTGCAGACCGTACATGCACTTCCTTAATATCCAATTCGCTAATCTTGTCTGCGAATGTTTCGTTTATCTCTTCATCGCGTTCCACGATGATCTCTCCAGTGGTCGGGTCTGCCACGGAGCTTGCAGCGGTACGTCCCAACAGGCGAGTAATAAATGGAGACTCTAAAGGCTTATCACTATTAGCCTCTATTGTAATGCCCAAAGTAGTGCCGCAATCTTGCTCCAGGATAATGACCTCCTGGGAAACATCTATTAGGCGGCGGGTGAGATAGCCGCTGTCGGCCGTGCGAAGTGCCGTATCAGCCAGTCCTTTGCGTGCTCCGTGTGTAGAAATGAAGTACTCCAGAACGCTAAGTCCCTCTCGGAAGCTGGATTTGATAGGCAACTCAATAATGCGACCACGTGGATTGCTCATCAAGCCGCGCATACCAGCCATTTGCTTTATTTGGGCAATGTTCCCTTTGGCTCCAGAGATAGCCATCAGATATACGCCGCCGTATGTGGGCAGTTGCTCCTGAATAACTTTGGTCATCTGGTCACTGGTATCAGTCCAAATTTGTACAGCGGTGACGTATCTTTCATCCTCGGTAATGAGACCTCTTTGGAACTGCTCTTCAAGATTATCTATCTTGTTGGTTGCAGTCTCAATCAGCTCTGTCTTCTGAGCAGGCACCTCTATGTCGTTTATGGCTATTGTGGTACCAGATTGGCCGGCATAATGAAAGCCCAATCGCTTTATCCTGTCCAACATATCAGCAGTTTCTTGGTTTCCAAGAGATCTATAGCAGTCAGCGGTCAGGTCTTTTAGAAGGTTCTTATCCATTATCTCGTTGTGGAAGCTTATGCCCTCTGGAAGGACTTGGTTGAAGATAATTCGACCCACGGTGGTTTGGAACCATGTGGTGTCAGAGCCGTTATTGGATTGCTTTATCAATACGGGCGCTCTCAGATCCACCACTCTATGCTCGTAAGCCGCCCTAGCTTCATCGAAGTCGTTGTGCTTGGAGCCATCTCCCTTGGCACCTGGAACCTCTGTGGTCAGATAATAGCAGCCGAAGACCATGTCCAGGGTCGGGGCGACAATCGGCTCTCCAGAGCTTGGAGAGAGCATATTTTGTGTGCTGAGCATGAGCCGTTTAGCTTCCTGTACCGCTTCCTTGGATAATGGCACGTGCACAGCCATTTGGTCGCCGTCAAAGTCGGCATTAAAGGCCGTACACACCAATGGGTGAACCTTGATGGCACTACCTTCCACAAGCACAGGATAGAAAGCCTGGATACCGAGTCTGTGCAGTGTTGGAGCGCGATTTATAAGCACTGGCCTATTGGATATAACTTCCTCCAAGATGTCCCACACCTCAGGACTCACTCGCTCCACCATTCGCTTGGCACCTTTTATGTTGTGTACGTGACCGTCCAATATCAGGCGGTTCATTACAAAAGGTTTGAATAGTTCCAGCGCCATTTTTTTGGGAAGGCCGCATTGATTGAGGGCCAATTGCGGGCCTACAACGATAACGGAACGCCCACTGTAATCCACTCTCTTACCGAGGAGGTTCTGGCGGAACCTTCCCTGTTTGCCCCTAAGGAGGTCTGCTAGAGATTTAAGCTTGTGGTTGTGATTTCCAGATATGGCTTTTCCAACCCGTCCGTTATCTATAAGAGCATCCACTGCTTCCTGAAGCATCCTCTTCTCATTGCGGATAATGATCTCAGGCGCTCCCAAACCCAGCAGGCGCTTCAGTCTGTTGTTGCGGTTGATGACTCGTCTGTAGAGGTCATTAAGGTCGCTGGTGGCAAACCGACCTCCATCTAATTGCACCATTGGCCTTAGGTCTGGAGGCAGCACAGGTAGTACTGAGAGAATCATGCATTGAGGCTGGTTGCCGCTCTTTATGAAAGCTTCCACAATGCGAAGTCGCTTTATTGCCTTCTTGCGGCGCTGCCCTGATGTTTGGACAATCTCTTCGTGTAGATGTAACTTGAGAGTTTCAAGATCCAATTGTTGCAGTATGGACATAATGCCCTCTGCACCCATAGTGGCCGTAAAGATGTTTTCAAATTTGTCTCTTAGGTCACGGTAGTTGGCTTCCGTCAGGAGTTGCATTATTTGCAACCCTTCCAACTCGTCTATCAGAGCCTGGACCTCTTCTTTTCGCTTGGCTTTATCCACATTAAGGTTGGCAGTTGCTGTTATTATGTCCTTTTCAGAATCCGATTGGTCGTTCTGAGGAGCTTCTGCTGATTCCTCTGCAGGCATAGGCTCAGTCTGATCAGATGTTTCCTTTTCTTGAATCAGGGATTCTTCGAGTGACTGAATGTAGCTGGTGCGTTTGTCATTATCTATGTGAGTGATAATGTACTTGGCAAAGTACAGTACCCTTTCTAGGTTTCTTGGAGAAAGGTCTAAAAGGAGTCCCAATCGACTTGGTATTCCCTTGGAAAACCAGACATGGGCTACGGGAGCGGCGAGCTGAATGTGAGCCATTCTTTCCCGCCTGACTTTGGAGCGAGCCACTTCTACTCCGCACCTGTCGCATATGACGCCTTTGTAGCGAATCTTTTTGTACTTCCCGCAGAAGCACTCCCAGTCCTTTGTGGGGCCAAAGATACGCTCGCAGAAAAGTCCGTCCTTTTCCGGCCTGAGTGTACGGTAGTTGATGGTTTCAGGCTTGGTTACTTCTCCGTAAGACCAGTTCTTCACTTGCTCTGGGGTAGCAATGGAAATGCGTATAGCGTTAAATTCCATGTTAGGATCCATTTTCTACATCCTCTGTTTTGTTTATTTCGTTTACTTCACCTATCGGATCTATCTCGTCTCCATTTGAGCTTTCTTCAGGCACTTCAATTGGCTCATAGACTTCATTAAGCCAATTTACTCCGGTAAGTTCGTCTATGACTTCACCTTCCACAGTAACCGGCTCAGTACCGTCCTGAAGTATAGGCTGTTCGTCTTCTTCATGTAGTAACTCCACTGATATACCGAGGCTTTGAAGTTCCTTTACCAGCACGTGGAAAGATTCCGGAATTCCCGGCTGAACCATGTCTTCTCCCTTGACGATTGCCTCGTAGGTCTTGACACGTCCTATTACGTCATCGGATTTAACGGTGAGCATCTCTTGAAGGTTATATGCAGCGCTGTAAGATTCCAGCGCCCACACCTCCATTTCGCCGAATCGCTGTCCTCCGAACTGGGCCTTGCCTCCCAATGGCTGCTGGGTTATCAGGGAGTATGGGCCAGTTGACCTGGCGTGTATTTTATCTTCCACTAAGTGAATGAGCTTCAGCATGTAGATGTATCCCACCGTGACAGGTTGCAAAAAGGGCTCGCCGGTCAGTCCGTCATACAGGATGCTCTTGCCCAATGTTGGGGCAGACTTGTTGGAATTCTTGCTTAGGCGCATGGCCTCGGTGAACACATCCTCATCTGATATATTCTTGTTATCGACTCCCGTTTCTTCTGAGAGCCAAATCCTTAGAGCTGCTTTGCTGGCCTCGCCCTGATTCCCATCGTTCAGAACCTTGTCAGGATCGTATCCTCTTTCGGTTAGCCACTCCTTCGTAATATCTAGGTTAGGATTGGAGTTTCCGTCTATTAAATGATGATCTATGGAACCTGATTTGTTAAATATCCATGCTCTGGCCAGTCCGTCTTCAATGGATTTGTCCTCAGCTCCGTCAAAGACGGGTGTCATTGCTCGCATTCCCATGCTATGAGCAGCCATGCCGAGGTGCGTTTCCAACAACTGCCCGAGGTTCATCCTGGAAGGCACACCTATGGGATTGAGGATAATATCCATTGGCGTTCCATCAGCAAGGTATGGCATATCAGCAGCAGGTAGCACTCGTGAGATGACACCCTTGTTGCCGTGACGGCCAGCCATCTTATCCCCTGCTGAGATTTTTCTGATCTGAGCGACCCACACTCTCACAAGGGTGTTTACTCCGGGAGGAAGTTCGTCCTTGTTCTCTCTTGAGAGGACTTTTACGTCTATTATTTTGCCTCTTTCACCGTGAGGCACTCTCAGGGAAGTGTCTTTTACGTCCCTGGCTTTTTCTCCAAAAATGGCCCGAAGCAGCTTCTCCTCGGCAGTAAGTTCAGTCTCGCCTTTTGGTGTAATCTTACCCACCAAGATGTCCCCTGGTCCTACCTCGGCTCCAGGATAGATTACTCCATAATCGTCAAGATTTCTAAGGCTGTCCTCTCCAAGGTTGGAAATATCTCTGGTAATTTCTTCGGCGCCCAGCTTTGTGTCTCTGGCTTCAACCTCAAATTTCTCAATGTGGATAGATGTGAACTTATCCTGCTTCAGTAGGTCTTCATTTATGATGATGGCATCTTCAAAGTTGTATCCTTCCCAACTCATGAAGGCGACTAGGAGATTTTGCCCTAGGGCTAGTTCTCCGTGATCTGTGGATGAACTATCAGCCAGTGCTTGCCCTGCCTTCACCACATCGCCTTTAGTGACTATGGAGCGCTGAGTGATACATGTGCCCTGATTGCTCCTCAAGAACTTGATCAGGGTATATTTGTGAGGAACGCCGTCCACGTCTGTAACCTCTATGGTATTCCCTGAGACCGTGGTGACTACACCGGCTGTGAGCGATATGACCACTTGGCCACTATCCATGGCTACCCTTCCCTCCATGCCTGTGCCGACCAGCGGTGCTTCGGTACGGACCAGTGGCACTGCCTGGCGTTGCATGTTGGACCCCATGAGAGCCCTGTTGGCATCATCATGCTCCAAGAAAGGAATCAGGGAAGCAGACACGCTTACGATCTGTATTGGAGATATATCCATGTAAGCTACGTTTTCTGGCCGCTCCAAGGAGAATATCTCACCGCGCCTTATCTCCACTCTTTCGGTAGTGAATTGGTTCTTACTGTCCAGAGGAGAATTGGCCTGGGCGATAGGGTGTTGTTCTTCATCATCGGCAACCATGTAGATAATGTCATCAGGGTCAATGGATGCAAACGATTTTACCTTAACCATGCATGGTGCAAGGCCTGCAATACGCTTGGCGAGTGGGGCTGTGATCGTCTGTCCATTCTTAGCAACCACCTTGCCTTGGTCGTTCAGAACTGCCTCGGTTACTGTGCGGCCTTGGATATCCGTAGAGTTGTTTGGTAGTTCCCTCAGTACGCTGCGGTATGGCGTTTCAATAAAGCCGTGCTTGTTTGTTCTAGCATAGGTAGCTAGAGAGCCCAAGAGCCCGATATTTGGCCCCTCAGGAGTCTCGATGGGGCAGATGCGACCATAGTGAGAGTGATGTACGTCTCTGACGTCAAACCCGGCCCGTTCCCGCGAGAGACCGCCGGGCCCAAGGGCAGAAAGGCGTCGTTTATGGGTCAATTCGGCCAGAGGGTTGGTTTGGTCCATGAATTGTGAGAGCTGAGAACCTCCGAAGAATTCCCGTACAGCTGCCACAACTGGGCGGACATTTATCAGGGCCGCAGGGGTAACCAATGATGGGTCTGGCTGAGTCGTCATTCTTTCTCTGATAACTCGTTCCATGCGGAGGAACCCTACTCGGAGCGAATTCTGTAGGAGTTCGCCAACGGCCCTTACCCTGCGGTTTCCCAGGTGATCAATGTCATCCGCTGGTTCTTGGCCGTTGTTTACTAGGATCATTTTTCTGACTACGGCTACAAGGTCATCTCTGGTAAGAGTGTGTTCTTCGGTATTTACGTTTATGCCAAGCCTACGGTTTAGTTTGTACCGTCCAACTCCACCCAAGTCGTAGCGGCGCGGGTTGAAAAATAGGTTATCCATCAGGTTCCGGGCGTTTTCTGCATTTGGTGGTTCGCCGGGCCTGAGGCGACGGTAGAACTCAAGAAGTGCTTCATCCTGTCCCTGCGGGTTGGTATCTCGTCCTAGGGTGGCTTTTATATACTGATGCTGAGGGTCAGTATCTACGTCTTGAAACAGGGTTAACAACTCATTATCATCTGCTAACCCCAAGGCACGTAGAAGGGTGGTGATAGGAGCCTTTCTCTTGCGATCCACTTTCACCGACATAACATCTTTGTTGCTGGTCTCAAACTCCAGCCATGCGCCTCTATAGGGAATCAACTTGCCTCCGCACAGATCTCTGTCGCTGGCAAGGTCTCTTTCTGAGGTCAAATAGACCCCAGGGGATCTGACCAACTGGCTAACTACGACTCTCTCAGCACCGTTTATTATGAATGTGCCCTGAGATGTCATCATGGGTACATCTCCCATGAAGAGCCGCTGCTCTTTCATCTCTCCGGTTTCCTTAATCAGAAGCCGCGTCGTAATGTAAAGGGAAGAGGAGTAGGTGCTTTCTCTCGCCCTGGATTCTTCTTCAGTGTATTTTGGTGGTGAGAATTCGTGATTAAGGAACGACAGTTCAAATCTATTGCCCGTGAAGTCCTCTATCGGTGATACCTCATGGAAAAGAGAACTTAGGCAATCGCCCATGAACCAATTAAATGATTCCAATTGCAAATGTATTAGATTAGGTACATCCAATACTTGTGGTATCTTGGCATAAGATTTCTGCTCAAGTGTTGCGGGGGTACCACTATAAAGAGAACGCACAGCTAAAGAACTCATGGAAATCATGCTCCTAGGCGAATAAGATAATATTTATTAGACGCGCATAACCTGCAACTTAGGAGTTGCTTTAAAAGAGGAAATAGAAAAAATACTCATGTGACATATATTGGCAGAAGGTAATTATACTTCACAATAACATTGGAGTCAACTACGTAATTTATTGCGAGCCTTAGTATCTTTTAGTATCTGACAAAGATAAAAAGGTGTACAATGTGTGCGCAGCTTTCTCACTCCTGTAGTGCAGCTTGTTAAGAATAAGCTGCTTCTTTCCCTGGCAGGAATTGAGCCTAGATATAACTATAGGTAGCACAGGGAAGATCTTCAAAGTTTACCAATAACTCAGAAGGAGTTTACCATGCCAAAAACACTCGATGCCGACACGAAGGATGCGTTGCTGGGTCCGAAGCGTCGTGCAAGGCTGGATCAGGACCGCATAATCTCTATGATACCTATACGGCCATATCATATTGTTGCAGATATTGGCTGTGGGCCAGGCTATTTTACAATTCCATTGGCAAAGTATGTCAGCCAGGGAAAACTCTACGCAATTGACACCAAGGAGGAGATGCTGGAGGCATGCAGTCAGTATCTATCTGATGTGCACTTGAACAACGCAGAAGTGCTTCACAGTAGCCCAAAGAAGCTACCACTTGATAGTGGCAGTCTGGATGGTATCATGCTGGCCTTTGTGCTTAACGAGGTCAAGGATAAAGCTGCCTTACTGGCAGAGTCCCAGAGGTCTCTCCAAAAAGGTGGCTGGATTGCCATTCTAGAATGGTACAAGCGAGAAACGGAGGAAGGCCCCGCTCTGGAAGCCAGAGTGGGCGAGGAGGAAGTTAGAGAACTTGGAGAGAAGGTCGGACTGCGATTTGTGAGTGAACGGGGCTTGAACGTCGAGAACTACATGCTCCTGTTCAGAAAATAGGGTCATGCATGGCTGGCTGTGCGTAGGTTACTGGAGTGGATAGTGCCCCTGGAAAACTGAGAATACAGGTGTGTCTTGCCGTTATGTCAGCTTGTCGAGTACGCCTGCTAGCTTGGTAAACATGCCTAGCAGCGCTATTTTTGAAGTTAGTGGCTCCGCTCCGCCAGAAGCATAACTGGATAGCCGCTACGAGTTATGCGCTACTCATACTGGCGCACCCGGATTCGAGCTGCCACGTTGTAACCCAGGGCTCCTTCACCATTCTCAGTTTTGATGGTAATTATACCAAGGTGCGGATTGGCATTTATTACTGTAATGGTCTTCATTGGCAATATGCCCTGCTCAATCAGGAATCGTAGTAACTCTTGGTTTTCCTCCGGAACTCTATCTATACAGTAACTTACTCCTGACTCTGCCTTATCAAGGGTCAACTTCTGGCCTGGAGGAGAAACATAGCCGCTTCCTGGGATAGGCCCACCAAATGGGCATATCGTCGGATTCCCCAGCTTTTCCCTGATAAGGATTTCTAGGTCAGGGGATATGGCATGTTCCAGTCTGTGGGCTTCCACATGGGCTTTGTGAAGGTCTAATCCCAGTATGTCTACAACCATTCTCTCTGCCAGCCTGTGTCGCCGTACCATTCCCTCGGCGAGTATCATGCCTCGTGGAGTTAATTGCGCATTCTTTTCAGCAGTCAACTCCAGAAGTCCCTCTTTGGCCATCCTGCGTAACATGCCTAGAACCGATGGCAAGCTGGTACCTAAGCCTTCCCCAGCAGGAAGGCCCTTTAAGTGCTCAGCCAGCTGGCCAGCAGTAGCCCTCAGGCCCTCCTCTCGCAGAATATACAGCGATAACAGGTAGTTTTCTGCTACCTGTGATAAGTGCTCTGAGTTAACAACTCCAATCGGCTTGTACTGGTCCGTATCTTTTTTAACTTTAGCCATGATACGTAAAATAGCCTGATACCCGTCTCGCGTCAAGAATATGGCCTATATCATATGGATGCAGTGGCAATGATGGCAGAAAGCGAAACGTTAGTATTGGAGAAAATAAGTAATGTATACTAGTGGTTATTATTAGTATATACTAACTATACTGCAGTGCGTGCAGGATTTTGTTTATGTGTATACATAAGCGCCTTTAGTGTGCGTAAGCATTGAGCTCACATTAGCCATAGATGGATTCCGGCGATAATTTGAAAGAGAGAGAAAATTAAATGGCACAGGCATTCTTGATTACCTTGAGGGAAGGGCTGGAGATGGCCCTGATCGTAGTTATTGTGCTGGCATATCTGAAGAGAACTGGCCGGAGTAACTTATTCGGCCGTGTGTGGCAGGGAGTGGCTCTCGCCACGGCTGTCAGTTTTCTCGGAGGAGCTATACTATTCGGCCTTGGCAGAGAGTTAGACGGCAGAGCCGAAGAGATCTTTGAAGGTACGGCCATGTTGCTTGCCGTTGCAGCTCTTACCTGGATGGTTATCTGGATGAAATCTCAGGCCCGTCATCTACGTGCGCAACTGGAAACCCAGGTGGAGCAGGCATTAGTGGGCGGCTCTACTATTGCCATTGCCTTAGTACCATTCCTGGCTGTAGTGAGAGAGGGTCTGGAGACTGCACTTTTGATCTTCGGTGCTGCCAAGACTGCTACCCCTGTTGCAACTATTAGCGGCTGTCTGGCAGGCTTGGCAGTTGCTATCATTTTGGGCTGGTTCCTCTACCGCGGAACTCACACTATCAATCTTCGCATCTTCTTCAGGAGCACAGGTGTCATGCTCATGATATTTGCTGCAGGACTTCTCGCACATGGAATACACGAGTTCCAGGAAGCTGGTCTTCTGCCAATGTTTATTGAGCATATCTGGAATATCAACTCAATCATCGATGAAAACAGTGCTGTTGGAAGTTTCTTGAAGGGTATTTTTGGATATAATGGCGATCCGTCTTTGTTGGAAATCATTGTCTATCCACTTTATCTGGGCATCTCACTCATCTATTTCCTGAAACCATCTGGGACTCTAACAAGTTAGAGTCCACCTCAGTCTGTCATTTAAGCATATTCACAGTTTGTAAGCTCTTTGCAGAGTCTTGTAGGTGCAGTGCATGTTGATTTGATTGCTTGAAGTTATCTGCTTGCTTGGGTAAAATATAGAAATCTTTTGTAAATATAGAAGTGTGGAATACTCTGGAACAAACTTATGCCGAATGTTGTGCTTGTGGTCGACATGTTAAGGGGTTTTTTGGAAGAGGGTTATAATCTCTACTGTGGTGATGATGCTCGTAAGATTATTCCTAATGTGCAAGCTCTCTTGAAACGAGAGTTGTCCCAGGGTTCCAAAATATTCTACATCTGTGACACTCATTTATCAGACGACTTGGAGTTCCAGATGTTTCCAGTACATTGCATTGATGGAACGCCGGAATCAGAAGTGATACCTGAGCTGGATTCTTATCCAGGAGAGCGTATCAGCAAACAACGTTACAGCGGATTTTACAATACTAATCTGGAACAGCGGCTACAGGTGTTGGAGCCAGAAAAAATTATCGTCTGCGGAGTTTGTACGGACATATGTGTTATGCATACCACAGCGGACGCTAGAAACCGAGACTATCAAGTAGACGTACCATCAGATGCGGTGGCAACATTTGACACAAATGCCCACGCGTGGGCGTTGCAGCATATGGAGCATATTTTGGGTGCTAGAGTGGGAACTGTTCAACTACTTGCCTCTAATTAACTGAGGTTGTAGTATCTATGCCATTGTGCCAAGTAATGTGTATGTAGAACGATGGTTGGGAATTTGCCTAGAAAGCGCTATATCTGGCAATATTCGTTTAAATCTGTTGAGCTAACTGAGTAAGATCGTGCACAGTAAGAATCCTTTCAAATTCAGAAAGCTTGAGGTGATTGTATGTCATCCGTAGATTTCGTGGGTGAATATCCACTCTTGGTAGGTGATACTGCGGACGTGAGTGCACACCGTGACAAAATTGTTTTACGTAATGAAGGTCTTAACCCCATAGTGACAATGGAGTTTTCACCCATCAAGAGCGGAATTTTTTGTGGTATCAGCGAGGTTAAAGCACTTCTTAGCAAAGTGCTTCCCGAAACCAACCACCAGGTATGGGCACTGGAGGAGGGCAATTTTGTTGCGGCCGGAGAGCTGGCACTCAGCATTACTGCGCCTTACGCTTCCTTCGGCCTGTATGAGACATCCATCTGCGGCATCCTATCCCACTCTACCGGATGGGCTACTGCCAGCAAGGAATGTGTAAGCGCTGCTGGAATCATTCCCGTTATATCTGTTGGAGCACGCCACGTTCACCCCAGTGTTGCTGGGGTGATGGACTACGCTGCTGTAATAGGAGGATGCTTATCCTGCTCTACCACCCTAGGGGCTAAGCTGTCTGGGATAAATCCCACTGGCACAATCTCGTCAAATGTTGCCTTAATTATGGGCGACACCGTGAGTGCGATGCAGGCTTTTGACAAGCACATACCACCAGAAATTTCACGGGTGGCACCTGTGAACGTGATAAAGGACGAAACAGAGGAGTCCATCTCTCTGGTAAGAATATTCGGACAGCGTTTGAGGGGGGTTATCTTAGATGATTCTCTGGTAGAGAAAAATATAAGCCCCAATATGGTGAAAGAGTTACGTGTGCGGTTGGACATTACAGGTTATTCCCAGGTAGATATATTAGTTCGTGGGAACTTGGATGCATGTCGTATCAGTGAATTTGTAGACGCTTGTGCTCCGGTAAATGCTTTTGAGGTAGGACGTTGCATTAGCGCTTGCCCACCTCATGAGTTCAGCTCAGATATTCACGTGATAGATGGAATTCCAATTGCCAGACGCGGCCGCATACCGGGATCAACGCTGAATCCCAGGCTAGTGGAGGTTATGTAGTAGGAGAAAACTCCAGAGACACCACATTAGTCGTGTCTTCCGTCAACTTGGCCCAGTCGGCAATGCGAAGGCCGACAACCCACGCAATCCTTTCGTCAGATATAACCAGCGGTATCCTGTCACGCATCTCCTGTGGCACCTTCTCATCCACCATAAAATCCTGAAGCGTTTTGAACCCAGTCATGCCAATAGGCTGAAACCTATCTCCAGGTTTTCTTCTTCTCACCAAGAGCCGACGCCCAACACTCCCCTCGTTCAATCGAACGGAATACGTACCAGATGTCGAGATTCCACTCTCTCCAGCAGACAGTCGCGTTCTCACGGTCCATCCAGGGATTCTGACGTTACCAGGCACCGTTAGCGGATATTCACCAACAACAACCGGTGCATCTGGCGGCTTGCTTTTGCCAAAGCCAAGTCTTATAAATTCGTGCCTCACTGAGTACACAAGGCCGTTCGGCAGGTCAATATCCTTGCCTGTGCTTGTCATTGCCAACCTTACCATTGCTTCCAGATGCCGGTGTTCCAGTCCATGAGATGAGCCTTTGATTTCCTCATAGACAAGTCTCAATAGATGTCGTTTTAGGGTTTCGGCGAGGGCTATAAACTGCTTACGCTCTATGGTGATTCCGTCGCCAGAATCTGACGCCAGTTTGTTCCTGGCTTGGATGGCTTCTTCCAGAATGTAAGCTTGATCCTGACTGGCAGATCGGCTCAGTCTCAGCAGGGACTCCTGGAACCGTGGGTTGTAGGATTCTAACCGTGGTATGAGGTCTAACCTCAACCGGTTTCGCGTGAACTTATGGGAGAGGTTTGTTGAATCTTCTTTTGGGGTGATTTTCTTCCACAGACAGTATGATACGGTTTCCCATCGCTTGATTGCGAGTAGAGGACGTACCAGAGATAGCGACTGTTCATTGTGAGAGGAAGGCCAATGGGCTAGAGAAGACATTCCTGTTAGTCCTGTTAATCCACTACCACGTAGGAGATGCATGAGAATGGTTTCCGCCTGGTCATCGGCGGTGTGACCAAGGACTACGGTATCGGCTTGCTGGGCCGCGGCTACCTTGGATAAGAATGAATAACGCACCTCTCTTGCAGCCTCTTCAAGTGATAGGCTATGGGCCGTTCTGTAGGACTCTACGTCTTCTTGCCCCAGAGTAACAGGAATACTCATACTGGCTGCCATTTCCTCAACAAATTGAGCGTCCTCTTGGGATTCCCTGCCGCGTAGGCCGTGGTCGAGGTGTGCCACATGGAGATTCAGCCCGAGGGGTTTCCTCAGTTCTGACAGAAGTAACAGGAGAGCCATGGAGTCAGGCCCTCCAGAGACTGCAATAATCAGGGGCTGTTTGGACATGGCAAGCCCCAATTCCTTGAGTATGTGAGTTACTAGCTTAATGAGTCTGCGTTCCAGAGCTAGTCCATTCTCAATTCCTCTCGCCATTTTGGTACTACCTTTAGGGCAGATTTTCTAAGTGACATTGATCATTATAGCTAATGAGTGAGGTGGTTTCCTGGTGTATTTCCACGCGGGTTATGCTTCCCAGACTCAACCGTAGTTTACGAAAGTTAGCCAAAGGCATACCCAGAAGTTTACACACAATGCTAAGTATGGTGAAGCTGTGGCTAACAATTGCCACGCTATGACCAAGATGAAGCTCTCTGATCTCCTCGATGGTATTCCAGGCTCGTTCCTGTACTTGCAGGATTGATTCTCCTCTAGGCATGACAGTTGTGGATGGATCAGTGGACCAAGTTTCCATAAAATCAGGGTATTGTTGGTGCATATCGTCTTGTGTGAGGCCGTCCAGTAGCCCTATGTTGGCCTCCTTCAATTCGTCACGTATGATCAATTCTAGTCCGAGCCTCTGCGAGATTGTCGTAGCTGTCTCAAGTGCCCGGGGAAGAGGGCTGGTGTACAGAGCATCCGGAGCAAGAGCAACGAGTGCTTCTGCAACGCGCATAGCCTGAAGACGCCCCCTGACATTTAGTCCCACAGGGTTTATTCCGATGGCTTTCCTTTCCAGGTTGTGCTGTGTTTCCCCGTGTCGTATTAGGATAAAGTTCAAGGTAATCAGCTTCCAAGTGCGAGGTAGCCCTTGGTAACTATTACCTTTTCTATTCTCATACCCCTCATTTGGGCTATTTCCAGACGCAATCCATTGTGTCGGAAGTACTCACCTTCGTTAGGTATGTGCCCAAGAGCCTCCAGAATGAATCCAGCCACCGTTTCGTAGTCTCCCGTTGGTAGGTCAAGTTGCAACTCATCGTTGACTTCTTCTATCTGCATGCCGCCATCTATGTGGAAGGTATTCTCATCGATGGTTTCATATTCCATATCAGGCTCCATCCCCTCCTCTCCCACCGGGCCTACAACTTCCTCCATGAGCTGTTTTAGAGTAACCAGACCAGCAATACCTCCAAATTCATCGACGGCCATGGCCATTTGGCTTCCTACCTTCTGCATTTCCCGAAACAGGGAGCCGATGGGCTTAGTGTCCGGGACAAAGTCCACCGAGCGAAGCAGGTTGGTTATCTGGCTGTCATTCGAGATCTCTCCTCTGGCTACTGCGGCCACAACGTCTTTCACTGACAGCGCTCCAGCTACATTTTCTGCATCTCCCTCAAACACTGGGAACCGAGTGTGCGAATTGCTCTGATAGATGGCGAAAAAATCCTTCAATGTACTCCCAGTCTCAACCCATACAACCTCGGTACGAGGAGTCATAACTTCTCTGATTTGGCGGTCTCCGAAACGAAATACCTTCTCCAGCATCTGCGCTTCCTGTTCCTCCACTGCTCCGGCCTCCATTCCTATGGAGATGGCGATTTTGATCTCTTCTTGAGTGAACAGAGCACGGGGGTCATTCCCCAATCGCAGTGCCAGCATACGACTGATCCACTGAAGCAGGATCACCAGTGGCAGCAGTAAGCGTTCAATCCACTCTAGGATACGGGAGGAAAAGAAGAAGAGTGGCTCTGCATAGCGGATGGCCACTGTTTTCGGTAACGTCTCTCCCAGTATAAGCAGTATGGCAGTGCTGGTCACTGTGGCCACAATGACACCCATGCCATCTCCAATGAGAGATATCATTATTACTGTGGCCAGAGCGGCAAAAGCGGTGTTCACTAGGTTGTTTCCAAGGAGTATGGTGGGCAGCACATTCTCTGGGTGATCCACCATCTTGGCTACCCTCTCTGCACCTACAACATTGCTCTCCATCAGATGCCGGATTCTCACTTTTCGCAGAGAGAGGAATGCGGCTTCGGCACTGGAGAAGAAGGCAGATAGGAACAGACATGGGATAAGAAGGGCAAGATATAGAGTCTCGATTTGATTCATTCCTGCACCCCTACACAGTTACCGGAACCTGGGTATTGATAAACTAAACTGGATTTGGTCTGCCTTTCGTGGCAAGATATACTTGGAGAAGTAAGAGTACAATTGTAGGCGTTACTAGTAATGGAACTACTATATGCCTGCCAACTCTTTGCAATCATAGCATTGCCATATTTGAGTGTCAAAAAGATTGCCATTTGCAACATGTTTCTTAGAATGAGTCTTGTTAATCGATTTGGAGTTTCGGTGATTTGCAAGTGATCACTCATACAATTAGCCACCTGTAACGAGAAATATTATGACCACTAGCATACCAGAAGAACAGATTCTAAAGGAGCTTGAAGCCGCTTCCATTCGCATGGCCCGAGGTGCAGGAGCGATTCTGCAGGGTTTTCATCCCGGCAGAACTGATGTGGAGTACAAAGGTAAAGAGTCAACTGACCCGGTTACTGAAGCGGATTTAAAAATTGAGGAATATCTTAGAAGAGAGATCGCCAGGGAATTTCCTGACCACGGTATAGTTGGAGAGGAGAGTACTGACGCAGGGACTGATAATGCTGACTTCATGTGGGCACTGGATCCGCTTGATGGTACTGCTAACTTTGCTGCTGGTATACCGCTCTACGCAGTGTCCATTGGCTTGCTTTACAAAGGAATGCCAATAACAGGTAGTTTGTTTTTGCCAAACACATTTGCCGGAGATGGGGTGTATCACGCCAGAGTCGGAGGTGGAGCCTTCGTAGAAGGTGAATCACTTAAGGTTGTGTCCAACTCATTACCACAACCATCAGCATTGGCTGGAATTCCAGCCAGCTACGGAAGAGTCTTTTCTCGCAAACGTGTGAGGGGCACAATGGAGAGTAATAGGAGCCTGGGAGATGTGCGGATTATGGGAAGCATTGCTTGTGAGATGGTGCTTGCGGCGAGTGGAGTTTTTCAATACTCTTTTTTTTCTGGAGCTCACATCTGGGATGTGGCCGCAGGAATGGTGCTCATACGGGAGGCAGGAGGCGAAGTTCTTGAGTGGAGGATGGGACGGTGGATGCCATTCCAAGATTTCATTGTTACTCCTGAAAAGCCCAATGAAGATCTGTCTCAGGCGTTTAGACGCTGGGGAGCTCCACTGTTGGTTGGTTCTCCTGAGATTGTTGCATACGTGGCCTCGCGTACCAAAGTCAGGAAAAAGCCGCTGTGGTCAATGGTGCGCCGGGTAATGGCTCTTTGGAATAGGACGAAAAAGGAGCACGCATGAGAGGCTTGACTCGGCATGTTTCATTTTAGATTGTAGTAAATGGTAGAATTTTCTCTTCATGGTTGTATGTCTTTGTATGTAGGACTAGTTTCGTATCACACACTTAAGGTGATGGGTGAATAATATCATGAAGAAATTGATGGCATGGATTTCCTTGAAACACTGCCAGATGGAATCGTCATCTGGCGCGCTCAGAGAGCATATTGCCCCGGACTTGGTGCAGATATTAGAGCATTATTGATAGCGGGGAATTCTTGGTTTATAGAGAGTTTTCCACTGCAGCCTGTTAGTGATATTCGGCATACCTGACTCTAGGGTGGCTATCGTATAGAGGATAAGGGCAAATTTTCAGTAGTTAGAAGCCCTATGGAGCGAAGATAGCTTGTGCTCAAATCTACGGCACCGTTAAGACGGAGATATAATTTGACAGCGATTTGGTGACCCTAACATAATGTATGCAATTGACATGAATGGAATCAGCTATGTTTTCTATTCTCAGAACCGGAAGGGGAGCAGGGGCAGTTGTACTTATACTACAACTGCCCCTGCTCCCCTTCCGGTTCTGAGAATAGAATTAAGCGGCAGCTGTTTCAAGGATAGTCGTCTCCAGTGTCTCCTGGGACTCTTTCCCATTGTTCCTGCGTGTAGGGGCTGTGCCCTGTATGGTGGCGGTCTTGGGATCAATGGTCCTGCCATCGGCTATCAAACCGTATTTGTGCTCCATCTCAAGGACTAGTCTCTCAAGCTCCTGCTGGGACTTTCTTGACTCTAGCGCCTTCTTGTCCGCATCCATCTGCGCCTTACGAAGTTGATAACTGTCATCTGAATTTAATTCGGACATTTCAGCCTCCTGTTTATGTTATATGCGAAATAATAGAACACTTGTGCTTATTTGTCAATGGTACTAGAAACTACCGAAAATATTATTTAAATGAGCGTATATTAATGTTTTACTAAAACCAGGGCCAGGGAACATTTCTGCGGTTGGGGTCTTGGGATGGGAAATGACCTGATTCGAGCAAGGTTTTTAGGCGCATGCGTAGGGCTTCCATCTCATCTTGAGCTAGAAGAGGAGTCAGTTCCTGGGACACTCCCTGTGTGGAACCTAGGTCTTCCAGTAGCCCGGAGATCTGCTCCAACAGATAATTAGATATTGGCTCATGTGCAAAATCCCAGATCACAGTTCTTAGTTTTGGTTCCTGGTGAAATGTGAGGCCGTGATCTATAGACCATATAGACCCGCTTGCGTCTTTAAAGCAGTGACTGGCCTTTCTATCAGCGTTGTTGGAGAGGCAGTCGAAAAGGGCTATGCGTTCCAAGTCCTCAGGTGACTCTTCACGCAAAGTGAAATAGTTAGACTCCATGTCAATGTTTATGAATTCCTGCAACGAGCCAACTCCGTAAGGGCCGTCTCTTATGACCGTAAAGGGTACGAAGTCCCATGAGAGGTGTTGTGCCACCAAGTAAGCGGCGTATTCCCGTTTATACAGGGTACCGGAAGGGAAATCCCGTAACGGTTGCTCTCCTCTACGTGGCTTGTATATTGCTCTGCATTCGAGAGAGTTATCGGATACCATCACTAGGAATGTGTAGTTTGAGCCTTCCGGCATGAGCTCAGGATAGGTAATGTCTCCTTCCAACAGGACTCTCCTCAGCTGGTCTTTGGAAACTTGGGATTTGTCGTCTGATTCCATGATTCACATATGAACCGTTAGTGAGGTAGAAAACTAATGGGGACAGATGAGATTTATATGGGATGATGGCCGTTGGATCGCGGACAAATGTGCTCTTCTGGGCCAATTGGAGCGTTACATAGGGGGCACAGTGGACGACCAGCAGCGCATACTGTCTGGGCCTGATCAGCTAGGCTTTCCAGTTGAGTGCGCGATGTCCAGAATCCCAAAAACGGTTCTTCTTCTTCTTCTTCTTCTTCTATGTCATGAGCCTCAATAAGAAACAGATCCTTATCAGGGTCGTGACCTAAGCTGAGGTTTCCGACGTTGAACTCCATGGAATCTGGTTTCTGTCCTGAAGGCTCTTGATTTGCGTTAGGGTGGTCTTCCGGATGGTTTTGTAAGGACGAGGTTGTCAGCATTTGCTGTATGACGACGGAAAGTTGCAAGAGCTGATTCTTCTCAAGCCATAGGCAAGCGCTACCTCCTAGACCATCCAGAAGGAGACGAAAGCGTCTCTGTCCTGGCTCTCCCAATGATTCTGCATTAACTGTATCTATTAGGCCTAAATCATACATCGCATCTGTCTTTAACCCAATTTGTAATGGTATTCATATCGTAGTTGGAATGTAGTAGAGCCACTCATGATGAGCCACATATTATTAACCATCAAAAAGGCTCGGTGTTATGCTTGAGTCGAGCACCAACTGGGATTCAGTTTACCTTCTTGATTTGGTAACGCAGCATTCCTCTTGGCGTGACTACTTCCACCTCTTCCCCGACCACGTGATTCATAAGGGCCTTACCAACAGGAGATATAACGGACATCTTGAAGTTCATTGGGTTGGCTTCAGCGGCATTAACCATGGTATATTCCATGTCTGCCTTTGAGGATTGCTCTTGGATTTTAACTGTGCTGCCCAATTTTATCTTACGATCCAATTTTTTGATGGAGGATTGACTCTCTGGATTCACCAAGCGTGCACGCTGTAGTCCGTCTTCTAGCTCACGTATCCTAGCTTCCAGCAGGCCCTGCCGTTCTCGTGCGGCATCAAGTGGAGCATTCTCTTTGAAATCCTTGTCCGCAGCGGCCAGGTTAATGTCTTCGGCCACACTTACTCTTTCATCACGTAGGGATGCCAGTTCATTCACGAGGTTCTCATAACCCTCAGTAGTAATGTCCATAGTGGCTCGCGCCTTATCTTTGGTAGAGGATTTGAGGCTTGATTTCTTCACTCTCACATGTTTGGCAAGAGGAACTTGCGTGAAATCATTCTTGTAGCAAAATGCCAAGAAGTCCTTTACGGCCTTCAAACGCTCTGCTTGTCTCTGTGATTCGGCTGAGCCTGATATAAATGTACCGTATGTAGCTGCTTCCTGTGGAGTCAATTCGGAAACGTCCCGTTCTTTTCCGCACCATCTGATAAACTTACTGAGTTCCTGTAAGGTGATGGTAGATGCGCGAAACTGCCTTGTCGAAAGGTATTGTGTCAGTGCTTGTGAAATTCCCTTTGAATGTAGTTGCATTATTACGGGTGTTGCCTCCGCAGAATTACGTACTCTTCATTTTAGGTGTCTTACTGTATAGGTGTCAATGTCATGGTCTGATATAATCCTGAATAGGCCGCAGGTGTATGGAGAGTTTTCAGTGTTAAACAAAAGGTGCTTTTAACCAGCTTTTAACCAATTGAACGCTCATGAATGAGCGATTACAGTTAAATAAGGGAGGTTGTATGTCCCACGGAGTAACGATTAAAGAAGATATCGGAACCACACGGGTGGAAATGCAATGTGACCATCAAAACGGCCTGATCTATGTTGTGCCGGCAGAAGCTAGCTGGGTATGCCAACCTGAGCACATTCACGCACATGCCCTTGCTGGATTTTTCAGGGAGCTCATGGAAATGGCAGAACCCAAGGTAACTGAATTAATGCAACGGTGGGGTATGTATTACAGGTCAAGGCCCCTGGATTCCCTAGAAGAACAGGAATAAAGCATCAGTGTTAGGATGTTGGTACAGGATCCGCCAAACCCTCAAACTCGGGTGCTGTAGAAGCGAATAACTCAGCCAGTGCCGGGCCTTCAACCGTTTCGTTGGTTATGAGATAGTTAGCAATCTGTGCTAGCTTTGCCTTGTGAGTGGTCAACAACTCAGTAGCTGTGTTGTAAGCAGTTTGGATCAGAGTGTGGACTTCACCATCAATCTCTTCGGCAATCTTATCACTATAGTCCGCCTGTTCAGATATTTCTCTGCCCAAGAAGACTAGTTCTTCCTTCTTTCCGAATGTGCGCGGGCCAAGGCGCTCGCTCATACCGTAGCGGGTTACCATCTGGCGAGCAAGGCTAGTGGCCCTCTCCAAGTCGTTGCTGGCCCCAGTGGTTATAAGGTTGAAGATCAACTCCTCTGCGACCCTGCCTCCTAGTGATGTGGCAATCATGTCTGTGAATTGAGTTTTTGTCATTAGGTAGCGATCTTCCGTTGGGAGGAGACGTGTGTAACCACCCATACCGCCACGGGAGATGATCGAGATTTTGTGCACAGGGTCGGCATCAGGGAGCATATGAGCCACTAGGGCGTGCCCAGCCTCATGATATGCGGTGACGCTCTTTTCTTTAGGGTTGATAAGCCGGCTTTTACGTTCAGGGCCGGCTATTACACGGTCTATAGCTTCGGCAAACTCATCTGGGCCAAGTTCATTTTTCCCTCGCCGTGCTGTCAGTATTGCAGCTTCGTTGATCAGGTTAGCAAGGTCTGCTCCGCTGAATCCTGGGGTTTGTTGTGCCACCGCGGTTAGGCTGACATCAGAGCCAAGTGGTTTCCCCTTTGAATGAACATTCAGGATGGCAGTGCGACCGTTTATATCCGGAGCATCTAGAACCACTCGGCGATCGAATCGTCCTGGTCTCAATAGCGCTGGATCCAGGATATCCGGTCGGTTGGTGGCAGCCAGGACTATTACGTTAACTCCGGTGTCGAACCCGTCCATCTCCACCAGAATCTGGTTGAGAGTTTGTTCTCTTTCGTCGTGGCCTCCTCCAAGCCCTGCGCCACGGTGTCGTCCGACAGCGTCTATTTCATCTATAAATATTATACATGGAGAGTTGCGTTTGGCCTGCTCAAAGAGGTCGCGTACCCTGGATGCACCTACTCCCACAAACATCTCAACAAATTCGCTACCAGCGATGCTGAAAAACGGCACCCCAGCTTCTCCGGCCACAGCTCGTCCCAACAGAGTTTTTCCTGTTCCAGGAGGGCCAACTAACAGAACTCCTTTTGGTATCTTTGCTCCCAGTGTTATAAAACGCTCAGGGAACCTGAGGAACTCCACAATCTCATGCAGTTCCTGCTTGGCCTCTTCTATGCCGGCGACATCCTCAAAGGTGACGTTGGATTTATTACCCACAAACATTTTAGCCTTGCTACGTCCGAAGTTCATGGTTTGATTGTTGCCACCCTGTGCTTGTTTCATCATAAACAAGATAATGGCTCCGAAGAAAACCAGAGGTAGGAAATTTATGAGTATACCGAAAAGATTGCTTAGCCCGCCGGGTCCCTTTACTTCTATATCAATAATTGATATATCCACTGCCTCATTATCAAGCAGGGCGAAGATGCTCATGCTATCCTCTTTGCGCGAGGTAAAAGAATTCCCTGCGCGGTTGATGATCTTCAGGGAATTCTGGTTTATCTCAATGGTCTTTATATCCTTATTCTTGGCCATTTGGATAACCTGGCTGATCTGTATTTCTTGTGAGCCGGAAGACGTCTGGAAAAAAGAGAAGAAGATGGCTACCACTGCTACTATTATGAGGAGATACAGGAAGTTATTTTTCGTCTGCAAACTATTCATGACATATCCGCCTATTAGGGTGCCTTTCATTCAATCTTATCTTAAAGCGATACTAGGTACAAGCTCAAGCTATGCTACGTCTATCATAAGTAGGGCTGACTTGCTAATTCGCTTTCTCACCAAGCTCAGTTATGAACTGACGCAACGTAGAAAAATACTCCGCTCCTCCTGCTATGTAGGTGTCGTTATGGCTGGCGCCATGTATTGTATAGAACTTCTTGGGCTCGTTGGCTTCTTCATATAGCTGTTGCGCCAACTCAATGGGGACAACAGCATCTCTGTCACCGTGAAGGACGAGCAGTGGAACTGAGATGCTGCTAATCTTGGACACGGAGTCGAATTTGGTGGTAATGAGAGTGCCGATGGGAAGCGCTGGAACGGTTCTTTGGGCCATGTCAGATATGGACGTGAAGGGAGATTCTAGGATGAGTGCATATGGGCGACGCCTGGAGGCCAGATCTACTGCTACCGCACAGCCCAAGGAGCGACCAAAGAACACTACTTTTCCGCGGTCAACATCCGGTCTCGATCTCAGGTAGGCTAAAGCAGCCTCGGCATCTAGGTAAATTCCTTCTTCTGAGACCTCTCCTTCGCTGTGACCGTATCCACGGTAGTCGAATATAAAGATGTTTACGCTCAGCTTCTCGCGTAACATATTGAGGTTATCCAGCCTATGCCCAATATTCCCTGCATTACCGTGGAACCATAGCCATGTAATGTTGCTTTCCCCGGGTACGAACCAACCGTGGAGATTAACTCCATCAATAGTGGTAAAATATATGTCCTCAAAGTCTAGGCTATAGTCGTTGGGGTTCGCGGTTACTTCTTTTTCCGGGAAGAAGATGTAGTTTTTTTCAAGCACTCTATTTAAACCTCCTAAAAGAAAGATTACACCAAGGCTCAGGAAAAGCATGAGATGTAGCTTGATGAATCATGCGGTCAAAGTGATAATATAATCGTATTCAAGAAATTAGAAAGGGTATTGTACTGGAATATCGTAATCTAGGAACGTCTGGTCTCGAAGTATCGGAAATCAGCTTAGAGTCATTGGGTTTCGGCTCCACAAGAGGGCGCAGTGATCAGGAGTCGATAGATGTTATTTCTCACGCCTTAGACTTTGGCATTAATTACATTGATACTGCTGATGTGTATGATGCAGGACATTCCGAGGAAATAGTAGGTAGGGCCGTGAATGGTAAACGGTCCAATGTGATTCTTGCTACTAAATTCGGGATCCCCACAGGCGGTAAGGCAAATGATTTTGGTGGACCAGCTATCATGTGATGCAGGCAATTGATGCCAGTTTAAGGCGTCTAAATACTAATTATGTGGATCTATACTATATGCACTGGCCTGACCCAACAACTCCTATAGGAGAGACATTGGGAGCATTAGATGATCTGGTGCGAGTTGGCAAGGTGCGCTACATTGGTTGCTCCAATTTTACAGCTTGGCAAATCTGTGAAGCGGTGTGGACTTCCAGGGTTAACAACTTGGAATCATTCGTTGTTGTTGAGTCGCAGTACAACTTACTTGATCGGCACATTGAGTCAGAAGTGGCGATCTGCTGTCAGTCGTATGGAATTGGAGTGGTCCCTTGGAGGCCGCTCGCTGGAGGATTTCTTACTGGCAGATACCAACGAGGAAAACTTGCACCGCCTGGAACTCGCCTGGGTACACCTCGTCAAACATCATCACCTTCAGAGATTATGAATAGAGCACGTCTGTATGCCGGACTTCCAGTGTCAGATTTGGGGCATGAATCAATTTTCTCTGATGCCAACTTTGACATACTTGAGCGGCTTCAATTATTTGCAGCGGAACATTCTCGTTCGATTTGAGAATTGGCCATCGCCTGGTTGCTTTCTCATTCGTGGGTAAGTGCTGTCATTACTGGAGCGTCAATCCCAGAACAGATTTCAGCTAATATTGCTGCGGTTAATTGGAAGCTTACAGAGGAAGAAATGATTCAAATAGACGGTCTAGTATCCAGTTGAACTTTCCTATTGATGCGCTGCCAATTGTGTCGCAGTGCGTACTACTTACAACAGCTTCATTATAAGCACTCAAATGCTATAATCGCTTCGGTATGTCACTATAATCTGCAGTACAAATGGAGAATAAATAAAGTGGACAAATTTACATTAATATCTCCTCTAATTGAGAAGCGCTGGAGTCCTAGAGCATTTGACTCTGGTCGTGCAGTCAGAATTGAGACGTTGGCAAGTCTTTTTGAAGCTGCTAGGTGGGCGCCATCTACGGGAAACAGCCAGCCTTGGCAGTTCATAGTGGGAGTTAATTTTGATGCGTGTCACGAGCAGGTATTATCCACGTTGAATGAGGGTAATCATCGTTGGGCTCAGTTTGCTCCTGTCCTGTTAATTGCGGTTGCTAAGATTGTCAGGAATGACAAACCAAATCGACTGGCCATCCATGACCTAGGAATGGCAACCGAGAATCTTTTACTTCAAGCGTACGACCTCGACTTGTGCTGTCATGTAATGGGGGGGTTTTCCCAGGACAAGGCGAGGACACTGTTTGAGATTCCATTGGACTATGAGCCAGTAACCGCTATTGCAATCGGTTATCCAGGTGACGTTAGTGCTCTGCCAGATGATTTGAAAGAACGCGAACTTGCATCTAGGCAGCGACTGCCCTTGAGCGATATGGTATTCACAGATCGATGGGAGAATCCTTTAGAGTTAGGTGATTATAGGGTTTGAAGATGTGTTGGGCGGCGCTAGGCAACAAGCGGGGATGCCTCAGCCATAGGCTGCGTTGCTGTCAAAATATTCTAACAGAGAAGTAATACTATTTATGCCAGTTGTTAATACCAAGCATATGCATTCCATCTATAATAGCGACGGTTAGTATGATGAGCTACCCTTAAAAAAGCGCATAAATGATATAATTTTTGTGCGCTTGATAGATTAATTTAGAAAGGAAGCATAGGCAATGAGCATTAAAGTAATTATTTCCTTCGAAGTAGAAGATTTCGGTAAGTTTAAGTCAGTATTTGATGCTGGTGAAAACGTTCGGAATGAAGCAGGTATTACATTAGAGCTTCATAAAAATATGGATGCTCACAATAATGTGTGGGTAATTGGTGCAGCAGCATCCAAAGAAGTCTTTACTGAGTTTTTAAAAGATCCATCTGCTCAAGAGCGTATGAGAAATGGAGGAGTAATTCAGCCTCTGAATATCACATTCCTGGAATCTTGACAGCCGTTTGTCAGTTTTGGTCTAGGCTAACCCCTAGGAATATTTCATTAATTACACAAGGAGAAAAATATGGTTGATGGATCACTTAATATTAAGAGACAGGAAATAGTAGACCGATTGAAATCTATCAAATCAGAATATGATAGATGCTCAGATGTAAAATCTGATATTGCTTACAGAGGTTCTGAATGGTCAGTTTCTGATTTATTGAGGCACACTATAGGGAGTTACAGGGGCATGGTGGGAAGGATATTGGATGAAAAGGAACCTAATTTGAATCCAAACGGCTTAGACCAAGAAGCCTCTTGGTCTAAGCAGCGAAATTCATTTTTGGATGAGATTGAAAGCTATATTAACATTGCGACTGAATTAACCGATGATCAGCTTCCTAGAACTGCTATTTTTTCCGGTACTACCATTACTATCATAGATATGATTGAGAGAGTTGCCAATCATTACGATGATCATCTAGCACAATTAAGAGATGAACTCAGAGTAAGAGAAGGGCTTTCTTAATATCGGGAGACAGTAAGCCACAAAAATACACCATCTATTGGCGTGGAAAGTCATGCAGGTAGTAAAAAGAGACCTCTCATTACATTGAGAGGTCTCTTTTTACTAAAATGTTTGTGGGTCTGAGGAGGTTATAATCACTTTGGCATCCTGATGGCAAAGCCAGCCCTGCATTTAGTACGATACGTTATACGCATACGATAAACGAGGAAGCCATTTTATAGTGACTTTATGGCTTTACCATAGCAGTATGGTTTATATGAGATACGTTGCTGCAATACTGCAAAATCTTTGAGAGCAATCTTATGATTATCCATTTAGCTTATTCAGCTTTTCTGTCAACCATTTCTGTGGTGAAGTGTAACTTCGCTCCCCTTTCCAATCGTTGTGATACACACCACGATTGCGTTCTGGTAGCAAGGCTGCGATCTGTTTCATAATTGTGTCAGTAGCGGATTCGATATTTTCTCTAAGCCTGTTTTCTTTTGCATCTGGTACAGAGAACGGTTTGCCTATAGTTATTCTAAATGTACCTCTTGGATAGCATATTCGTAGCCCATTTCCTACTGATTCTGTGCCGATAATGCCAACCGGTAGAATCTGTGCGCCTGATTTCATTGCTATCATTGCACTTCCCAGCATTGCCTTGCCTAAAGCAGTTGGATTCTTGGCACCTTCTGGGAATATACCAAGGGCTCCATTACGTTTAAGGATAGCAAGACTGTGGTTGATAGAATGAAATTCCTTTCCATTTTCATTGACTGGAAAAGCTCCGTAGGCTCTGGAAAGGTGGGATAGTATAGGATTTTGGAATAGCTCGGCTTTCGCCATGAATTCAGCACGTCTTGGGATGCTTGCGTTTAGTATGCCTGCATCTATGTCACTTATGTGATTGGATACTATAATTAGCGCTCCTTTTCGGGGCACATTTTCCCTGCCACTCACTTCCCAGTCACCGAATATACGTAATGCACTTTGCAGAAGTAGATTTGCGGTTGTATAAACTATGCCCATTTATTGTTCTCTTTCAAATTCAAATGAAATTTTTGATAATACAGTCCAGGAGTATCCGATACATACTTCATTTGTTAATGTATGGAAAGAGGCCATAGTAAGGATATAGAAGGGATCCTCCATAGAGTTTGCGTAAGACACCACAGAATTAAATGTCACAATCATTAATGGCTCTAACGGTAATTCGTATCTAAAAAATGGTGTGGCTTAATGGATGTGACCGATTGACACCTTGTATGGTATGCAAAACCCAGGTTATAGTTACACTACGAATGATTATACCAATTACTTGTACTGCACATTGTGCCTAGATGTTCGTTATGATTTCGCTGGGATGCTGTTCAGTGGTCACTATGCGCCTCCTCTAAAGTCTGTGTTGTTCTTATGCCTTCGATTATACTAGTGATCAATAATCGCAGGTGTGAATCATACAGGTAGCCCTTTAGATACCATGCTATAGCCCCGTGTCGTGTTTCTGGGTCAATGGGAAAGGTTTGACGATTCATCGAATGATTGATACTACCACATACTTTAATGGATGAGACGGTTATCGAGGCAACTTAATCATGATGGTATTGCTTGTGAGAGTTCACCATAGCAATGCGCTCTCGCTTGTCTCTAGCATGTGGGGTATGGTTACTGGATAGTTCATACTGAAGATGAAGCCTCTGGTTGTCTTGGCGGTTTTGATGTGTACGCGGAAAAATCCCTTCGGCCCCTCAATGTTGTTGATGGCGAATAATAGGGATAAGTTCGATATTTCATTACTGTAATCGTAGATTATGCTGGGAATATGGAATTGACGCCGTGAAATTGTCAGTTTATTATTGTGCTATATCGTTACGGCTGTTACCCGAGCACTCAGACCATCGCAATGAGAAGCTCTGTAATTATAGGCTTGAATTGAGCGGTTCCACGTCACGTATAGTTGTTAATTTCATTAAACCAAGAGACTACCAGAATAAGCTTATCATCTGAGGAGATGTCTCAATCTTAAGTCATGAGATAGTAAAATGAAGACGTTACTCTCAAACATTCCCGGGATACGACGAGTCTTCTACGGTTGGTGGATAGTAGCCGTTGGCATCACTATTTCTATACTCAACGGCGCTTTTTACACCTACGGATTTGGTGTCTACTACGTTCCATTGCTGAATGAGCTTGGTTCCAGTCGAGCGGCACTGGGTGGCGTAATCGGCCTCGCGAGACTGCAAGGTGGACTCATTGCCCCAATCTCCGGATGGCTCATTGATAGGTACGGACCACGTCGCCTGATGTACTTTGGCATCACCACAATTGGCGTGTGTTTTATTCTGCTAAGCCTCATCACAAAGCTGTGGATGCTCTATGTGGTATTTATTCTCATCAGCGCTGCATCCAGCTTCGGTGGAGGCCGCCCCATCAATATTGCCGTAGCTAATTGGTTCATCCGCAAACGGGCCAGAGCAATGGGAATCTTGCTAGCCGGCATCGGCCTTGGAGGTAGCTCAGTATTCATGGTGGCATGGCTTATAGCAAACTATGGCTGGAGAACCAGTGCCGTCGTTGCCGCGCTCGCCTACTGGTTGATTGGGCTTCCACTGGTGTCCTTAGTGCACCATCGCCCGGAGGAACTCGGACTCAATCCCGACGGCGTGCCAACGCAGGTCGTCGCTAATACTACGGCAACACCAGGGAAACAGGAGCCCCTGGAGATTGAACTGACGCCGCGTCAAGCATTGAGGTCACTTTCATTCTGGTTTATCGCCCTAGCCTTTGCCAGCTGGTCTGTGACCGTCACCGTCGTCGCTGTGTATCACATTCCATTCCTCATTGAGGAGATGGAGGCAAGCTCAGTGAAGGCGGCCAGCATAGCCTCTGTTACTCTATTGCTATCAGTGCCGGGGCGAATTGTTTTCGGGTGGATAGGAGATCTGGTAAACATACGTGTTCTGCTCGGCGTAACATTGCTTCTTCAAGGACTTGGTGTCCTCATCATGTCTCTTATTCCGAGTCTCGAATGGGCTCCGCTCTATATAATAGTGCTCGGCCCATCCTATGGTGGATCGGCTGCCCTGCGACAGGCCCTTGTGGCACACTTCTACGGGCGACGTAATTTTGGGACGATCAGCGGCCTATTGCAGTTCGTAGACCTGCCGGGTGCGGTCCTTGGCCCGATCTTCGTAGGATGGATTGTCGACAGCTCCGACAGTTATAGCGTTGGGCTCCAGTCGGTATCCCTGTTCCTAGTATTGGGTGCAGTAGCTCTCTTCATAGCGCGGCGTCCGCAGATGCCGGTAGTGCCTTCTGGGACAGACCAATCAATCACGGTAAATCCGCCAGAGAGCACACCTGTCGCTTCGTAGGACTGACTACATCTGCCTAGATGGAAATAGAGAAGGATCTCTTTTAAGGTTATAATGAGCAGTGAGATTACTAACAGTGTGATTTGTTGTTGGCTTTCGTTTATTGTATTATTCCACCATGGAAATCTCAGTATAAGCTCATGACATTTTTAGAAGATTCCATTTGTGCAGGAATTCTACGAAGCATATATTATAACGCGACGGACTGGTTTCCATGACATACCCGATATCCCCGGTAATAATGAGGAGAAATATATGGAATTGAGCGATGCCGCTAACGATGAAGTGCAAAATCGTTTGACGAGAACCACCCCACC
>CAUZMC010000008.1:0-47269 GCA_963580875.1 Dehalococcoidia bacterium
AAATACTCTTGGTTTCCAGGCTTATTGACTCTTCCTTAGCCAGCATGCGTTTGTTGCCAATGATACAGGCCTGAGACACAAGTATGGTTCCATCTTCGATGGGCTTGAGGTGATTCTCTCTCATTGTGGTGCCGCTAGATGATATATCAGCGATGATATCTGCAAAGCCCATGGCAGGTGCAGCCTCCAGTGTCCCGCTGGATTGAACAAGTGAGAAATAATTAACTCCGTGTCGGAAGAGGTGCCGTTGTACCAACCGCGGATATTTAGTCGCTATCCTCAAGTCTCTACCACGTTCCCTCAGGTCAAATGAAAGGTCTGCCAGATCATCCATTGAGTCCACGTCCAGCCAGGAGTCTGGAACGCCCAGCACCAATTCGCAGTGCCCAAACCCAAGGTTTTCAACTATAAGAATCGAGTCTGTTCCCTCGGCGCTCATCTCCAGAAAGCGGTCCAGACCAGTGATACCAAGATCGGCACTGCCTTCCTCAACTTTCATTGGTATATCAGATGTTCGCTGAAACAGGGCTGTGGTATCGGATACGGCGTGGATTGTGGCAGTATATCGGCGCGGACTGGAACGTTTCACAGGCAAACCGCTATTACGGAGAAAGGCCAGGGTGGACTCGTAAAGCTCACCGTCGCTTGGGATTGCTAGGCGTAAGATGTCCGTCCTCCAAATTCTACGTTAAATTCTCAGGTGATAATGACAGAATTGATTCCATGGTGTATGCAAAGCCAATAGCGGGTACGTCGGGGCCTCTTCCAATGGCTTTGACCAAACCATCGTAACGACCACCACCACACAGAGTGATAGGGCCATTTGGGCCTGTACCAAGTATCTCGAAAACCATACCAGTATAGTAGGCTATCCCACGCACCAGACCTATGTCTATTACAAGAGGAGTCGATGGACAGCGCTTATGGAAGCTAGCCAACACGTCTTCCAGTGGGATTATGACACTTTGGCTGATGCCATAATCCTTCAGTGTGGTCCGTATCTGAGACAGAGCCTGTTCTTCTTCCCCTTTTATTGAAGCCAGACGAGAGAAGAGAGAGATACCATGCTCTATCTTCTTGGAGTCATCTCCACGCTTTAGCTTCTGTATAAAGCGAGTGAGAATATCTTTCATGGAACGACTGCCCTGGATACCACTGAGGGAACTGTGAAAGATGTCCTGAAGGAGACTCAAGGCTTCTTCTTCTTCCATGTCATCCAGCAACGTATTCGAGGGAAAGGCGGTTTCTTCGGATTTCATAAATCCCAGGGCGTAAGCCCGTTCCTGTATCTTTTGACTCTCATCTGGGTTCTGTTTAAGACTCGTCAAACTGGCTATCAGGAAATCTTGCCCCCTGTGCGAAATGCCAATCTCATCTAGTATGAGGTGTAATACACCCACATGACCAACGACGAACGACGATACTGGCGATCCCATGAGGAAAAGTCCATCTTGTGCTAATGCCAGGATTTCTCCATCAGACTCAGTGGAGGCAGTTCCTATTATCTCGGCTCCTGCCTGGTGAAACTGTTTCAATCCGCTGGCATGGTCGTAGCGGAATACAGGGCCACTGTATTGTATCCGCATTGGAAGAGTTTCTTCGCTGACTCTCTCCAGATAGTAGCGGATTACGGAAGATGTGAACTCCGGACGGAGACTAACTCTGCTACCTCCCGGATCCGTGAAGGTGTACATGCTCGTGGACAACTCTACACCGGATTTTCGAAGGAAAAGTTCTGTGGACTCAATCAACGGAGTATCTATGGCTTTATAGCCATGAGAAGAGAGATTCTCATGGAGAATTTCTTGCAATGAAGTCCTATGTCCGAGTTCCCTGGGAGTCTCGTCTCTCATTCCGGGCAGTTGCCGGATTGCTGGCATAATGTGTATAAACCCCTGTTCTCAAGTAAATGGTATTGTACAATAAGGTCTGTGGTACTTCAATGTCGGCAGGGCGTGATCTATACATATAATAAGCAATTATTATCTTAATCAGCAGTAAATGTTGTCTGAACTTCATCTACAGATGCCTAAAGAAATACCAAAAATGACTGAGGTTCATATGCCGTGCATGTGCACCCGAAAGCTCGTCGTGCAGGAGTGGTTGTATCAGAGGCAGGCTCAGTTACAGTCAGGGTGTGTTCGACTCCAGAGAAAGGCAAAGCCAACGCCGCGGTAATTAAGATTATTGCCGATGTCCTTGGAATACCAACTTCAGCGCTGGAAATAGTGCAGGGACACATTATACGTAACAAGAGGGTACTGGTGAATGGTATTACTCAAGATGAGGCGTTTAGACGTCTCCAGGAACATACTTAGCAGCAGACAAGCTATGACACCAGACTGCTCATTACGTTCAGGATGATGATGGCGACCATTGGGCTGAGGTCTATCGTGCCTATACGAGCAAAGCGGCGTAACGGGGCAAGAATTGGCTCAGTTATCTGAACAAGCAGGTTTCTCACAACAGTTAGAGGGCTGTCGTTCTTCATAACTCCCCCGACTAGAAGCCAATCGAAAATAACTCGACCCAGTATTGCAAATGTAAGTAATGTTATAAGGTAACTAATCAAGTTTTGCATTAATCCTCTTCGCCAAGTGTAATGGCTTTCTCATGGGCAGCAATAACAGCGTTAATCAGGATACCACGAAACCCTTCTTCTTCAAGTGTCAGCAGAGCTTCGGCGGTTGTGCCGCCTGGAGAGGTCACCATGTTTCGGAGCTCTGCTGGGTGTTTTCCAGACTCTCTAGCCAGAATGGCACTTCCATGTATAGTCTGAATGGCTAGAGCCTGAGCCATGTCTCTAGGCAGACCGAGGTATACCCCGGCATCTATGAGTGCCTCTAGAAACAGGAAGACATAAGCAGGGCCGCTGGCGCTCAAGGCAGTGGCCATGTCCAGGTATTTCCCCTCTGAGACATATATCTCCTGGCCAAGGGTCTTTAACATTTCTCTAACCACATCCGTATGTTCGTTGGAGACATCAGAAGCGGCGGTCCATACGCTCATTCCCTGCCCCACTTGAGCTGGGGTATTTGGCATAACACGTATGACGGCAGGATGATCCAGTCCGGCAGCAATGGTCTCGACAGCAATTCCTGCGACTATTGACATAACGGCCTGAGAGTTGCCAAGTTTACCTTGCAGCTCCGCCATTACTCCTTCAAGTTGTTGTGGCTTCACTGCCAGTACAACCACCAGTGCTTCTTCAATGGCCTTCAGGTTGTCAGATGTTACCAGCACACCGTGCTGGCTGCTGAGGTATTCCCGTCTCTGTTGCACCGGCTCACCAACTGTGATGTTACCGGCGGTTGTCATTCCACTATTTAGAACGCCAGACAGAATAGCCTCAGCCATAATCCCACCGCCGATGAAGGCTATGGTTAACTCTTTAGCCATTGGGTTCCTTTCTCAATACAACCCATTATAGCATCCATGAATGTCAAAGGATTTACTCAGGCAGATGCCCAGTGTTGGCTATATAAGCGGCTACGCGAATGGCTTCCTTCATCCCAGTCTCGCTGGCTATGCCCTTACCTGCAATATCGAAAGCAGTACCATGATCTACCGAAGTGCGCACAAACGGGAAGCCCAAGTTTATGCTGACGCTGCCATCGAAGTCCTTGACCTTGATTGGAATATGCCCCTGGTCATGATAGAGAACAAGTACAGCGTCGTAACTACCATCGATGGCCTGTGGAAAGACGGAGTCAGCCGGTATAGGCCCAGATACATCCATACCCTGCTTGCGGGCCTCTTCCACGGCTGGCACTATCTCATCGATCTCCTCACGACCGAGCAGCCCACCATCACCGCCATGAGGATTCAGCGCAGCCACCGCTATGCGTGGATTCTGGAACCCCCACTCCTTAAAAGAGTTGTGGGTTAACTCAAGCTTAGCGAATATATTGTCCTTCTTGACGTACTCTACTGCACGGGCAAGACTCCTGTGAGTTGTAAGGTGCACCACCCTTAGATTTCCGGCAGTGAGCATTGTAGCTACTTCTTTAGCTCCTGTGAGGCTCTGGAGCAGTTCCATGTGTCCTATGTCCTGGTATCCAGCTGCACGTGCGGCCTCTTTGTGTATTGGTGCCGTGGCAATGGCATTGATCTCGCCTGACAACGCCATTTCTCCAGCTTGCAGTATCCATTCAACGGATGCTTTGCCAGCCGCCGCTGAGATGCGCCCAGGCACTATGTCTTCGGCATTCAAGTTGCCGGGGTCAAGGATTGATATGGTATTCCCCAGTGCCTCGTCGGCTGAGGATACCTGCGTTATCTCAAGGACAAGCCCAAGATCCTGTACAATCTTATTAAATAACGGAGCGTTGCCTATTATCAGAGGATGGCAGGATGCAAGCACATCAGAGTGAACCAATGCCTTGGCTATTACTTCTGGTCCAATGCCAGAAGGGTCTCCCATGGTGATAGCTATAATTGGTCTGTCGCTCATGGGCCACCTTTCACTTTATATTTATATGTCATTATATGATATGAGCTATGACACTGCCTGCTGAGATTACTTCTTACCCACACTTCTCGTATCCGCACTCCGGGCAATGCTGGCAGCCTTCTTGGAATACCAGAAACCCTGCGCAATCTGGACAACTGGTCTTGCTGACCGTGCCGTTGCCGTTGGCCTCGGCTTTCAGTCTCAATCCCTGTTGCACGGCAAATGGAGTGGCTTGGACAAATTCGAAAGGCTCACTTTGTCCCTTAGGCATGTTCAGTGTCAACGGTTCCTGTGGAGCAGAATGAGCGTGTTTACTGATAACCAAGGCTACTGCGTCTGGAGCCGAGCGCACCAAGGTGCCATCGTCCCATTGTGGACAGCATGTGATCCCACTAAGCTGCTCAACCACCTGTTCCGGGTCAATACCGGAGCGTAAAGCTAGTGAAGCCAAGCGTGATATAGCCTCGAGCTGTGCTGAGTCGCAGCCGCCGGCCTTGCCAAGGTTAGAGAACACCTCGAAGGGGTGTCCGTCACGTGAATTGATGGTTATGTACATGTTGCCATGACCGGTGCGCACCCTATCTGTGATACCTTGCACCTGGGCTGGTCTGACCATGGGGGCAGGCAAGACAGCTTGAGAATACTCACCGCCCATGAGTGCCATATCTGTGAGACTTGCCTCCATGGCTGCCTGTGTTGCTGCTTCTGCGGAACCTGAGGTAAGTACCTCTGCATCACGGCTACCAGATCGATATACGGTGATGCCCTTGCAGCCCAATTCCCAGGCCATGAGGTAAGCGGTGCGTACATCTTCTCTGGTGGCAGAATTAGGGAAGTTTATGGTCTTAGATATTGCTGCGTCGACGCTCTGCTGGAAGGCAGCCTGCATCCTGACGTGATCCTGTGGAGATATGTCTGCGGAAGTAACAAAGACATCTTTAACCCACTCAGGCACATCATCACGTTGCTGGATGGACCCTCCATCGGCAAGGTATTCCATCAACTCATCGCTGTAGAAATCGTCCTCTCTGGCCACTCGTTCAAAATTGGCATCCACGTATATCAAGCTCTCACCACCCAAGATGTTATGTTTGTGGTAAGAGAGTGAGAAGAGGGGTTCGATACCACTGGAGCAACCTGCGATCATTGATATGGTACCCGTTGGAGCAACTGTAAGACGGCAGGCGTTACGCATTGGACGTCCCTGCTTCTGATAAATGCTACCATCGTAGGCAGGAAATACACCACGTTCTCCAGCCAGGTCCTCAGATATGGCATCAGCTTCCTGACGCACGAAGCTCATAATATCACGCCCCAGCTCCAAGCCTTCCTGGGAATTGTATGGAATGTCCATATCAACCAGCATGTCGGCAAAACCCATGACACCAAGTCCGGTCTTTCTAGTTTGTTTCGTCATACGCTCTATCTCTGCAACGGAGTATTTGTTGGCATCTATGACGTTGTCTAGGAATCGTGTTGCGATGCGTACCACATGGCTAAGTCGTTCCCAGTCCAGGGTCGGCTGGGCTTCTGTATTCACCACGAATTTGGCAAGATTTATGGAGCCTAGGTTGCATGACTCGTATGGCAACAGGGGCTGCTCGCCACATGGGTTGGTGGATGTCATACGGCCAAGGTGAGGAGTTGGGTTGTCCTCGTTCACCCTGTCTAAAAATATTGTGCCAGGCTCTCCGTTGAGCCACGCTCCATCTATCATGCTGCCAAAAACCTCAGCGGCGTTCAATCTGCCAACTACCTGTCCGGTGTGCGGGTCTCTTATATCGTATTCTTCGCCCTTCTGTGCGGCCTGCATGAACTCTTCACTAGCTCCTACGGAGATGTTGAAATTGTGGATATCCCCTTCCTGTGTCTTGCAAGTAATGAAGTCCATAATGTCAGGATGATGCACGTCCATGACGGCCATATTGGCACCGTCGCGCTTACCGCCTTGAGTCACAAGGGTGGATACTGATGAGAGATGGCGCAGCACTGCAACTGGCCCGCATGCCTTACCGTGAGTGGTAGAGATGCTAGTACCCTTGGGCCGTATACCTGAAAGGGCAAATCCCGTTCCTCCACCGAACTTCTGTACCAAGGCGGCTTCTTTGGCCGTATCCATGATACCTTCCATGCTATCTTCCAATCCTATGACAAAGCAGGCAGAAAGTGTTCCAGCTCCTGTACCAGCGTTCATAAGCGTGGGGGAGTTTGGAACATACTCTAGGCTGGCCATCACGCTATAGTACTTCTCTTCCCAGTAGGCAACATCAGCCTTTGGGTTGTAAATTGTCTCAGCTTCTGCGATTGTCCGTGCAACACGACGACATACATCAGACCAAGAATATTCAATAGTTTTACCATGGCTGTCCCTTAGATAGTACCTCTTCTCAAGAACCACTTTTGCGTTATCTGATATCTCCAGATCTGCGGCCGGTACGACGGCTTGTTCACTCAGATCCATAAAAAGTTTTGGCGCTTTGCTTTGGTTACCAGAGTCGCTGCTCCGATTCCCGTTTGACAAGGATTCGACCACCTGATGAGTGACTGTAGGGTCATTAACGCCAGCAGCTTCTAAGGCTGCCAAGACGTCATTAATAATAGTTTTCTTTCCCCTAGCTGCCTTGCTTCCGTTTGTTCCTTCTGCGATGGTCATTAGTTCCTCCGTATAATTCTAAGCTGCGAACAAATCTTCCTTCAGCCTATCGATGCGTTAAGTAGTACGAATTAATGGATTCCATCCATATCCATTGGCAGACCCTGTGCTTGACGCGGCTTACGGCCGCGGCGACTGCGCTGAGATACGTACTCGATGATCAACGGCAACTGTGGCGACGCGTGGGGTTGCTCAATCGCCTGATGAGCCCTCTCCAAGGCTTCTACAGCTTCCTTAAAACTCTCAGCGTCAGCAAAGTCACGATACACACTGGCAAAACGTATATAAGCCACCGGATCCATGCTCCTCAAGCGCTCGATAACCATCTCTCCAATCGCTAAGCTGTTGATCTCAGCGCGTCCCAGTCCTTGAAGTTGGACCTCGACATCATCAACCAGCTTGTCTATCAAGCCAGTTGGTAGTGGCCTTTTAACGCATGCCTTCTGGATGCTACCTCTCAGCTTGTCACGTCTGTATTCTTCACGGCGTCCATCACGCTTAACTACCATGAGCGACGTGGTTTGAATACGCTCGTATGTTGTGAAACGAAGTCCACATTGCAGACATTCACGGCGACGCCGAATGCCTTCGGTAGCTTCACGTGAGTCTACAACTTTAGATTCCTGATTGTTACAATAAGGACAGTACATGATTTTTAAGTTTCCGGCTGTGGCTTAAGAGCACTATATGTAGTATCTAACTAACACATACACACCAAGGATTGTAAGGTTGAAGCAAATGAATCCTACTACTGCGAATTGACAGTGTCAATAGTTAACACCACCTTATTGTGTGTATTTTCGTGAGTGATGCACAAGATGCAAGATGTTTATGGCAGACATTGCCTCTAGCACGACACTATTAGAGGCATACGGAGTGAGTTTGCCGGTAATGTATACCAATCGCATGTGGCACGCAACAGTTCCACGGGGATGAGTCCGCTCGGATCAGGTGCACCAGTGACGTATGTGAATGCGTGATGTTTGGTATTCCTACGTATGACTGAAACCCTGGTTCACCTTATTATGTCTCGACGATACCTTCCTGCCTATTGCTCCTCAGCCACTAGACGGCTTGCCAACTGAAGGGCTTCTTCCTTGGTGGAGATCTCGCCTGCACCGTTGGCCTCCTGAATGGCCTCAAGGAGGCGTCCTACAAGAGCACTCGCTGGCAGGCTAAAGGTCTCCATTAGCAGGTGCCCGTCCACTAGACTAGGAGTCTTTTTGGGTGCACCTTCCTGGTCTATTCCTCTATGCAGGATGTGGCTTATAAGGTTACAGTGGCCTTGCCAGTCGTCTACCTCGATGCTGGGTCCCTTGGCTGACAGATAGTCCGCCATATTCAGATACAATGTGTCGACGGCAGCCTCACCCAAGTCTCTAAAGTAACGGTAGGTGGCACGCTGGGATGGTAAATCTACCCCCTGGCTCATCTGTGTCGGCCTCAGGTGATGCCTCACCATGGTACTTATGAGGTTGATCCCACGACTGCTGATGCGTAGGCGGCTCAAAATCTCCTGACACACACCCGATCCCTGTATATCGTGGCCAAAGAAGCGCATACGACCTGTAGAGTCTAAGAACTTAGTTGCAGGCTTTGAGATGTCGTGCAAAAGACCCGTCAACTTGATGATAGTGAGACGGGTATGCCCATCACTGACCTCCTCTTCGAAATACTCCTTCAGGGATGGAAGCCAGGGAGAATAAGAGATTATGTCATCCCCATCCCTGCCTTCCTTCGTAATGAGTCTCTCAACGTGGCCTGGGGTCTCCAGGCAGTGGTAAAAGACATCCCAATAGTGCTCTTTGGGCTGCTCCACATCCCTGGCGACCTCCAATTCCGGAATAAGACGACAAAGCAGGCCCAGGTCGTCCATGAGACGCACATGTACAGTTGCTTTAGGCTCCGCTAGAGTTTTTAGAAGCTCATCGCGCAGACGTTCGGGGGCCACGACCGAAAGCAGATGGGAGTCCCGCTTAATGAGATCACTGGTGAGCTCATCTATGGAAAAGTCCAGCTGAGCCGACAGACGTACAGCCCTCAGAAGACGCACTGGGTCGTCCTGAAAGGTGTGGTTTGATACAGCCTTTATGGTCTTGGTAGCCAAATCACCAAGCCCATCGAATGGGTCTATGAGTTTTTCCGTTGCTTTTGCAAGCCCGTAATCCATCAAGATTTCATCCAAGGAGTCGTCCAATGGAAGTGCCAGGGCGTCAATAGTAAAGTCACGACGGGCCATGTCCTGCTCAATGTCCCCTGAGAATGAACTTAAGTCAACACTCTTCTGTTTTTTCAAGAACACACCTCCCTTTTCAGGGAGAATCCCGTGCCATTGCATCTGTGAATTCAGCACCACACGGGCAATGCCACGGGATTCATCAAGGAGGACAAAGGTGCCGCCTATTTCATTTGCAAAGTCTTTAGCTAACGCAACAGCATTGCCTTTGACAGCTACGTCTACATCCAGGGTCGGCCTTCCCAGCAAGGCATCACGCGGAAAACCTCCAACCAAGTAGGCCGTTGCCTGGCAACGGATGAAGAAGTCTCTGAGAACGTGAAGCAATGGAAGTGTCTCAATCAGAGAGGATGTCACATCAGTCTCTAAGGGAGTTGGAGAAGTCAATTTTACTCAGATTGCACTCCGCTTTCATGGGGTTCAATTTTCCACAGCTTGTCGGAGCTTTCCAAGTGGTCTATGTAAAGTATACCGTTGATATGGTCTATCTCATGCTCAAGAGCCTGTGCAAGGAGTCCATCTGCCTTGATCCGTACCTCCTTACCGTCCCTATCCAATGCACGAGCTCTAACCTTAAGGGAACGGGTCAGTTCACCCCGGTAGTCAGGTATGCTAAGGCAGCCTTCTTCCACAATTCGCTCCCCCTCACGGCGGATTATTGTTGGGTTAATGAGAACACGCACCTCGTCTTCTTCCGGTATCTCAATGACGACCACTCGCTGTAGAATCCCAACCTGGTTGGCAGCAAGACCAACTCCGTTAGCCTCTCTCATGGTGTCTATCATATCGTCAATGAGCTTCTGTAGAGAGTCGTCTAGCTTACTGATCCGTCTCGCTTTCTGTCGCAAGACAGGATCTGGCAGTGTTCTCAGATTCAAAAGAGCCAATTAATGTCTCCTGACACGATCACTATAGTCTGGTTGCCCATTATAGTCTGAGTGTATACCCATGTAAATCAGATTGAGTTCTATTACGTAACAGAGATTGGATCTACATCAACGATCCATCCCTGTGGAATTTGTGTTTTCTCCAATAGAAAGGCCGGGTCCTGGCCTCTAAGTATGACGTGCCAACGATAGCGTCCTCTCACGCGAGGAGGATATGCGGGAGCCGGCCCAAGCATATCCACATCTGTGAGACCCCAGATGTCCCTCTGTCTTTTCAGCGATTCTCCAAATCTCAAGGCTTCCTGACGACACCTATCCTCGTTGGTGTGCACGTACACAAGATGCACGAGACGGCCAAATGGCGGCAGGCCTTGTTCATCACGGTAGCCTATTTCTTCATCGTAGAATTTCTCGTAGTCCTGAGCAGAGGCGGCGGACACGGCGTAGTGATCTGGAGAATATGTCTGCACCACCACCTGACCACCAAGCGGACCTCTACCAGTGCGGCCTGACACTTGGCACAGGAGCTGAAAAACCCGCTCACCAGCGCGAAAATCCGGCATATAGAGTCCTATATCGGCACACAGCACCCCAACCAATGTGACATTCGGGAAATGAAGTCCCTTCGCTATCATCTGCGTTCCAACCAATACCTGAGCTTCGCCTCTTATAAAGCTCTCCATTATGCTTTCGTGAGCACCCTTGGCAGAAGCCGTGTCACTGTCCCACCGTATGGCTTTCACTTCCGGGAATGCCTGTTCAACCTCTTCCATGACCCTCTGCGTACCCAGGCCAAGGTATCGTATACGAGTTCCACTACATTTCGGACAGGATTTTGGAGAGAGAAGGCGGTAATTACACTGATGGCATATGAGCCTCTCAGACTGTGCGTGATAAGTCAAAGGAAGATCGCAACGACGGCATCTAAGCGTGTGGCCACAGTCGCGGCACTGAACCAGGCTTCCACTCCCCCTGCGATTAAGGTACAGCATAATTTGCTCACCGGAATGAAGGGTGGTGGTCATTTCTTGGCTAAGTGTGCGGCTGAAGATGCTCCTGTTTCCTTCCTTCAACTCCTGCCTCAGATCTACTATAGTGACCATTGGCAACGGCAGATAGGAGGAAGTGTCCTGGCCAAGCCTGAGTCCGACGCGATGAGGCAATTTTAACAATTGATAACGACCATCCAGTGCGCGACTGTGAGAGACGATGTCCGGGGTTGCACTGCCAAGTATGACAACCGAGTTGGTCAATTCAGCCAATTTTACAGCCACCTCCCTGGCATGGTAGTGGGGAGAGCCGTCTTGTTGTTTGTATGTCCACTCATGCTCCTCATCGATAACAATAAGGCCAAGGTCATGCTGTGGAGCGAATATGGCACCACGAGAGCCTATAACGACACCGTAATTTCCTTCATGTATGCGCCACCACTGGTCGAAGTGCTCTCCACGCGAGAGCCCGCTGTGAAGAACCGCCACTTGGCCGGGAAAGCGGCTTCCAAACCGTTCGATTGTCTGGGGTGCGAGCGAGAGCTCCGGCACCATTGCAATGCCCCGTTTTCCTTTACTCAAAGCATATGCCAGTGCCTGAAGATAGACTTCAGTTTTACCGCTACCGGTGACTCCGTGAAGCATGAAAACCTGTGGAATGTGTAAATCTATGGCCAGTTCAATCTGATCCAGACAGTACTTCTGTTCCTCAGTGAGGATCAGCGGAGCATCAGGGATAAATGTCCTGCCTTCAAGCGGGTCGCGTTCTTCACGAAGCTGCATGCGGCGTACAAAACCCTTGGCCTCAAGTCCCTTTACAGCCGAAGATCCGAATTTCTTGTTAGCTTCAGTCAGGGATATTGCGGTGCCAAGTTGAGTAATATAATCCATGAAAGCGGCCTGCTTTGGTGCACGCACCCCGAGACTGAGTTCTTTTTCTTCCGCTCTCATAGAAGAATTGGCCTGTTCCAAATATGTAACGTATTTTGGTTTAACCACGGATTTCCGCCACTCCCATGATGCATCTACAACACCTTGGCGTATCAGAGAGCTAATAGCATTCTCTATGGTAGGACCCATCGCCTTGACCACAACATCCCGTCTTACTCTCCCATTTTTATATAGGTATGAGACCACTCTGTTCTGAGTCAGAGTAAGTTTGAGTCCGTGTACGGGGTGATTCAAAAAGAGGTAGTTATTAGCCCTCAAAGGAAAACCTGGTGGAATCATCAATGCTGCACAGTCAAAAAGTGGTGCCCTGTAATAGGAGCTGATCCACCGAGCTAATGCCAACTTGGGTGAAGATAAAACAGGCAGTGGATATGCCACGCTGGCAATTTCCCTAGTCTCCGTTACTTGTGGATCATTCGAGAGATGGAAGACGACTCCAGACAGGACACGGGAGCCAAATGGCACATGCACCAGATGACCAGGGGAAATAACTATTCCAGATGGAACGGAATATGTAAATGTACGATCGTACCCAGCCGGGGCATCAACGGCCACCTCGGCGTACTTCGTCATTGTGCAATTGTACCTTACAAGTGCGAAGTCAGCGAGGATTCCGCTTCTTGCTATCTGCCTCGGCTTCTATCTTCCTTGATGCGGGCAGCCTTGCCGGAAAGGGCACGCAGATAGTACAACCTAGCTTGACGGACGCGCCCATACCTCACAACTTCCACCGAATCTACAAGTGGAGAGTAATAGGCAAAGGTACGCTCGACACCTATCCCATATGAGACGCGGCGGACTGTGAAGGTTGCACCTGGGCCACCACCCCGGCTACGAATCACAGTTCCCTGAAATGCCTGAAGCCGTTCACGCTCTCCCTCTTTTATGCGAAGAGTGACCTTGATCGTGTCTCCAGCTCGAAACTCTTGAATCTTTGGATTTGGAGCTTGGGCTACTACGCTATCTACATCCATCTGACAGTCCTTCTATGGTAGTTCAATTTTTGATTATGTGTCGAATTCCGCATTGTATTGTACAGTGTGTAACCTAGAAGAACAAGATGCCATGTCAATTTGCGCAAGTATTTGAGTTTACAGTTTCTGCTATTTGAGCCACAAAGAGAAACTCACAGCCATATCAGGAATTCAGGATTTATGAGCAGAAAGAACATAGAGCACAGCAAATCTAAGGGAGCAGTGAACCTTTTATTGACCCTGCAGGTTCCGAATATAGTGCACCAACGTCCACTGCTCCTCTTCCGTGAGAAGTTTGTCAAAAACGGGCATTGTGGATTTAGACATTACGTCTCCCATCGCTGAGTAGTAACCGATCCGTCCTCCCCCACCAATAAAGAGAAGCAAGTCATTATCGGATGCGGTTATGGTAGCGGGACCAGTAACATCAGCAGGAGGAATACCTCCATATTTAATCAGGAAGTCTCTCATGGATCCATCACCCTTACCAGCGTCACCATGACACACAGCGCAGTTGATTCCAAAGAGGTCCTTTCCTTGATCCACGGTGCTTAAGCTCTTCGCTAGAACAAATTCCTCCACCACCAATGAGCCCTCTCCCACCAACTTAAAAGGCATAGACCCCTGTGCGGGATAAAGACGTGGAGGTTCCTGAGAGCGATATGACTGGGAATAGTGCATTTCGCTGAATAGCTCCACCTGACTGGTACCTCTGCCCCATGGCATACAGCCAGCGGCTACAACTCCCAATAACAGCACAGCGACCATAAGGCCAGGCCGGACTTTTCTACTAGGGAGTAGCGCCGATTTTCCGCGGAGATTCATTATCATGCCTTTAATGTTCTGCCCTTCTCGTGAATTATGTCTACTGCATTTCCATTCCGCAACGCCTGCTCCATAACATTTAACTTTTCTTCTGGACAAGTGACCACAAGACCTATATATCCCTCAGTTATACGCGGGTCGTACGGGTCAAGACGCGCCCGAGGCAGTCTAGATTCGAAAATTATTCCCAATATGGTGAAAATGACCGCTCCCAAAAGCGTACCCTCATAAGAGATGATTGTCATTGCAGGAAAGGCAAGAATTGGTTTACCACCAGTAACCATGGGCCAGGCCAATTGAGTCCCAGCTGTAAGCAAGAAAGCTACACTGAGCCCCATGAGTGCACCTATAAGAGGAAACACGTAGATGTGATGTTTTGGATCCTTCTCACCAAACGCCCCTTCTGGATACGGGCAGCCTGTGAGCACATCAAAGTCCTCCTGGGCACATCCAGCCGCCAAAAGTACATCGGTAGCATCTGCCGCCGTGTCCGCGTTGTCAAATAGTCCTAAGACGCTCTTATTGGTCATTATAGACCTCCAGAAATTATTCCTCCCGCATTACAGCGGGAACCATCACTTTTCCAATTTTAATTTCGTCGTGCAGAATCATGCCTTCTTTTGCATCTCCAAGTGGAATCAATGGGAAAACCTTGGCAAATAGAAGAACCAGCATGGTCACCAAGGCAAAAGTGGCAGTGACAATTGTAATCTCTACCAAGCTTGGCGTATATCCTCCCCACGTAAATGTGAAGTTTTGTTTCCTAGCTAGACCGGGAACTATGATTATAAACCGTTCAATCCACATACCGATGTTAACCAATATGGTTGTGAAAATCATCAGAGGTATATTACGCCGAACTTTTGGTACAAGCCACATTGACACCGGAATAACATACGAAGTAAGCAAGAATGTTATGAACAGGGCTTTCCACGGCATCTGGAAGACCTGCATTTCCCTCAGGGCAATCTCAGGTCCTTCCAAACTGTATAGGCCAAAGATGAACTCCAGAGCAAAGAAAAAGAACCATCCTGTAGCCACCACTATTAGCAGCTTAGCCAAGGCGTCTATATGCTCCATACGAATGTAGTTCTCCCACTTGAACATCCACCGTAATATAATCATCACGGTCACCACAGCAGAGACGCCTGAGTGAACCGCACCGATTACGAAGTACGGGGCAAAGACTGTGCTGTGCCACCCCTCTACGGACATGGCCGAACCGAAGTCCCATGACACGATGCTATGCACCGATACGAAAATCGGGAGAATTATGGCTGACAGCAAAATACCGGCTATCAGCTGTAGCTTCCACTGTCTGACACTGCCTCTCCATCCCAATGAAAGCACGGAATAAAGGACGTGTCGCCAGCCTGTTGTCCTGTCCCTAAGGACTGCTATGTCTGGAACAAGGGCGATGTAAACAAATAGAATACTGCTAGTCAGGTACGTGAATACTGCAGCAGGATCCCACACAAGCGCTGATCTAACGTTAGGATACACGCCGCGAGCGAAATCATATGGGAATACCCAATACATTACTCTCCACGGACGGCCTGCATGAATCAGCGGCATTGTCATGGCAGTCATTAGTGAAAATACTGTCAAAACCTCTGCTGCTCTGGTGGCAGGGCGACGCCATTCTGCCTGCACTAGCCTGAGAATGGCTGAAAGCATAACACCTGCATGGCTAATGCCGATCCAGAAGACAAAGTTAGTTATAAAGAATCCCCAAAAAACGGGGCGATTCAGTCCGGTAACTCCCAAGCCTCTGTTTATCATATATCCGGCCGCTGCAAACCCTAACAGTACAATAATACCCAAGAATCCCACCAATAGGAAATACCACTTCGGAGTCTCAAAGATAGATCGCAGAAGGTCGCGGTTAATCTGGGCGTCTGTCAGCCTTACTCGTTCCTGCATCCTTTACTGCTCCTGGCCTTTGGTGTTGTTTTTCATGTTCATCTCTTCAATTCTGACTATTCTGGCTTAGCCAGTACTTTAATCTGTATTTTCATAAAGCGGCGCATTCTCTGTAGAATGAGCCCTTCTTTCATTTCCCACATGGAAATTATCGGGAAAATCCTGCTGGCAAGCATGTACGTTAGCACGGCGCCAGCCAAACCTCCAATTATGACAAGTATGTCCGCTACTCCAGGGGCGTTGAATGGAGGAACCACATCAAGAGCATGAAGGCTACTGTCCTCAATAGAGTAAGCAGGGACGTAGAACCGCATGGCATTGAAAAACGTACCTACAAGCACAATGCCGGCAGCCAGAGTAGGTCCCCATATGGTCTTGCGAACTATGTTCCACATTAGGATTACGAATGGAGTGATAAAGGACAACACGAACGCCAAGTAAAATGGAATATTGTATGTCTCAAACATCAGGAATTTTAGAATACTTATTTCCGCAGGTTGACGGCCGTACCAGTATGTAAAGAAGCCAGACCACCAAAAATAAAACCAGAGCAGAGACAGCGCCAAAAGCAGCTTGCTCAATGACCAGAATTGGTCAACCTCAAGGTATTTTTTAAAGCCAGTCTTCCATCGTAGGATGGCCATTGTAACTATTATAATGGCCACTGCAGAATGGAACCCACTTATGGCGTGAAACGCAGGGAAAATGGCGTCTTTCCAGCCAGGCACAAGGCTCATAGCGAAGTCAACACTAATCAACATGTGCACAACTACAAGAAGCATGAAGTAGAAGGCACCAAGAAGAGACACACCGGCATTTAGCTTTCTCCATTGATGAGGCATTCCAGTCCACTGCATAGCCATGAAACGGTATATATTCTGCCTTCTACCGCTGGCATGATCTCTTACAGCAGCCATGTCAGGTACGGAAGCAAAGAAAAGAAGCGCCAAACCACACACTACAAGAAGACCCAAGCCTATTGTATCCCATATGTGAGGGCTGTGACCTGGCCAGTTGAACCAGATGCTTCTTCGGCCATCTGTAACCGGGAGAACCCACAATAGTGGTACAAGCAGGAAGAAGTTGAACAGTCCAACAACCGCAAACAACTCGGAAATTCTAGCCAGAGGCCTGCGCCAGTGGGCCTTTGCCATACGCAAGGCCACAGATATCAAGACAGCAGACTGTGCAACTATGAAGATGTAAGCAAATGTTGTAGCATAGTATCCCCACACATTTCTGTCATCAAACCCCTCTGACAGAAGAAGTATGAATCCAATGACCCCAAGGCCAAAGAGGCCACCTAATACGGCTGCCACAGTCCAAAACTGCCTACCAGCAGACTCATGTCTCTGAAGGACGTCTTGAGTAAGCTCCTGCGCCGTCATTCCCCAATAGGACGGCGGCGCTGGATGGTGAAGCTCATGCATGTGTTTCCACCTCTACCTTGGCATGTATATCGACCTTCTTCAGATAGATAACATTAGGTTCTGTTCCTAATTCCGCCAGAAGCTTATACCCTCTACCGCCATCTACAAATTGCTCTTGTTTCATACGAGAAACCTGGCTATCAGGGTCTTTAAAGTCGCCGAACACCAAGGTGCTGGTTGGGCAGGCCTGAACACAAGCAGGGAGGAAATTACCTGCCTTCATATTTTCGTCCGTCAACCTCTCGCCCAACTGTCCTTCGATGGTACGCTCAGCCCTGCGCAAGCGCTGTATGTTGAATGTGCACTTCTCCATGATGCCACGACTTCTTACGGTGACATCTGGGTTTAGTTGGTTCTTCAGAGTTTCTGGCCAGACAGGTTCCCAATAGTTGAAGAAACGTACTTGGTAACTGCAGTTGTTGGCGCAATAACGTGTGCCAACACAACGGTTGTAAACCTGAACGTTCATACCCTGATTGTTGTGATACGTGGCGTATACTGGGCAAACAGGCTCGCAGGGTGCATTCTCACAGTGCTGGCATAAAATAGGAATAAACTTTGCTTTCACATTTGGGAACTCGCCCTCCCAATACCGCTCCACATGAATCCACTGGATAGCGCGGCGTTGTCGAAAACGATCCTCGGTATTCAGTGGTATGTTGTTCTCAGACTGACAAGCGACTACACACGCCTGACAGCCTGTGCAGCGATCTATGTCTACAACCATTCCCCACTTGTGATCTATTCTCTCATTAGCCATTGAAATCTCCTGTTTCCCCTATGCCGCTATCATCTAGTCCGGCAGTGCTATCTGTATTATTTTACCCGGCTCCAATTCAATCGCTGGTACGTTGCCCTCGAAGCGCGAGAGGTCGATATGCTCTCCTGTTTTCTTGATACTAACTCTAGTGGCAGCCCACGCCAAGGCTCCGGTATCACCATCGACTACTGGAGCCAAAATGGATAGAGTATTAACGCCAATGCCTTCTGCATATCGCTCTGAAAACTGCCCTGAGACCTTGTGACCCTGACCCACAGGCATTGATACGGTCCAAGGCGGCACAGCAGGATGGATGTACGCCGGCGCAATAACAGTACCGTTGGAAGATGTCACCTCCAACATATCACCCTCTCTGATGCCCTTTTCTCCAGCGGTCTTGGTATTCATCTCGACCCAGGTCCGCCAGACCATAGTTGTCACAGGGTCAGGCGCTGCCTGCAGCCAGGGCAGGTGAGCCAAGTTACCATCTGCGATGGAATTTGATAGGAACGGGATGAGGTTATATGTACCCTCCCCTGTTGGGCCTTCGATTGAGATATTTGGCCAACTTATATCCAGCGGCCGAGGGTCGCCCCCAATAGCATCCCCCTTGGCTTCGATATCCCACCAGCCACCCCTTTGGAGCACTCCATTCCAGAAGCCATCGAATGTGCCGGCCTTAACAGAGCCACGGTTTTCCATCCAAAGCTTCTCGGCTCCTTTTTTCAGCAGATCCTGGAAAGTTGGATTGTCGTTTCCATCAAGATCCAACCTACCAGCGAGACCTATGTTCAAAGACGCACCTAAAAGGAGCATCTCGTCGCCAAAACTGCCGGTTTCGGCATGAAATGGCCTAACTACAGGCTGTTGAAGACCCATAGATTGATAGCGTGGGCCCGGATCAGGGACGTCGTCGCCCCAATCCTCCAAGTAGGTGTGCTCAGGCAAAATAAGATTTGCCTTTGCCGAGGTCTCATCCATAAAGCTGGAGAAGGCTATTACGAAGTCAGCATTCTCCACAGCAGTGACGAAGTTAGCATCAGCCGGTAGCCCATAGACAGGGTTGACACCGCGCACCATAAGCACCTGAGGCCTATCTATATCCTTCCAATCTCGGAAGGAGGCTGGCACGCCCATGTTCATGACGTCCTGGCTGGCCAATTTCTCTATTGGAGGGGCGGGGTTGAAGAAAACGCCACCGTCTCTGTTTACGTTGTTAACAAGCAGGTTCAAGGAGTATATCGCCCTCAGGTTGAATAGACCGCTTGTGTGCGCACCAGCAGATCCTCCGCCAATGGCCAAGCTTGGTTGGTTATTCTGATCAGCAAAAGCATGAGCAAGCTCTACTATTCTTTCTTCGCTTACTCCAGTGGCTTCCACAACATCGTGATTACCAGGACTGAAGGCTTCCAAAGCCTTATACCCATCCCCTCCGGTCAGGACATTGACCGCGTCACTATCACCCAGACCGTCTCTGATAATAACGTAGATCATGCTCATGGCCAGGACGCCTTCCCCACTGGGCTTTACAGGAACCCACTCGTCTGCACTAGCCGCTGTCATCGAAAAACGTGAGTCGACCTGAACATGGACGCCGCGCTTACCAGGACCCTGCCGCAGCTCGCCGTATCCGCGCGAGTATTTCACAGGAGAGATCCATGTTGAAAGGAAGTCAGCCCCAAAGGAAATGAGATATTTGGAGTTCTCTATGTCAAAGTCAGGCAACCGGTCCTGTCCAAACACGTCCTTGACCGACTGGCGTAGCGTCACCTGTTCCAATGTCTCGAACGCCATGTGCTTACCACCATAGGCCTGGACAAATTCACTTGCCAGCAAAGCCAAGTGACCACGCAAAGGCTGAGTAACCAAAAGGAACTTACTCTTGTCGGAGAGATTTCCAAGGCTATCTGTAATTTTCCTACGGGCGTCCGCCCAAGAAATGGGTGAAAACTCCCCTGACGACCCTTCTCTAAAAAGGGGTTGCTGAATCCGATCAGGATGATACAAGGCCTGAAGCCCAGCTTCACTCCGGGCATTGTGCTTGCCTTGGTTGATAGGATAATCTGGATTGCCCTCTATCTTTTTGGCACGACCCTCAACAACCCTGACAATGATTCCACAAGCCTCAGGGTCTTGATGACATATGGTCGCATACCAGTTGTCTGTTCCAGTAACGAGATCCTCAGGCATATCCACAGGACTCTCTACCTGAAGCTCTTCTTCCGGAATACGGCAACCATTGAATACTACGGCTCCAACAGCCGAGACCCCTGACCACCGCAAAAATTGTCTTCTAGTTATTCCCATGGCTCGTTACTCTTCCTTAATAATGACACGTAGTGCAGTCTGTGGGAGCGCTGTAATCCCTGTGACAGTCAACGCAGTCACCCATTTTCAAACTACGAACCTGCTTAACTTCGGCCATGCCCGCAACATCGCCATGGCACGTTGAGCACACATTGCCGGCCATTGCGGCCTGCTCACCAGAGGGGAGCAGATTGCCAGTTTTTGTGAAAAACCGTATATGGGCTTCATGCACAAAGCGCACGTGGTCGGGCAACCTATGGACACGCTCCCAGACCACTGCTTCTTTATTATCCCAAGCAGCTACCAACTTGGCAACTTCAGGCAGGTCTGTCCCAATAACCTTATGACAGAAAATACATTGCTCCACCGGAGGTATACCGGCTGTTTCCCCTTTGCCCACATTCCTGTGGCAGAATGTGCATTCCAATCCAAACCCATTCATCTCTTCGTTGTTGCCATCCAGCTTGGGATTTCCGTCTTCATCAACAAGCATGTCAACACCGGCATGAACTGTGTGAGGAAAAGCTACGGGCTGCTCAGGAGCCCCTCCAAAACCAAAGACCTCGAATGGCGTTGTCCACCATGCTCGCGCTACGAATAGCACCAAAAACAATGTGACAAGGCCACCAACGCCAAGACCCCCTACTATTACCCCTATTGCTGCTATTCGTTTCATGAGTATTTAGTAATTACTCCCTTAATATATACCAGTAGTTCGCACTCTGTGCGTCGAAGACGAAACTAAGCATAGGAATCTCATATCCACCACCGTTCCCAAATACTCTTCAGAATGTGTGCCTCTGCAATGATTCTACTTATAGAAAAGAGAACCAATGTCAAAAAACCTAAGGCGCCTATATAGAAAATGCGCCGCGCTTTATTCAGTCTTTGAGGAAGGTGCCCAGAACTGATGAGGGAAGGAATTACGGCATGAGCCGCGAGGAAATTAAAACCAAACCCAATTGCAAAAAGGAGAATAAACCAAAAGAAATGGAGTAGATTACCTATCTCTCTCCAATCAACACTATTGATATATTCTGGATCCATATTTATCCTCTAAATACTTTGCAACAAACTTCACGTAGTGTACAATCGTGGAAGTTGCTAGTCAATAGGAAAAATGAGAAGTTCGCACTAAAATTCACAATCAATTCCAGGCAGGAGTGTATCATGACAGATAGGCAAGAGAAGACGTCACAGTTGATCAACAGGCGAGAGTTCATGACAAAAGCTGCCATAGCGATGGGAGCCACAGCGGCACTGGCAGCGATGACTCAAAACCTGCCATTTTCGCCATTTAAAAAAAGTGTTGCCAACCTATCTTCTGCGGATTCCATCTTCCTTCCAAAGCCAGGCTCTAGGTTAAGGTACTGGCGCAATAAGCTGGATCAGTTAAGACTGAGATAATCGTGCAATTTCATGCGAGCCAATACGAGAGAATCTCCTCATTTCCCCGCATGAAATTTTAGTTCTATAACTCTCCACAGACATCTCAGGATGTTCCAGTTTGCTATGTTTCAGTATGGAGGTATGTTTCATGGGTCAAATCATATTAAGACGTTGGTTCCTTATCGGACTTCTAGTTCTTGCACTAGGAATTTCTACTGGTTGTGTTACCAACGAAATTGCTTCCAACGCTGATATTGTTCTGGCGAAGATAGACGGGGATGTGGCTCCAACTGGACCAATTGAGTTCGAAGGCAAAACACTGGTCTACTCGACAGACATAGCCAACTTGGTCGCCACAGTCCAATCCACTAACCTTGAAATTGACAAGAAGAATCTGGTGATGGACTACCTTGACCTTCGAGAGAAGATAGATTGCATGCTTGACGACTTAGAAGCAGCCGCAAAGGATGACACGACCGTACAGTGCCATGGAACAATCTTGGTAGCTAAAGAGGGAAAGCACGGGCTTCTAAGCTTTGACGAGATCACAAAAGAGATCAACTCTATAGATGGCGAACTTGCCAAGAGGGAGTATCTGATAGGGTACCTTATCACATGGGATAGGATAACACGCATAAACAGAGTTGAAACGAGTCTGGCACAGATAAAGCGTAGTAATGCAATCCCTGTGTTTGGGGCGCTTATCAAGACAATCCATCGCTTCCCAATCCTGTATGAAGGCTATGAACTGGTGCCCAAGGACGATATCCCAAACATACTTGACCAGTACAGCGCTCTCGATACTGAAGAGGCCAGAAGAACTCTGGTAACAGATTACCTGGAGAGGTAAATAACCCCGCATTCTTCATCCAGCAACCACAGGTAACACATCCCCTATCGCCTGCCGAACTCACGCTGCAGATGTGCGGCACTGAGATGGATCATTGTGGGACGGCCGTGAGGGCAGGTGTTTGGCTGGTCGCTGGCCTCCAGTTGTGCAAGTAGACTCTCCATTTCTTCGCGGGCTAACACCTTCCCAGCTCTCACAGCGGAATGGCACGCGATAGAACGCACCATCTTCTCCTCCCATTCCAGGGCATGCTCTCTGTCCTGACCAACCTCCTCAAGAATAGCAAGGAAAGCTTCTTCTGGGTCGGCATCTTTGAGTGAGGAAGGAAGCGCCCGCAGTAAATAGGAGTGAGGACCGAAAGCTTCCAGATCAAATCCGTATCTGGCCCACTGGTCTCGATGGGCACCAAACGCTATCTCCAGAACGGCAGGCAGTTCAACAACCACTGACTCAAGCAGGCCTTGTACCTGAGGGGCACGATTTTTTAGTTCTTCCTTAACCTTCTCGTAAAGCACTCGTTCATGGGCTGCATGTTGGTCCACCATGTACATTCCTTCCGGCCCATCCGCGACTATGTATAGGTTCTGCACTTGGCCTAGCACCCTAAGCGTCGGCACTATTTCCCTGTGAGTGGAGAAGGAGTCAGTTCCTTCAACCGGATCAAAGAGCGAAATCGCCTGCTGTGTCTGAAGACTTTCGATTGGCCTTGCATATGTCATAGAAGTTTGGCCGTAGGAGGCAAAGTTGGAGCGCACTGATGGTACAGGTGCGAGTACCACTAGCGCACTTCGCACGGCGCGCTGGAGAGTCAAGAAAACATCCCTCTCCTGGCGAAAGCGCACCTCCAATTTGGCTGGATGAACGTTTACATCCAATTCTTGCGGAGGTACGGTGAGGCGAATAACAGCCAGTGGATGACGGCGTTCCATCAGAAACCCCTGATATGCCTCTTCCAAAGCATATGTCAACGAACGGCTCTGTATCCAACGACGATTCACAAGGAGGTTGATATAGCTACGGCTGGAGCGGCTGACGTCAGGTGGGCTTATCAGTCCGTCAACGTCTATTGTATCGATCCCATCACCGTGCGAAATTATTTCCAACAAGGCACGAGCTGTTTTAGTTCCGTAGACTGTAGAGCAAGCGTCTCTCAATGCCCCACTACCGAACGAAGTGAAAGCGGAGCGGCCGTCCACATCAAGATGGAATCTGACCTCCGGGAAGGCAATGGCAAACTGGTGAAGGACGGTCTGCACACGCGTTGCCTCAGCAGAAACCGACTTTAAGAATTTGAGCCGGGCCGGCACATTCTGGAAGAGGTCACTAACAGTAACAGAGGTACCAGGTGGGCTTCCCTGCATAGTGGTGCTAACACTATCTCCCCTAATCACTTCTACCCTAGTACCGGCGGTCTGATTAGCAGGACGAGTTATGAGTGAGACAGTGGATACTGATGCAATGCTTGGCAGTGCCTCGCCGCGAAAGCCCAACGTGGAGATAGCGTCCAAGTTTCCGTCCAGAGACAACTTACTGGTGGCAAATCGGTGGAAGGCAAGCTCAGCCTCTTCGGCTGGAATGCCGCTGCCGTTGTCAACAACTCGTATCATCGCAAGACCGCCACCCCTTATCTCAACGAATACTGCTGTAGCGCCAGCGTCCAATGAGTTGTCAACCAGCTCCTTGACCACGGAGGCAGGCCTCTCGACTACCTCGCCTGCGGCTATCCTTGCGGCTATCTGGAGAGAAAGGATCTGAATTGTCATAGTAATAGCTGCGATTGATCTTAACTCAGGAACGTTTGTGGGCTTTCCAAAGAATGGCTGTTCCTGACAACTATGGCAGAAATTATTGGATAAATCTCCTCCATCTCTCTGTCGGTATCTTTCTCATAGAGGTAGGCCCTGACCCTAACGCCGCCAAGTGCAGTTACAATGTCTGGGTAGTCGTCGATGACAATATCTGGGACAACAGTAACGCCCATGCCTGCCATCCTGCGACTGTAGTCGTAGAGTGGCTTATGGAAGCAATTGGTGATAAAGGATTCAAGACCGTGCTTCCGCACCTCAAACCAGCGTATGCCCATGCCAGACCAGATATAGAGAGTATGACCATCGTTTTTGAGACGCTGGAATATCTCGTGCACGCCCGGACGGAGGTTCCCGTTCATGGCGATGATTGTGTAATCGCAGTCGAAGAAAATATTCATTGTGTGGTATTGCTAAGGCTTTGGTCATTATAAATGGCGCTAAACGAGGGAGGCAAGAGTGGTATGTCAAAGATCATACCAAATATTAGTACATCATAAAATGATATCCCTGGCTACTTTAAGCACTACCTCAGCTACTCCTCTGCTTCTTGCTGAAGCTGGTACAGCTTGTTGATAGCCTCCAATGGAGTCATGGATGACACGTTCAGTTTTTTGAGATCTTCCATCACTGGGTTTGCTATGGTGAACAGGGGGCGCTGTCGCGTGGCAGACTTCAGACCATCGCTCTCAAGCTCCAAGAGGAGCTCCCTAGCGCGGGTAACTACTGACGATGGCATACCCGCAAGCTGGGCTACGTGAACACCGTAGCTTCTGTCGGCACCTCCGGACACGATACGGTGCAGGAACACGACAATACCATCTCTTTCTATCGCTGCCACGCTGAGGTTTCGCACCCTTGGCAAGGTCTGGGAAAGCTGGATAAGTTCGTGGTAATGGGTGGCGAACAGGGTCTTGCACCCAAGCCGCGGGCTGTTGTGGATGTATTCTGCAGTAGAACGAGCAATGGCAAGGCCGTCGTATGTGCTAGTCCCGCGGCCTATTTCGTCCAAGATCACAAGGGAGCGAGCCGTGGCATGGTGCAGGATACTGGCTGTTTCAACCATCTCCACCATGAACGTGGACTGGCCAATGGAGAGGTCGTCCTGAAGGCCAATTCTGGTGAAAACACGGTCGACCAGTCCGATGGTGGCAGAGGTGGCTGGTACAAAACTGCCTATCTGGGCCATGAGGACTATGAGGGCGACCTGCCTTATGTATGTGGATTTGCCGGACATATTGGGGCCCGTGAGGATAACCACTTGTACATCATTATTGCTTAAGCTGGTGTCATTTGGCACAAAAGAACCGAGAGGCAGCGTCTTTTCGACGACGGGGTGCCGTCCTTCCTTGATTTCGATGACATTGTCCATGGTAAGTTTTGGACGCACGTAACCGAAGAGTGACGCTCCTTCGGCCAGTGCTGCAAAGACGTCTATATTGGCAACCGCGACCGCAGTGGAAGCGATGACATGACCATATTCGGTTATCTGGCTGCACACATGTCTAAAAATTGAGCTTTCCAGTTCCTCAATCCGCTCTTGGGCGTTGAGTAGCATGGACTCGTATTCTTTCAATTCAGGAGTGATAAATCGTTCACCGCCGACAAGAGTTTGCCGTCGTGTGTAGTCGGAAGGTACCTGGGACAAGTTGGAATTGCTGATCTCTATATAGTAACCGAAGACCCGATTGTAACCGACCTTCAGAGACTTGATGCCACTGCGATCCCTTTCCGTACGCTCAAGACTAGCAATATACTCACGACCGTTCCGTGAGACGTTCCTAAATTCGTCAAGGTCAGACGAGAACCCCTCCCGTATGATCCCTGTCTCCCCTATGATAGTGATAGGAGAGTTATCCAATGCCTGCTCCACCAACAATACCACCGGGGCACATGAGTCGAGGCCATGACCAAGCCAGGACGGAATTTTTTTATCCTCGTCAAACAACTTCTTCAGATGTGCAACGGCCTCGAGGCCGTTTTTCAGTGATACCACATCTCTGGGAATCGCCGCACCTGTGGCAATACGATTGAGAAGCCTTTCCAGGTCTGGTATAGATTTGAGGTATACAAGGACTTCCTCACGGGTAATCTGGTTTGTATAGAAAGCTTCCACCGCTCCCTGTCGATGTTCCAATTCGGCCAGGTCAAGAAGAGGCTGGCTCAGCCATCTCCGCAGCTGTCGCCCACCCATTGAAGTATTTGTAAAATCTAGGCTGGACATGAGGGAATGTGAGGCATCACCTCCTATATCAGTCTGGAACAGTTCCAGGTTGCGTCGTGTCTGATTATCAATGAGCATGAAGTTTCTTGGCGAATAGCTGTGAAGCTCTTGCAGGCGCTCTAAAGCTAGTTTTTGGGTTTTGCTAAGGTATCCTAGAATTGCTCCAGCGGCGCCTATGGCCAATGGCTTTCCCTCACAACCATATGCTTTCAGGGTGGCAACACCAAAATGCTCTTTGAGAGCCTGCTCCGCTACGTCAAAACGGAACTCATCTTCTTCAATGGTAGTAACGAATGACAAGGACACGGAGGACGGCAGGGATTGCCAATTAGAAAGCAACACCTCCGATGCACCCAGGCGGTCCAGCTCCAACGGCAGGTCGCCTAGAGGGATCTGGGTGGTGGCGAACTCGCTGGTGGTTATATCTACGTATGCAAGGCCGGCCTCTTCACCATTTACGACCACCGCTGCTAGGTAGTTGTTCACTCTCTGGTCAAGAAGAGATGTTTCCGTAAGCGTGCCAGGCGTAACCACTCTGACGACCTGACGCTCCACAAGACCCTTTCCTGACGTGTCCCCTATCTGCTCGCAGATGGCAACTCGGTAGCCACGTTTCACCAGACGTGCCAGATAACCATCTAGGGCATGGTAGGGTATTCCTGCCAGCGGAACCCGCTGTCCCTTACCCATCTCCCTTGAAGTGAGAGTGATCTCCAACTCACGCGCAGCCACATGGGCATCATCGTCAAAAGTCTCATAGAAGTCGCCCATCCTGAAAAGCAACAATGCATCGGGATGTTCCTGCTTGATCTTCAGGTATTGTTGACGGATTGGAGTCGGTGAATTCATATCTTGGCAATATTACAGGACGACGTAATGCAAAGAAATAGCACAACTGCTAAAAACGTATCATATGGCAGAGTCAGAGTAAGCGGAATACACACAAATGCTATGCTAAACGCAAAATATGTGTTTACACGTAGGCACAAAGAGAGGTTTCCAAAATTACTGTTTCCAAAAACGCTCTTCTGTAACCTCGAAACCCCTTGGAGCAACAATGGCTTTCACATCTTCGATCATTCCGGGATGTCCGCAAGCATAAACCATGGTAAATTCGGATGACAGGCCATATTTGTCGAGATACTCCTCGACAATATGGTTCACCCTACCAGTTACTCCTCCCCACCCAGCATTTGTCTCTTCATGCGGGCGGCTCACAGTTGGGATGTATGTTACAACCTCTGGATTGGCGGACGCCAGATTCTCCAGTTCTTCTCTGTAACCAAACTCAGCCTGATAGCTAGCGCCCTGCAGTATATAGAAGTGGTGCCCCACTTCCCCACTATGGAGGTAGCTCCTGAGCATGCTAACAAATGGTACCACTCCTGTAACCGTAGATACCATAAAGTGTTTGGTGTATTTTTTATCCATGAGAAAGATGCCCTTAGCCCTTGGGCGAATGCTAACTTTATCACCATCATGGAGATTCCATAGTTTGGTTGTCAACGGACCTTCCGGGACAAGCTCTACGAACAATTCTATTGCAGGCTCATGCGGCCCTGACACTATGGAGTAGGCTCGCTCGACGTTCTCAATGCCAATGGTGCAATACTGACCAGGTTTGAACGTGAAGGGAGTTTCCGGCAACAGCCAGAGAAACATCAACTCACTGCTCAGGTCTTTTCTTTTTGTAACGGTAGCCATAGGTAATTCTGGCATAAAACCATCCATTTCACAGGATACTCTTTTGTAATTTAGCAAAAAGAGCACCGCAAACCGAGACAGGCTTAAAGTCTCACACGCCTGAGTAGAAGATCTACGCTTTCAGCTTTGCCAGCCTGACCATGGTCACAGGGAGACCCGGCACATGTGACATAGGGTCAGGGTCTTCACTGCTCTCCAGCCGTGTCATCAGGTCGCCGAACAGGAATGTAGCGGAAACCGTACCTCTGAAAGCATCAGAGGTGATTGCGGCCTTAGCTCGGATTCGCTCACTGGCCGAAATTACTTCCACCCAGTCCGCTTCCTCGATACCCATAGCGGAGGCGTCTGATGGATGCAGCTTCAGCAGTTCGTCACGCTGTATGTAGTTCTTCTGTCCCGCAACCACGACTTCCATCTCAACCTGTGACTGATGGAGCACACGACCAGCCAGGAAAAGGAGAGGGAAGTCGTTAGTGGTCATTAATTGGACTGCATTATTCATCTCCAAAGGAATCAACCTAGCCTTCCCGATTGGGAAGCTTTCCATGTATAGAACAGGGCTGCCTTTATCTTCTAATGTAAAGCATGGCCACTGAATGCCGTCGTTCAGACCTCCAGTAGATGGGAGCAGCTGACTTGGTATAGGGAAGTTTGGCATTAGCACCGGTTCCAGCACGCTCTTCTTAGAGAGAAGACGCTGATACGTGATACCTGCATAGAGTGGGAGCAGATTGGAAATCTCATCCATCACCTGGGCTGCACAGTGGAAATCGAAACCTTTGGCGTTCATGGCTTTTGCAATCTCGCAGGTTATCCACCAGTCTGGCCTTGAACCTGAGTTCTGTATATCCAGTACCTTACGCAACGGCTGCACACGTCTCTCCAGGTTTGTGAACGTGCCCTCTTTCTCAGCGAATGTAACAGATGGGAGAACTACGTCGGCCACTTGTGCCAGACCTGTAAGGAAGGTGTCTTGCACCACCAAGAACTCCAGTGCTCGAGCCGATTCAATAGCATTTCCAAGGTCGCCGTTGGAGAAGCTGGAGTTATCCCCAACCACCAGCATTGCCTTGATGTTTCCTGCAGATATGGACTGGAAGACCTCGTTGATGCCAATACCCCTGCCGGACGGAGGCTCAACACCCCAAGCTTCCTGTAAAGTCGCATGAGCCGAGGTGTCGCCTACGGCCTGATACCCTGGCAGGAGGTTGGGAACGCATCCAACGTCCCATGAGCCTTGGTCATTTGTGCCGGACCTTAAAGGATATAGACCCCCGTTGGCTTTTCCGATGTTTCCAGTAAGAAGGGCCAGGTCAACCATCGCATTCACACAATCGACTCGCTGTAACTGTGGAACTGTATCCAGAGAATAGACAATGGCCGCAGGGCTGTTTTCAGCAAAAATACGGGCGGCCTGGCGTATTTCGTCCTGTGACACGCCGGTTATTTCCTCAACCTTGTTGAGATCGAACTGCCAGATGGAATGTTTGAAGGCATCCAGGTTCTCGCATTTATCTCTCAAGAAGATCTGGTCTTCCAGCACTTCGTCAACTATAACCTTGAGCATTCCACCAAGCACAATTGCATCAGTGCCGGGCCGTGGCCGTATCCATGTGGTGGAGTAACGGGTCAGCTCAACCTCTCTAGAGTCTATAACGATGAGCTTGGCACCATTTTTGACAGCCCGTTTCACGGGCACAGCCACCACGTTGTGTTCCTCTGTGGTATTGGTTCCAACGGTCAGGATGCACTTGGCGTCTTCCAGATCCCAAATAGGGTTGGTAGCGGCAAGATACCCAAGGGCTTTCCCCAAAGGCTCGACCATCTCAGGCTTGAGGTTTGAGGAATGGTCAACGTTGTTGGTCTCCATAACAACGCGTGTGAATTTCTGCAACAGATAATTTTCTTCATTTGTGCCGCGGTACGAGCCTATAGCGGCAAACTGGTCGCCCTTGTACTTGGCAAACTGCTCCGCCACCAAAGCGAGTGCTTCTTCCCAAGAAGCCTCTTGTAGAGATCCATCACGCCTTATAAAAGGCGTCTTGAGACGGCTACGGCTATTTATGAAGTCTAGACCAAATTTCCCCTTGAAACAGGCCTGCCCATGATTGGCATCGGCCTCAAGCACTGGGATGGCACGGATGACCTTTCCACGCTTGTTCACTTCCAGTTTCAACTGGCATCCAACGGAACAGTGAGGGCAGGTTGTGGATACGCGATCAACAGCCTTTTCCCACTTGTAGTCAGACTCAACGAGAGCACCAACGGGACATACATCTATGCATGAGCCGCAGAACTCGCACCCAGATTCCAAAAGCGAGGCGCCGTGAGCTGGGCCTACTAGGGATATGCCGGATCGATCTGTGAAGGTTATGGCGCTATCTCCACGCAGTTCTTCGCATGCTCTCACACATCGGCCACATACTATACACAAATTTAAATCCAAGTCATAAAAAGGGTCTTTGGTCAACACAGGAAGATTACGGTACTTGTAAGTCAGTGGTGTTACGAGCCCAGTTCCGACAAAGATAGTGGTGTCCTTAAGTTCGCACCGCTCGTTCTTGGGGCAAGCAACGCAACGATCCGTTACTGAGACATGGCGCAGGCATATGTCTTCAGGGCCACACAGATTAGCACCATTGATGTCGGTGCGATGGCAAGTAAGGCATCCGTGTGGGTGCTCAGAGATTACAAGCTCCGTTATTCCCTTACGCAAGTCCTGTAGCTTAAGAGAGTTGGTGCTCACAATCATGCCATCGGCCACTGGGGTTGTACACGATGCTGGGGTCCCACGTCCGTTCTCAACCTCAACAACGCACATACGACACGCGCCAAAGGGCTTCATACCAGGGTAGTAACAGAGGTACGGTATGTACAGCCCGGCTTCCATAGCCGCCTGCAGGATGGTTTTACCAGGCTGAGTTACTATTTCTTGTCCGTCGATTGCCAAGGTTATCGAAGAGACCATTGTTCTCCTTAGAATTTAAGCTCTATAGGTTGAGCAGATGTCCATCTGGACCGAGTACGCTGTGGAGTAAAAACTGGCACCATGCATTGCCCAGTGGGGCACCGCTTTTCCTCCATATGTGCTATGAAGTCGTCAGGGAAGGAACGCAGTGCAGACTGGACAGGATTCCATCCAAGTTGCCCATGTCCACAGAGGGATGTAGCAGCCATGTTCTGCCCTACGGTACGCATAAGCTCCAGGTCCTGAGGCCTGCTCTCGAAGCTTGCTATGCGTTCAAGTATCTCTATAAGGTTTGTCATACCAAGTCGGCACGGGAAGCACTTCCCGCATGACTCATACTGGCAAAATGCCACGAGCAGTCGTGTCATGTTGACCGCACACGCACGGTCATCGGCAACGATGATACCCCCTGAGCCGAGTATGGCGCCAGCCTGCGACATGACCCCAAAATCCAACTCTATGTCCATCTGGTCGGCGGGGAGTACGCCTCCAAGAGGGCCTCCAGTCTGAAGGAATTTGACATTTCTACCATCCGGCACTCCTCCGACCACGTTCTCTATGACATCGCGGAGAGTGATACCCATTGGCACTTCCACCATACCAGGCATGGCTATGTTGCCGGAAAGACACAGGATAGCTGTGCCTTTGCTGCCTTCAGTCCCTATTCCTGCAAACCACTCCCCTCCCTTTGAGATGATCTCAGATACGTATGAGAGGGACTTGATGTTGTTGATATTACTTGGTATGCCCCACACTCCGTAGGCAGCAGGAAATGGAGGACGCGCACGTGGCATGGCCCGCTTCCCTTCCACGGATTCCATCAGGGCCGTTTCTTCTCCAGAGACATAGGAATCGCCCGTAAGCGAAACCTCCATGTGGAAGCTGAAAGAGGAGCCAAGGATGTTGTCTCCCAACAATCCAAGTTCGTAAGCCTGCTCAATGGCGTGCATTGTGCGTTGTACTGGGCCTTCATGACCGTGGCGAATAAAAACAACGCCGTTGCTAGCCTCAGTGGCAAATCCCGCCAAAATAGCTCCTTCAATAAGGGAATGCGGGTCGCTCTCAAGGATGCCCTTGTCATTATAAGCACCAGGGTCGCCCTCTTCGCAGTTGCACAGAATGTACTTCAACGGCCCCGGCGAGCGGGCCAAGAAACTCCATTTAGTGCCCGTTGGGAAAGCCGCCCCTCCCCTGCCACGTAGACCTGAGTCCTGCATTTCTTTAATCACGTCTGCTGGTTCCATCTTTGTGATGGCCTTGTTCAAGGCAGCATATCCGCCCTTGGCTATGTACTGATAAATGTCCAACGGATCTATGTGGCCACAATTGCGCAGCGCTATACGTACCTGGCGGCTCCACATTGGCAAGTCTTCTAATCGCGGTATGCCATCCAGGTTACCCTCACCGGAATATGCCAAGGCAAGATCCGGACGATGGTTGTCTCCGACAATGTAAGATTCCACCAAGTCTGGAACCATCTCCGGAGTAATATTCTTGTAGAACACGCGTGGCTTTCCCGGCTTCAGGATGTCCACCAACGTCTCAGCGTAGCACAGGCCAATGCAGCCTACGGCGCTAACGTTAGCGGCGATGCCACGTTTGTTCAACTCGGAATTGATAGCCTCTATGACCTGAAATGCACCAGAGGCTTCACCACATACAGCAGTGCCAACCCGTATCCAGGGTTTATCGCCAGCCTCCAGTTCATGGAAACGGCGTTGCGACTCTTCTAACAGTTCTTCAAAACTAGACATAGTTTCTCACTAAGGAATTACTTAGGACTCCCGCTCTGTAGTTGAGAGACAATCTCGACAACTTTTCTCACCATAGCATCACCATTGAGACCACCAAGGGCCTGCGGGCCAATGATCTTATGGTCGATGCTGATAACAGGACCTTGAGAACACGCACCCAAGCAAGTGTTGTATTTCAGGGAGACTTTGCCGTCAGAGGTGTCTCCCTCTTCCGGGAGACCAAGAGTTTGGAGCGCGGCCTGAAGGATCACCTGTGCTCCCAAGAGATGGCATGTCGGACCCCAACATACTTCGACTATGTGCTCACCGGGAGGAGTAAATCTGAAGTTGGTGTAGAAAGAAGCGACGCCCCAAACATCATTGATAGTTGAGTTCGTGTAGGCTGCTACTTCCTCGATGGCTTTTGGAGGTATGTAGCCTACAGCATCCTCTATGGCCAGAAGCGAGGAGAGAACAGTAACAGTCCTAGCACTCTGATTTGCCAGGGCCTCGCCGATTTTCCGTGTCTGGTCGTCCTGGTTGTTGGTCAACCTATCTCCAAGTGTATCGTGATTTTCCTAACTATGGGATGGTAGCACAATGAAGGTAAGGGTTCAATGAGGTTTTTATAAATTCAGCATGGTTTCATGCGGTGAATCCAGCGTCCTCAAGATAGTACAATTTAAACACAAATTGACACGGGAGAGTTAGAACAATATAGCCCAGAGCAAGAGACCCCAGATGGAAGTGTACATAACAGAACAGCCAGGCACAGGCATACAGCACTTGAAACGGTCCGTAATGTAATCCTAAAGAACCAACCTAAGGCTAAGGGTTATGAGGCTATAATATAACTCGGCATGCTATGTCTGGTTCCATTATAGAGGCACCCCGTGGCCAAGAGTGGAATTAAAATACACACCACTCTGCAAGGATATGCCCTGAGCAGATCAACTCACTCGCTGGTCGCAGGAGGAGCGTCTGGGATGGGAGGAAGCAGGTCAGGATATTGGACGGAAAACTCGCGGTACAATTCTTTGGAAATCCCTATGGTGCTTCCCCTGCCGTGTCCGGGCAATATAAATGTGTCGTCGGGAAGGGAAAATAGCTTCTCAGTAATACTACTCAAAATCTGCTTGGTTGCCTCCATACCATTACTCTCCCCCGGCGCTTGCGCATACAGCGTATCACCTGTAAAGAGGTAAGTTCCAACTAGATAACATACAGATCCAGGAGTATGGCCAGGAGTGTGTATGACATGGACGTCAACGGTTCCAACATTGATGGTATCTCCATCGATAACTAAGACATCTGGAGATACCGGAAGATCACCAGCGTCCTCCGGGTGAGACGCAACGTGAGCGCCAGTTGCATCAGCGATGTCCTTTAACCCCTCAACGTGATCGCTGTGCCGGTGGGTTATTAGAACGGCATTGACTTGGGTTCCCTTTGCCTGTTCCAGCAGGTTCTCAGAATCCAACGGGGCATCGATGATGATGCTTTCGTTGGTCTCGGGGCACACTATGAGGTAGGAGTTGTTACCCTCGGAGCCACAGAGCGTCCAAAATATTTTGAATTCTTTGTCATAGAGAAGTTCCATGTTAGCCAAAATCCTGCATCATCAAATCTGCAACGTGCTTGCCCATACGAACGCTGTAATTGGTGCCGCGATCCTCGGGATAGACCTGGGTGGTATTTGCCAGATACAGGCTTTTAATAGGCGTCCTGTGGTCGGGTAATTGCTCCGAATAGTTGGTGCCTATTATTGGCTGCGCCGCTGCCACTTTGTGGTAGTGCCACTGTTCTATCCAGGAACGGTCGAATCGGGGGTTTATTTTCTTCAGATGTGGTATGTACTCCTCCAAAAGGTCGCTGTCCTTCATGTTGAAGAGAGGGCTGGCCTCATCAAGATAGTTGGAGATGTACAGAATATGCTTGCCGCCATACATGGACGGATCTACGAAGTTGGTCTGCTCAATTAGGCCGACGAACGGGATTGAGCGGTCTGCAATGTTCAGCCAATAGATGTCTGTCAGGGGTTCTTTGAGTTCCAGAATAACAAGGACGGCGGCTAGATAGTCGACACGTTGAAGTTTATCTACGTAGTCCTCGGGCAGCGAAGGGACAAGGCGCGGAAACACATAGGACGGTGTTGTAGAGAGCACGGCATCATAAGAGTGTATGACAGAATTGCCACCAGCGTCCTGGACCTCCAACCCAGTGGCCCTGCCATCCTCTACTATGATGGACTTTACCGGTGTGGAAAGGTGTATCTTTCCCTCAAGCTCTTTGATACGCTCAGCCAACACCTCGAATACCTCAGCGAAGCTACCAAGCGGATATCCGAGGCGTTCTCGCTGCATACCCTTAAGCCCCTTGCCGCGGGAGGCGAATCGGGTTTGAATCTTCCCCCAGAACCATGGCATACCGACCTTGTCATAGTGCGCTCCGAATTTGCCCCTCAACAACGGACCCCATACGACGTCGTACACTCCCTTGCCAGCGTACTTCCGTATCCACTCGGAGGCAACGAAAGACTCAAGTTTGCGCCAGTCCTTGTAACGGCGTATGTAGAGAGTCACGAGACCGAGCCGAAAACGGTCGATGAGGCTCAGAGGCGTGAAGCGTAACAGGTCAGTTGGCGTCACGAAGTTGTATATCTTACCGTCGTAGAAAATGCCAACCGTCGACTCAATCCACGCCATCTTGGATCCGAGTCCCAGCTCATAAATAAGGTCCAGTATATCGGTGTCGCTGGTGAAAAGGTGGTGGTAGCCCCTCTCCAAACGGCCTCCACCAACATCAAATGTGGAGGCCTGACCACCAAGGAATGAAGCGCCTTCATACACCGTCACTTGGTGACCGGCCTTGCCAAGATTATAGGCCGCCGCCATGCCTGCGGCGCCTGCTCCAATTATTCCTACTTTCATAGAGGTTCCTCAGCTTTCAAGGGAGTTCCTAGAGGGTTAGATGAGGATGTTACAGACTGCGCACGGCTCTCCCTTGTGAGTTGCCCAAGCGACATCTTATCCATCCATAACAATACAAAGCCAAGCAACGTCACCGGCACCAACAAAGCCGTGTGGACCACGATGGTGTACGCTCCGGCGATACTCGCCTCAACACCAAGCAATGTGAGCGAAGTGACCGCGGCCACTTCAAACGTGCCGATACCACCGCCTGCCGCAGGCACTGACGTTGCCAAGTTGGATACGGATGTAACCAGCAAAACTACCCAGACCATCTCAGTCAAACTGAATACCTGATCTAGGTTGAAGGAGAAGGCGAGAAGATAGTACGTCAACGCTTCCAACAGCCACACTGGTAGGGAAAGAAAGAAGACTGCCATAAGACGACGTGGGCTTTGCAGGACAGCCAGACCATCAATAAACAAGTGCGCTAGTCCGTTTACCCGAGATCCGACCCGACCAGGGAGAATGGCTGTTATACGGTCTACCAGTACCTCCAACCACCGCGGCGAAGATGAAGCGACGACCATGAAAGCGGCTATCAGTACAAATGGCATAGACATAACGAGAACAAGAATTACCCACGATATGCCAGCCTTTTCCCCAAAACCCTGAAGCAAGTTTAGCAGTGGAAAAAACATAGACACAAACGCGGCCAAAAACAAAAGCGTAAGGCCATCGAAAACACGTTCAACAGCGATGGTTGCAAGCGCTGATACCTTGCTGACTTTTTCCCGTTCTCCCAGGTAGTATGAGCGCACAACCTCTCCCAGACGCACTGGAAGCAGGTTATTTGCCATGTAGCCAACCACAACCACAGGATATAGACGTGCTACCGCAAGTTTCTTCACAGGCGCCAAAAGATACTGCCAGCGCAGCGCACGGAAATATACGGCAACAAAGTATACCAAGACGGCAGGCATTAGCAGGAAGTAGTCTGCCTCTATCAGTTTCTCCCATGTTTCTCCAATGTTTATACGGGAGAAAAATATACCTAGGAAAAGGAGGCTTATTCCAATGGCCAGCCAAACGCGGTAGGACTTAAACAAGGACAAGTCTCCATGTTGAACGCTTTATGACAACTAGTCAGGTAATCAGTATAGCTTTAAGAGATGAATTGAGACAAGCAAGCATGGCACGTCCTGCACCCATAAACGCAGGATGAAAGGATAATTGATTGAATCCAAAACTCTACTCGGCTTTTGGAAAATAGGCGATGGCCCTGTTATAGAGAAAATCTATGTCCGTTTTTCTGTAGATAAAGTAGTCGAGTCCCTCACGCCACTTGTCCCTATTAAAGAGGTTCGTGAACACGTCCCCTGTGCTGAAGCAGGGTTCCACTGGCGTTTCGCTACAAGGCTTGTATCCTTCGGCAGGCCACCACAAGTATAGAAACTCTTCTGCTGGTGCATAATTATGAGCGAACTGAGCAACCCTATGTTTGTTGCTGTCGCTGATGAGCAACACAGAGCCTTTGGGAGTTTCGGTCACATTGCTCATATCAGCGTAGTCTACAACCTTAAAGTTCCGTAGATACCACACCATTCCCCAATATATGTCCTTGTCCACCGTCAGATGCAGATTTTCTCCTTCGCCAGTTTTCTGAGCCACAGTCATAATCTCATCCATAATCCTGAGCACGTCCCCTGAGTCTTGAGCGTACACCAACATCTCAGTTGGCACATCACCGTTGATATAGCTGGCCTGCCATCCCGCCCTTACAGCAAAAACCAACAGAACCAGGGCAAAGGAAATCACCACCACTTTCAAACCGTTAATTACACCAGACCGCAAAAGCAGATGAATCCCAAGCCCAATCACGGTGGTAGCAATGGCGAGCAGCACCCAAAACTCCAGGAAGTTCATGAAGTTTCCGCTCTCTATACGATACAGTAGGAGCCTAAGGAACAAATACAGCAACAGAGCCGTCATTGGAGCCAAATACAGCCCGCCGGTCCGCCAAACACGTCGCCACGCGACAGCATCTATGATGTCTCCGATGAATTTCCCCGACAGCACTATCATTGGAAGGGCAATGTTCACCACCAGCCAGGGCATCTTTTCCCCAGCAACTGAGTAAAGAACGAATGTCATAACTGTCCAATACACAAGAAATCGTGTGAAGCTGTTACCTCTGAAGACATAGTAAACGATCGCCACAAGTGAAAATAGAAACGGCAGCAGTTCGTATATTGGAATAATTACCAAATAGTAGTACCAGGGCTGGTCCCCACGGTTCACATCTTGCTGCACCATCCAGTATCCAAGAGACTGCCACATGCCGCTGCCGATTCCAGCTATGTTTGTGAAGAATGTCGTATACAGAAGCAGCCACACTCCATAGAAAACGGCTGCATAACGCAGCCACACGCGCCGGTCCCAGTTGGTGCCTATCATGGCTGCGAACCACAGAAATCCTATCACCACAAGAAAGGCGATGACCATTCCTTTGGTAACATCCAGGTTCTGTATATTGAAGAGAAGTTCCCCGGATGGAGCGCCTATTGGGCCGGGCCATGGCAATTTCCCAGAGTTGACCAAGACTATTCCCGCACTTGTCAATTTATCCTGAAAGAAACTTACGATTGCAGAAGCCTGTGGGGCTGTAAGAGTAGCCAACAGTACCATGAAGGCACCTGCGCGCGCGAACTGCGATAATCCGTGTGGAGTGCGAGGTTGTTCATAGGTGAATCCATAGCCATTCACATAGTGGTACTCGCCCTGATCGATAAAAGATTGGCCTCTAATGTGTTTAGGTCTACGCAGTAGCCAGGGAATCCAATCTATAGACGAGACTATCAGCAGGTAGCTGCCAAGGATCGCCACGACCATAAAAGTCGTCTCCTTAGTGGCAAAAGCAAGGGAGAGTATAATTGCGGCCCAATAGAGATAGCGCGACTTTCCATGATCGATGAAACACCAGAGAAGCACAACTAGTGCCAGTGTCCACACCGCCATGATTATGTCATTGCGAGCATAACGGCTGTAGAAAAGCATCATTGGTGAGAATGCCAGCAGTGTGGACGTTACCAGAGCCCCTGTCGTACCAAGACGATGGCGAAGGAAGTAAGGAACACCCACAAGGGCGGTGCCAAAGATGGCGTATAGTACGCGTGCGATGTAGTCGCTATCTCCAAATAAGAAGAAAAAGGCAGCAACACCGTGAAACTGAAGAGGACCGTGCATGAGAGGGGAATGCTGGAAACCAAATCCATCGGCCAAGCGGGCACTGTAGTACAGATGCAAGCTCTCGTCATAGCCAACGGCCCTTGAACCAAGGTCCCATAGCCTCATGGACAAAGCTATCAGGATAAGAGTGGTATAGGCAATGACCTCCCAATGCGGCGCAAGCGCTGCAATCAGGCCTCTATACTCATGACCCTGCATGGAACCGGATGAGGATTCGTCATTCATTGTTAAAAGGTTACTCTCGCACACTGTATATTGTCACATAATCTTGGGAAAACACCGTGTCTGCAAACTGAGCAAACTTGAGCAGCCCCTGAGTTCCATATGAAGCTTTCTCTCGTTGTCCAACCACCACATATCGTATATCGTATTTATCAATCAGACGCAACGCCTCCGAGACATCCAATGTGTCGTATATCATTCTCACATCTTCTTCCCTACCTTCGAATAGCTCACGAGAACCGCGCCATTGTTGTTCGTGCCAGGGCCATCCAAGAACTGTAGGAAGTCCAGTGCTACTAGATATTCTACTAAAAGGACTCCAGCTGTTTCCAATTGCCTCCAGCACAGCCTCGCCTTCCTTGCCATTGTCCTGAAGCCAGCGGATAGCGGCGTACTCGCCAGAGTTACTGAGTGCGATGTAAGCAAGTCCGTCAAGACTGGTATCGCCTCTGAACTGCCCGCTTTTGGTAAAAGCCGCCTCTACCGGATAGTACAGGCTAGATATAAAAACGATACCAATCAGACCCCACCACCCTCTCATCACCAGACGAAGGAACCATTGAGACGGAAACTTCATTAAACTGAAGAAGTATAAGCAAAATGCCGAGGCGATGGCAAGAAGAATCCATGCCTGATAATACACCTTGAATATAGTGTTCATCCGATTGTGAAAGAGGTCGTCCACGCGGAGAAACTCCGGTCCAAGTATCAGAAGCATGGCAAGGGATATCAGGGTTAGCACAAAAACCAGAACGTGGGATGCACCAGACTCCACATACCGCACCAGGCTGTACAACGCGACAAAGAGAATCAACACGAGTGGCATGATGTTCAAGAACCGTTCCGATCCCACAACCAGCGGAGTGGTTGACCAAGTCAGTATGCTCCACACAAGTTGCCATGCCATCCATATAAAAAATGGCAGGAGAATTAAGCCAATGACAATTATCACTCTTGGCCAGAACTTTTTTCCTGGAGCTCTCAAAGCGGTCTCGTAGTCAACGCAAAGGTTGCTTTGCGATGAATTCCCCATCTCCAAGCTTAGACACAACACATTCGAGGTATCCGCGGGCACGAATAGCACACTATGTATCTGCCGAACAAGAAAAGGGATTAGTATCACTAGGAACAAACACCAAATGATGAGGAAATGTATTGGACGTGTGCCAACTTCGCCAACTGGAAGTATCCCAGATGCCTGGCTATCCATGCTGAGATAGTATGGAAAATACATGAGTGTTGCAAGAAAGAGAGTAACTCCAATTGGCTGCCAGACCAGTGATACCACATTTGTCCAGACACCGTCTTCTTGCCGTATGGCCTTGAAAACCATCAATACAGCCCACAGAACCGCAAATGGGAGGATGTCCCAAACGTTGATGAATGCCAGTGCCCCAAGCAACAGCGCTGTCACAAAAACAGTCCCTGGGTTGTCCCTCACCCACCGCGCTCCAATGTAAACAGGCGTCAGGAAAAAATTGAGACTAAAGGTCACAAAGAGAAGAATAAAGGGAATTGACATGAAATGCGGATGCAGGTCTCCTAGCAGAAAGCTGAAAAATGGAAACTCCGTTATTGTGTAATCTAGGCTGGCCCCTTGAGGACCGAAGCTGTCTATCACACGACTACTCCTCCACCACCACAAGTAGTCGTTAGGCCGCCATGAAGATACATCCACAGGGCCGAGGTCATTTATACCTATCCAGTCCCAGAAAGAAGCCGTTCCCCACTCCCGCAAACGCACGAATTCCAGAATTCCCTCCATGTTGCTCGTCATCATCAGCAGCACTGGCGCTAGGAGAGCGAAACCAACCGCACGCATAGCAGAGGCACCGTGAGTGCGTATAAGATTGTATACAAGGCCAAAGGCCACTGTGGCAGCCAGGGATGGAATGATAGCAAGGGACAGGTTGTAGGATATGCGGGTTGGGACGAAGCTCAACTCGGTAAGGTTACCCATCATAAGATAACCAAAGTAATAGTACGGGACATCGCTGCCCCTGAGCCATGGGTCTTCCGGCGGAAAGAAATTGGCTAGCACAGAGGCGTTGAGAAAGGCGTAATCCATAGGCTGTTCAGTGGTGTCTATGGATGGGTCATAAGAGCGATATATGACACATACCAAGTACAACAGAAGGAAAACTCCCTCGCCTATGAGTATGGAATGTCTTTCCAGACGTATGAATTCGATGATCTCTTCACGGCGGCGATACGCATAGCATCCAGAGATTACAGAGAACAGTACCAAGGCACACCATAGCGTGTAGGGATTGGTAGGAACCAGATGAAGCGAGCCCAAGGCCCACATGAACCAAGACAAAAGCAGGAGCCCAAGCGGCTTGGCTACAGAGTACCCTCTATCGGCAAGACGGGGTAGTATGGCAAAGGCTAAAGGAAAGGCCACAAGACCAATCAACTCTATTACCAAAAGCCAGTATATGACGCTCACCAATATTGCTCACTCATGTTTTTAGAGTTCTTGAATTAGCTTACAGCGACTCGCTTAATATCCATTCAGAAAATAAGCCGTCATGGAACAGGAGAAAACAGTTCCTCCACGAACTCTCTCGGGTCGAATGGCGCCATGTCTTCTACGGCCTCGCCAGTGCCTATAAAGAGCACTGGCAGACCCAGTTCCTGAACAATGGCTATAACAATACCTCCTCTTGCAGTTCCGTCCAGCTTTGACAGGAAAACGCCTGTGCATCCAATGGCTTCCGTGAAAGAACGAGCCTGTGACAGTCCATTCTGGCCGGTGGTGGCGTCCATTATAAGAAGAGTCTCGTGTGGTGCTTCAGGGTCTATGCGTGAAAGAACGCGGGAGATCTTTTTCATCTCCTCCATAAGGTTGAGTTTTGTATGAAGCCTACCTGCAGTATCCACTAGGACAACGTTGGCACCTCTGGCTCTGGCGGCCTCAAGGGCATCGTAGGCTATGGCCGCTGGGTCTCCGCCGGGATTGTGGGCAATTACATCTACATCAACTCTCTGCCCCCAGGCCTGGAGCTGATCTATGGCCGCAGCACGAAAAGTATCTGATGCTGCTAGGATGACACGTTTCCCCTGTTCTTTGAAGTAGTGAGCCATCTTGGCAACACTGGTGGTCTTGCCAACGCCGTTGACTCCCATAACAAGAATTACCAACGGGCCGCCTGACGCTGGAGGTTGACCGCTATGAATATTAGCACCTCCGACAGACAAGAGGGACACCATCTCCTGCTTCAAGAGGTCAATAGCTTCGGACGCATCCGTAAGCCGCCGTGACTTCGCTTCTTCACGGACTTTTTCAATCATCTGAGTTGTGGTGGCTACTCCCACATCCGCCGAGATAAGCAACTCCTCTAGATCTTCCCACAGGGCCTCGTCCAAACGTGAGCGTTGCACAATCTGGGTCACACGCGCAAACCACGACTCCCTGCTACGCTTCAGGCCATCCTGTACTTTATCGTGCCTTCTCAACAGCTTAAACATGAATTTTCATATTAGCATGGCCCCTTCTGTAGCCGCAACCTGAGTCAAATCCATTTTACCCCACCTATGATTGATACTATTGACGATGCACAATAATATAAGATCAGCAAACTTGGAAGGATCGGCATGAAGTTCTTGGAGCATATCAGCGCTTTTCTGGAGCAACATTCCGGATGGGTAATTCTGGGAGTAATTGCAATAACTTCGCTCCTTGTCATTCCTCTACTGATGATGACACCGAATGAAGATGCTTCCGCAGACCCTGGAGGCGTTGTGTTCGACCTACAGGCTGACATAGACCAGCGGTTCCCTCCATCGTTTCATGTCATAGGAATAATGGTAGAAGCACGCGACGGAGATATACTAACTCAGAAAGCTCTGTTGGAATTGCACAAGAACACAGAACGTCTGCGTGCCTCCGACCAGGCAGGTAAGTTGGCCCCATCTAACCTAGATTCTCAGCCATACCTATTCCCCTTTTACTATGCCGAACTAGGGCGTCCCGCGGTTGGCATCTATACGTTGGCCGACGCCATACAGGACGTCCTGGCTCAGGACCCTCGTTTAAACACCACTCTTGAGAACGCCAGTGACGACCAGGTGAAGCTTGCACTACACCAGTTGTTCTCCGACTCCCGCGGAGAGGAATTCAAAAACAACCTTTCCGTTATGACAGTAAGTGAAACTCGCCAGGTGGCAAATCAGGAAATAATCCACTGGAGTTCTCCGGCCATGCTGACATTTGTGTTAGCTGACAACGAGAAACTTGGAGGAGGTTCCTTTCTTATTGGTGCAGGAGGAGATGAGGTCACAAAACAGAAGGAGCATTTCAATCGCAATGTTCAAGAAGCTCTCAGAGGAAACCAAGAGAGCTTTCGACTCTGGGGCGTAGCCATAGACGCTGGACTGGAAATAGAGGACGAATCCAGGATCGCCGGCCCTTTCATCATGTTCACAGTAATAGCCGTGCTGATTGTGATTGGCATAGTTCTGCGTTCTTACTGGGCGGTAGCTCTAACTGGAGCAGGTGTTGGGCTGCTTATGATATGGCTAAAGGGAATCTCAAACCTCGTAGGTCTCAAATCCGGCATGATCATAGATTTCATTGTGCCGATAGCAATGATATCCCTTGGTGTTGATGCCGCAATCCATGCCCTGAAACGCTATCGCGAGGAAAAGGAGAAGGGTTATGAATTACGGTTGGCATTGCGATCCGCATTCATTGGGGTCCTAGGTGCCTTGACCCTGGCGATGCTGACCGACACCGTGGCTTTTCTCTCCAACGTCACGTCCGGCATAGAGTCAATCTCCGGCTTTGGCATTGGAGCGGGAATAGCGGTGGCATCGTCATTCGTCATCCTGGGGGTTGTAAGCCCCCTTGCCATGATGCGCATCGATATACTGATGGGAGGCGTTGCAGAACGGGAACGAGCGCCTTCACGCGGGCTGATGGCGGGTTTGGCCCAGGCCCTAGCTATGGGAGTGGCGGCCATATTCGCAGGCGTCAGTATCATATTTTTAATAGAACTAGACCCAATAGCCGGAATATGTCTCATAGCCGCCTTTATAGTGCTTGGCATACTTTTGCCTCTTTTTGTTACTACCCGCATGAGAAAACGCATGTCAGTAATAGCTGCCGAACCAGGAATGTCCGTGCCATCTCACTATACTGTACCCCAGCAAGCAAAAGAATCTGCAACGCAAGCAGCACTCACCAAGGTGGTAGTTGGACTAGCGCGAAGGAGCGCCATCACGCTGACTATAGTGGCAATCATCACTGCAGTCTCCATCTCTTTCGCGCTGAAGCTGGAGGCTACCTTCGACGTCAAGGATTTCTTCGACAACAAATCCGACTTTGTGGTGAGCCTAGACAAGGTAGACGAGCACGTTGGCGAGACAGCAGGAGAGCCTGCTCTCATATACGTCAAGGGAGACCTGACCGACTTGCTGGGACTTAAAGCTCTACAACAAATGCTGGATGGAATAAAGGACAACCCATACCTGGCGCACACCTCCGACGGAGAGTTGAACATTAGCCCCAATGTCTTCACGTTCCTGAGCCGTATGGTTAACAACGAGTACGCCAAGATACAGGTTGAGGAGGTCACAGGGGTGACCATTGCCGATGCAAACGGGGATGGCGTGCCGGACACTAGCGCTCAAATTAAGGCGACATACGAATACATGATAAGGTTTGGCATACCGCTGAATGAAAGCACCGTTGAGTACAACCCCGCTCGAATCAGCGAAACACTGTTTCACGACATCAGCGGCGGCGAAGAGGACGTGACCATCCTGACGCTTGGAATTCCAGGCTCCAGAGAACAGTCGGTGCTTACAGGTGCCAGGAAATCCCTAGAAGAAAACATCGCTATTCTCAGTGAAATCCCCTCTATTTCTCTTGTGGGATTGACGGGATCACCATTCACAAGAGAGGCGGGGCTAAACGCCACAACCCAGGCGCTGAGCGTCGCTCTACCAATTGCGGCTTTGCTATGTTTCCTCGTCATACTGCTGTTCGGGCGCTCATTGAGGTACGCCCTGGTGACCATTGTACCGATTGGGCTGGTGGTGGTATGGCTGTACGCCTTCATGTACCTTGCAGGATTTGCGCTGAACTACGTAACCGCCATCATTGCCGCCGTGTCCATAGGCGTTGGCATAGACTACTCTACCCATATGACACAGCGATTTCGCGAGGAATTGACGAAGGAAAGAAACCGTTTCCAGGCTATACGACAGACGACACGTGGCACTGGGATGGCACTGATTGGTTCAGCTGCCTCCAGCATCGTTGGATTTGCCATCATGGGGCTTGCTCCAATGCCGATGTTTTCAGCTTTTGGCTTCATAACCGCAGCAATGATACTGATGGCGGCAGCGGCCGCTCTCCTTGTGCTGCCGTCGCTGCTGATACTGGTGACGCCAGATGATGGCATAAACTAAGAGTCTTTTCTCAAAATTTCGAGTGCTTGCTGTGCGGCTATGCGCTCGCCGTCCCATTTGCGGTGTCCAGCGCCTGTTCCCATGACCTGGCCCTCCACTACCACTTCAATTGTGAAGATTTTGAGTTGTTCCGGGCCAGACTCATCTATGGTACGGTAAATTGGGAAGCCTTTGCCCATGCCCTGAACAACCTCCTGCAACCTGACTTTTGAGTCTTTCACAACGCCATCACTCACAGAACGTTCCAATTCAGATTGTAGAAGACCAAGAGTAATGCCATAGGCTACATCAGCCCCCTGGTCCAGTAATACGGCGCCAACCACGGCCTCAAGAGCGTCTTCAAGATTGGAGTCTCTATCACGTCCACCACTGTCTTCCTCTCCCTGGCCCATGTACAGATAAGAACCAAGTGAGAGGCCGCGTGCCAGCCTAGCCAGTGTCGCGCCGCGTACGATCGCAGAACGGAGTTCCGAAAGCTCCCCCTCAGCCATCTTTGGAAGGCGATGGTACAACTCCTGTGCAACCACGAAGTTTATGAAGGCGTCCCCAAGAAACTCCAGTCTCTGGTTTGAGGCAGAAAAGGATGATGGGTCCTCATTGACCGCTGAGGGATGGGTCAGACCCAAAGACAGGAGGCCCCTATCGGCAAAGGACATGCCGAGGCGTTTTTCAAGGGCGTCTTCGTGTTTATATCCAGCTTTTATATTCATTGATCAAATATCCTACGGCGTATTGTATTCTCGGCGGATTCTTCGCTTCAAAGAGTCTCATATTTCCGGAATGCCAGCAAATCTGACAGGCTACTGTCCTGTCTTATCACCTTGTTGAGGTTGCTGGCGGTATGGATAATCATAGTTCATGTGTTGATCCAAAGAACTGCGCTTAGATCCTCAGGTTTCTCTTCTATATCGACCCACTCATAGTGAATGCGTGGCTATCACAGAAACTGATTGCTCTCTTGCAGTCCGAACACCTGATGAAGTGAGTTGGGCTATGCGCTGATGCCCAATTTCCGTGCCAATTCCGAGTTGGATGGCTCTACCAGTATGGAGCCATCCTCAAAAACTATTGTGGGTATTATACGTTTGCCTTGGTTCAGCCTCTGCACAAGGTCTCTGGCTTCGGCATCTTCCTCAACATCAATCCACTGATATGAAACATCGTATTCATCCATGAATCTCTTGGACCGCCTGCAATCGCCACACCAATCAGTGCCGTATATCTTTATTTCTGGGTTGTCCATATATCCTTACAATGTTAACAACGTGTCTCTACTAAAGGAAGTAGATGTATCAAATGCCATAAAGATTTAATTCCGTCCTATGCTATACAGTTCCTATTGTCGATTCTGCGGTTGCTCTCACGTTTCATTGCCTACACCACCCACATTACCTATACTAGCATGAACTTT
>CAUZMC010000009.1:0-45836 GCA_963580875.1 Dehalococcoidia bacterium
CTGCCAGATGATTTGAAAGAACGCGAACTTGCATCTAGGCAGCGACTGCCCTTGAGCGATATGGTATTCACAGATCGATGGGAGAATCCTTTAGAGTTATCTAGCAACAGTGATTAGGGCTCAAGGAGGACATAGATTTTGTCATATGTGAGGTTCAGTACAAAATCTCCTTCGCTTCAACTACTTCCTGTTTACATTCGGCACTGTGGAAATGACGATTATCTACTTTAGAACGATAGCGTACTATGTCAGATAAGCAATCAGGCAATGGTAACGTGTTTAGCGCTCTGGCATATGGTGACTTCCGTCTTTTTGCGTCATCATTGTTGCTCACGTCTATGGGAGTGCAACTACTCCAGACAGCCATGCTGTGGCAAGTGTACGAATTAACTGGCAGTGCGCTACTCCTTGGCCTTAGTGGCTTGGTGAGGGCAGTTCCGCACATTGTGCTATCTTTAGCTGGTGGTGTCATTGCTGACCGCCTGAACCGTGTGCGTCTTATTCAGGCTGGCCAAGTGGCGAACGCTGTCTTGGTATTGATACTGGGAGCATTGGCCATGGCAGGTGCTGTGGAGGTTTGGCACCTCTACTTAATTACATTCCTCAATAGTGCTTTTACCGCTGTAACACAGCCTGCCCGTACCGCGCTCATTCCAAGCTTGGTTCCACAGGCAAATCTGGTAAATGCTGTGGCGCTGAACGCGACGATCGGACAGTCGTCCCAGATAATAGGCCCTGCACTTGCAGGAGTGGCCATTGCTACTGTTGGCCTTGGCGCTGTCTATTTGTTCAACGGGTTATTGTACATGGCCTCAATGGTAGCAATTATCGGGGTAGTGTCGCCACCTGTATTGCGGAATACATCTGAGAGTCCTTGGACAAGCTTCAAGCAGGGCATGGTCTTTGTGCGCAGCAAGCCAGTGATTATTTCACTTCTGCTCCTGGACGTTGGAGCAACTGGTCTAGGTAGCTATCGCGCCTTATTGCCAATTTTCGCTGAGTCACTTGGGGTAGGGGCTGCTGGCTACGGTTTGCTCAGTGCTGCACCTGGAATTGGTAGCCTAATTGGGGCTGGAATTATGCTATCTTTGGGAGACATGAAATATAAGGGACTCTATACAATCTTTGGAGTCCTGGCATACTGCGGTGCGCTAGCACTATTGGGGCTTTCTCCGTGGTTTCCACTTACGCTTGTTGCTGCTGCACTGCTGGGCACTACCAATTCTGTTCAGATGATCCCGCGTAACACTGTGATTCTGGCAATTTCCCCTGACTCATTAAGAGGTAGAGTTGAGGCATTTCGCAGCATGCTGGCTGGAGGAGCCCCTCCTCTTGGTTACACGCTCAGCGGAAGCCTAGCGGCAGTACTTGGTGCACCATTGGCCATAGTCTGCGGTGCAGTTGCTTGTGCGGTGCTCGTTGCAGTAGTCGGTATCTCGCAATCTGCATTGAGAGATCAACATCTTGGATCAACTATGAAGTCCTAGCTTAGTTCAGCTTGCTATGCCATATTCTGGCACATTTAACTTTGTGGAACATTTGCAATATTGAATTGCTAATTAGGGTATCATTCCTTTAGTTTCGCTATAATATTTACTAGCATATGACATATGATTATATGATGAAAAAATCACAATCTAGACCGCAGGAAGCTGATTAATGATGATCTGGCTCAATCACCACTCATTTTTGGTATTGGTGGTGGCAGGCTTGGTGCTTGGCGTGTTCATAGCGTCAAGCATAGGACGACCGTGGCTTCGCGGCATTGTCTTCGGCTCTTTAGTTATCACTGTGTTGCTTGCCTACGTCTCATTATCTAGCGGGGAGAGTACTCATGTTACCGCATCAGAAGTTCTTATTACGTTAGGAGATGGCTCTCCAACATTCATAGAATTCTACTCTGATTATTGAGCTCTTTGCCTCGCTGCAAAGCCCATCGTAGATGGGCTCGAACTGGAACTGCTCGGCAAAGCATCGGTTGTTCGCCTGAATTTAGGCGAAAACATAGGAGCTGAGATGGCAAGGGCGCTTGGAGTTCACTCGACTCCCACGTTCATAATCACTGATGGCAATGGTCAAGAAACTTGGCGAAAATCAGGTTTTCCAGACAAGCTTGAGATTCTTAGAGTGATTAACAGTGTTGAGTAATTTTCTGATTTATACGGAAGACTAGGTATAATCATGCTAGGTGCAACTGAGTGCAAGCTGGCTTCAATAACTTGATTTATGTGGGTTTCCGGCAAGCTCACTCTTCCATATTCGCTACATTATGCCACTGCAAATGCCATGCGCAAAACAACAATTCAGGTTTACCTCATTAGCATGGATGGATTTTCGCTGGGTTACGCAGTAATGCGGCGCGGCCGATCAATACAATCAATACATCGGTGCCAATATCAGATCAGATTGAAGTTGCCACCTGAGTACGCAAGTGGATGACATGGTAGCCGTTCCTGCGAGTTGGTGAAATCTAATTTGGTGCCCTCAAGGGGATTCGAACCCCTGATCTCCACCTTGAAAGGGTGGCGTCCTAGGCCACTAGACGATGAGGGCATGCACGGTCATTGTATGGAGGTGACCTTCTATTCTAGGATACCCCTTATTATGGGTAAAGCGCCAGTTGCTCAAGTCCCTGGGTTTCCGGCAGGTCGAACATGATGTTCATGTTTTGTATGGCTTGGCCTGCCGCTCCCTTCACTAAGTTGTCCAAGCAGCTTATCACTATCAGGCGTTTGGTGCGCAGATCCACGATGGGGAATATAATGCACTTGTTGCTTCCAAGGGTGTGTTTTGTCATTGGCGAAGAGTCCACCACTTGCACAAACGGTTCATCTTTGTAGGCTCTCTTGTACAGGGCACGTATTTCTTCTATTCCAGAAAGGCCGGAGGCGATGGCTCCGTCCTTTAAAGTGGCATAACAGGAGCTCAGGATTCCACGTGTCATTGGGATTAGGTGAGGCAGGAATGTGATTCTTGGCTCAAAGCCTGTGCTAACGCGCCGTAGTTCTTGGGTGATCTCTGGTAGGTGGCGATGCCCGTCCACTGCGTAAGCTGAGACGTTTTCGTTTACCTCTGCAAAATGGGCTGTGAGGCTAAGGCCACGACCAGCTCCAGACACGCCGGTCTTGGCATCAACGATTATGTCGTCATGGATTAGTCCTTCACGTATGGCGGGGGCTAGGGCCAGGATTGCTCCTGTAGGGAAACAACCTGGATTGGCTATCAGCGCTGCCGACCGTATCTCGTTTCGGTTCATCTCAGGGAGGCCGTAAACTGACTTTTCCAGGAGTTGCGGTTTGGCGTGTGGTACGCCGTACCATTTTTCGTACTCAAATGCATCCTTTAGCCGAAAATCTGCGCTAACATCTATGGACCTGATGCCACTTTCCACATATGGAATCAGTGCCTCGGCGCTGGCTATCTGGGGAAGGGCAGAGAATAGCACATCTACGCTTTCGGTCACTTCGGCATCTATTGTTAGGTCAATGTCTGCCAGATGAGGAAAAGCTTCGCCAAGCCTCTGACCCACAGCGCTTCGGCCCGTGACTTGGGTGAGTTCCACCTCAGGGTGACGGTGCAGGAGTCTGGCCAGCTCTATTCCGAAATACCCGGTTACATTGATAATCGCAGCTTTCATTAGCCTATCCTCCCAGTTTATGCAAGCCACAAGTATAATGCCTAGCTGATTTCTGGGCAACATTCGAGGAAGGCGTGTAGTTCAATGCAAAAGTATCAGCCAGTTGCCTTTATATTTGGAAGGCGGAGGGGCAACCATTTTTGAGTACACACTCCTTACAGATAGGACGTCTTGCCTTGCACACCTGCCGTCCGTGAGTGATTATGTAAACGTGGAAGGCGAAGACTTGTTTTGGGTTAACAGTAGCTTCCAGAATATCGTGTGCTTGTTCAGCTGTGGTCTTGGCTCCGATGAATCCTAGGCGTTTGCTTACGCGGTAGATATGGGTGTCCACTGGCATGGCCGGCATTCCAAGTGCAAAACACAGAACTATGGCCGCGGTTTTTGGCCCAACGCCTGGCAGTGCTCGAAGCCACGATTTTGCTTCAGCCATTGGCATCTCACTTAAAAAAGATAGCTCAAGATTGCCGCGTTTATCTTGAATATCCTTTAGAACAGCCTTTATTCTGGGTGCTTTTACTTTGGATAGCCCACCGATCCATATGGCTTTGGTGATATCGTTTTGGTCGGCTAGGGCCACCTGATCCCATGCGCCACCGAAGGTATCACGAAGATTTTCAAAGGCACGCAGGGCGTTCAGGTCAGAGGTGTGTTGAGAGAGGATGGTGAACAGAAGCTCGGAGATGGCGTCGTACCTAGGTACCCACTTGGCCACACCTTGCTCCATCTCCAGCAGGCGAAATGTCTCCTGTGGGGTTATCTTATTCTTGTTGATGTAATTTACTGAGGTCATGGCTTTAGGAATGACCATTGGCGATGGCATGTGATTTATTGAGCAATTGCTTGGAGTTATTGAGAAAACTGTGGAGCGGGAGATGGGATTTGAACCCACGACAGCCGCCTTGGAAGGGCGGTGCTCTTCCGCTGAGCTACTCCCGCTAGTCAATGCTAACGGAGAACATTATAACAGGAGGGTACGCGGTAGTCGATGCGACCGTGAGATAGCAAAGGGATAGGCAAGACGTCTCCACGCTATTACAATGTCAATGAAATGTTGTATATAGATTCAAGGTACGCTAAAGAGATGGTGGCTCATGCCCTTGAGGATGACCCCAACGAGTGTTGTGGTATTCTTGCGGGCAAAGATGGGGAAACATTTAATCTCTATCGCATGATGAACGCGGAGGCAAGTCCATACCGCTATAGTATGGATGGTGCAGCGCTTTTGAAGGTGTACACTGAAATAGACGATAACGGATGGGAAATAGTTGCAATATACCACTCACACACCCACTCAGAAGCGTATCCATCTGATACAGATGTGCGGCTGGCTACTTGGCCCGAGTCCAGATACATACTTATATCTCTGCTTGATAAAGAGAATCCTTCCATAAGGGCTTTTTGCATCGAGGATGGTATAGTCTCAGAGGAAGACATAAGCATCGGTAGCTCATAGTGACGGCGGTACGCGATGACATTCGGTAATTCCATTTTCAGGAGAAAAATCCTTGAGTTTTCCAAACGCGTCTCTTTTTCCATATACTGCTGAGGTCAGTCCTCAGGGTAGCTTGATTCTTGGCGGATGCAATATCGTGGACCTCGTAGCGGAGTTCGGCACCCCCCTTTATGTCTTCGACGAAGTGACACTGCGCGGAAGATGCAGGGAGTTTGTTGGAGGCTTTCAGGAGCGCTATCCAGATAGCACCGTCATATATGCCTGCAAGGCATTTATAAATGTTGCCTTGGCCCAGATCTTCAAGGAGGAAGGCCTTGGTCTGGATGTGGTATCCGGCGGTGAACTGGCTGTGGCACAGAAAGTGGATTTTCCTCCTGAAAGAATCTATTTTCACGGCAACAACAAGAGCCATGAAGAACTTGAGATGGCTCTGGACTATGGCATAGGGCGTGTGGTTGTGGACAACTTCCATGAGATGGATATTCTCAATGAAATAGGATCTCGAAGAGGCGTTGTTCAGGACGTTCTCTTGCGTGTTTCTCCCGGAATAGACCCTCACACACACGTGTACACCACCACAGGCGTGTTGGACAGTAAATTCGGATTTCCAATCGAAACCGGGCAGGCTAAAGAAGCCGTTGAGATAGCCATGGAGGCAAAAAATATAAATTTGGTTGGTCTCCATTTTCATCTCGGATCGCCCATTTTCGAGTTGGAGCCGTACACTAGGGGTATGGAGGTTGTGCTGGACTTTGCCTCCAAGGTCGGCCTGCCTTTGCAAGAGATAAGTCCAGGCGGAGGGTTTGCTATTGCATACACTCGCGACCAGCAACCACCAGCAGTGGAAGAGTACGCAGATGCCATTGCATCTGCGTTGCATGGGGCGGACAGCCCTCACCTAGTAGTAGAGCCGGGTCGGGCCATAATTGGACGCGCTGGAGTTGCCATATACAGCGTAGGAGCGTCTAAGGATATACCTGGAGTCAGGAAATACGTCTCAGTGGACGGTGGGATGGGTGACAACATCAGGCCTGCACTATACCAGGCCGAATATGAGGCTGTAATAGCCAACAAGATGACAGATGAAGAGAACTGGGAAATGGTATCCGTTGCCGGTAAGTTCTGTGAGTCTGGGGACGTACTGTTGAGGGATGTACTGTTTCCCAGGCTTGAACCTGGAGACATTCTGGCTGTTCCAGCGGCTGGGGCGTATGCGCCATCAATGGCCAGCAACTACAATCTTGTGCCAAGGCCGGCTATAGTTATGGTAAAAGATGGGGAGGCTCGCATCATAAGGCGTCGTGAGACATATGAAGATCTGATGCGAAACGACCTATCCTGATTATTTGGCAATCTCATAAAGAGCATAGGGCTACCATACTTAATCCATGGAAAGTTTTTAAACAATGTGGAAAGTAGTGGGACATGAAGATGCCGTAGCTCTGTTATCCAAGAGCTTGCAGAAAGATATGCTTTCTCATGCATATCTCTTTGTAGGGCCTCACAAGGTTGGCAAGACAACTTTGGCCATTAACCTAGCCCAAGCCGTGAATTGCTTAGAAGTTCCGTCTGAACGGCCCTGTGGCGAATGTAAACAGTGTTATCGGATTGCCGTGGGCCAGCACCCTGATGTGCAGGTGATAGACATCATTGCAAATCAAGACGGATCAGCCATGAGAAGAGAGATAGGCATAGATCAGGTGAGAGAGGTACAGCACTCAGCCACCCTGAAGCCGTACGATGCAAGGTATCGGGTATTTATATTCCAGGAGGCTGCTTCCCTCAGCTCTGAGGCCTCAAACGCTCTACTGAAACTTTTGGAGGAGCCTCCGGAATCGGTGTTGTTATTGTTGCTTACGACTAATGGTGAGGCTATCTTTCCAACAATTATCTCGAGGTGTCAGTGGGTTCCTCTTAACAATCTTGCTATCGAATCCATAGCGCAGGAGTTGGAGCAATCTCTGGGCATTCCTGAGAAGGAAGCTAAAGATCTGGCGAGATTCTCCAAAGGAAGGATCGGATTGGCATTGGAAGCTGCTCGAGAACCTCAGATTGTAGAGGACTACGCCGCAGAGATGGCGCTCATGGCTTCCATTTTGGATGAAACTTTAGAGGAGCGGTTTGCTTACGCCGAAGTGGTTGCAGCACTGTATGTTAAGAACCACGATAAGGCCATTGATCAACTGAAAACAGCCATCAGTTGGTGGAGGGATTTGCTGGTGCTTAAGAATGGTGCGGGAGATATTATATCTAACACGTCGGCTATGAAAGCTTTGCAACATCATGCCAGTTGGATTAGCACTCCACAGGTGGTAGATGCTATAAAGAAGACTCGTGATACCATAGGCTACTTGGAATTCAATGTTAATCCGCGACTGGCACTAGAAGTCTTGATGCTCTCCCTTCCGCGAAGAGAAGAACAGGCAAGGGCTAAAGTCGGCAATTGAAGGTAAAGTAAATGTCAAAGTTGATAGGCATTCGTTTTTCGCAGGCAAATAAAGTGCACTATATTGATTCCGGAGACATTGACGTGAGTCTACATGACCAGGTGGTTGTGGAAACTGGAGTTGGATTGGAAACTGCAATGGTAGTTATAGACACTAAGCAGGTAGTGTACAGTGAAGTGCAGGGGCCATTCAAGACTATAGTTAGAAAAGCCACCCAGGAAGATATGAAGCAGGCATAGTCGGTGAAGAACAGGTGCTGTGCGCCGTTCTCGCTTTCACTAATAGCGTATCTTTGGTGACCTAAAGCTGCTTAATGCTGGAGCGTGGACATGACTGATATTTGTCCGTCCGTGGCATGAACTTGAGCCATACGTCCTGCATAGTCTTGTGGATGAATAGAGAATAAGGATTTACGTCTGGGAGGACGTATCTTCCCTTGGATATGCATCCCAGGCTTCCTGTTGTGGAGTGTCTTTCCCTACATCGAGCAGGACAAACGAGCGCCTCACCTAAAATTCAGCGGCTTATATTCTGGTTTAGTAGAAGAACAAACGCACTAATCATTTTGGAAACTAACCTAAGGAGCAGTACTATACTGGCTGTTTATCTGTGTCTCCAATACATCCAGTGCTATGTTAAAGTCGTCTGGAATAAAGCCAAGGGACTGACCTGGAAGTGTACCGCGAATATCAAGGAATATTGGGATCAGGCTGGATTCTATCATAGACTTATTTAGCTTTTCTTGTATTCCTGATCTCTCGATTAAGAACTCCACTGGCAGGTTGCTGATTACATTTTCTGGTGCCAAATCGAGCAACGATAGAGGTATGTCGCTGGAATATCTGGCCGTCACAGTGATTAGAGTAGTGGAGAGTACAATGCCCATAACCAGACCGAGTGTAAGGCTTCCCACGGTATCAACCCACCCGAGGAAGACCATCTTCATAAAGCCCTTGACTACTGCTTTGAGCACTTGGGCCACCACGAAGACGGCTAGCAGGATGATGCCATAGGCTATGATGGTAGCCATTGTGTCATTTGAGATGGAATCTGTTAGGAAATCAGCCACGTTATCGCTGAAGCGTCCTGCCAGAAGTACGCCCACAATCAGGCCGCCTGTGGTAAAAATGGCTCCGAAGAGACCAATTTTCCATCCGGCGAAAAACCCAATGCCCCACATAGCAACAATAACTATATCTAACCAGTTCATATTATTTCCTTGTTTAGACTAACCGCATATAGTCGTTTAACACAAGTATCAAGTACATTATACTTCTGACGTTGGGATAATGGTTGGTAGTGATGGAGATTATGCTACTACCAAAGAGTAGGCGCTTTCTGCGTACAAGCACACTTTACAGCTATGTAGAGGTGGCTTACAATATGACGTATCTGAGGGATAGCTGAACGCAGTTTGGCTCTCAGTTTTTTGCGTTTTGGAGGGTTTTGTGCCACAGAAAGGCAGTTATATCACAAAGGAAGGTCTTGTCAGGCTGGAAGTTGAACTCAATGAACTGCTCACTGTCAGTCGTCAGGAGATTGCAGATCGTATCCAGAAAGCTAACGAGATTGGAGGCACAGTCGACAACGCAGAGTACGACGAATCCAAAAACGCGCAGGCTTTTGTCGAAGGACGGATTCGCATGTTGGATATGATTACTAGTAATGCCATCGTGATTGATGTAGATATAGCCCATTCCGACATAGTGCAACTGGGTTGCCACGTTGTGCTTTTGAATCAGGCTGGAGATGAGGAGGAATACACTATAGTGGGCAGTACTGAAGCGGATCCCATGCATGGACGTATATCCAATGAGTCTCCGGTAGGCAATGCACTGCTTAACAAAAAGGTTGCGGACAATGTGCAGGTTAAAACACCTGCAGGAATGATCACTCTTACCATATCGAGTATAAGCTAGTCACTGAGTGGGGATACCACACCATCATGGTTAGAAAAGGCGGAGACCTGCTCCTCAGCAGGCGAGAGAAGTTTGAACGACTGAGGAGCAAAGGCATAGACCCATTTCCTAGCAGTTATCACCGCACCCATACCACAGGTGAGGCAGCAACGCTGTTTAGGTCCCAGGAGGCCAAAGAAGGGTCGCAGACCCGCACCGTCCAGGTGTCTCTGGCGGGGCGTATCATGGCATTGAGGGGCATGGGCAAGGCTACATTCCTGAATATTCAGGATGCTTCCGGTCAGATTCAGGTGCATCTGCGACGAGATATCCTTGGTCAGGAATATGAATTTGCTCGCGATCTTGACCTGGGAGATTTCCTGGGTGCTCAGGGGCCACTGTTTATGACACATACAGGTGAAATAACCCTGGAGGCCAGCAAGATCACCTTTCTGTCCAAGGCAATGCGTCCTCTTCCTGAGAAATGGCATGGCCTGTCGGACGTTGAGACGCGTCATAGACAGAGATACCTTGATCTTATTACAAACCCGGAAGCAAGGCGCAACTTTCAGGTGCGAAGCAGAATCATAGGGGCCATACGCCGTTTTCTTGATACTTCTGGGTTCATGGAAGTGGAGACGCCTGTGCTTGTGCCAGTTGCCGCGGGAGCTATGGCTCAACCCTTTGCCACTCATCATAACTCTCTGGATATGGATCTATATCTCCGTATTGCCACAGAGCTTTATTTAAAACGTCTCATAGTGGGAGGATTGGACAAGGTATACGAGATTGGTCGTGTATTCCGCAATGAAGGGATTGATCAAGACCACAATCCAGAGTTCACTCTCCTTGAGAGCTACGAAGCATATGCAGATTACAAAGATGTGATGGTCATGGTTGAACAAATGGTGTCTACTGTGGCACTGGAAGTATTGGGTACTACTCAGATCCAGTTTGGTGCAAACGTCATAGATTTCGCTCCTCCCTGGAGAAGGGTTTCCTTGAGGGAAGAGGTTAAGCGCTGCACCGGCATAGACTTCCAGGAATTTCAGGATGTAGCTGCACTTGAAGAGAAGATGCGATCCATCGGTATACACGTAGATGGACGGAGCAGTCGAGGAAGGCTAATAGACAAGCTGGTTACGGCTAGCGTGGAGCCACAGCTTATTCAGCCTACCTTTCTCATTGACTATCCTATTGAAATGTCCCCTCTGGCCAAGCAAAAGCCAGACGATCCTTCCATGGTGGAGCGGTTTGAGGGTTTTGCTGGAGGCATGGAGATAGCCAATGCCTTCAGCGAATTGAATGACCCTGATGAACAGCGTCAACGGTTTATGGATCAGGAAGACATGCGCAAGAATATGCAACTTGACGAGGATATGGATCGCTTGGATGAGGATTTTCTGTTGGCTATTGAGTACGGTATGCCGCCAACTGGCGGTCTTGGCATGGGTATTGACCGCCTGGCAATGCTCCTAACCGGTCAAGAATCAATTCGGGAGGTCATACTGTTTCCTCAGTTGAGGAAGCAGCAGTAGTCATGCTCAACATAGATCTCATAAGACAGAACCCGGACGCGGTAAGAGAGGCGCTTGAGAGAAAGGGTGAAGAAGCTCCGCTGGAAGTGATTCTGTCTTTGGACGTCCAGCGTCGTGCTTATCTCACGGAGTTGGAGAACCTTAGAGCCAATCGCAACCAGGTTAGCAAAGAACTGGGTCACATGGCTGAGCGGCCTGATAACCTGATAGAAGAGATGCGCCAGGCTGGAGATCGCATAAAGGCTTTGGAAGAGAATGTTAAGGAAGTAGAGGCCAGCCTGGATGCGGAATTGCTCAAACTCCCCAATCTGCCTCTTACAGACGTACCTCAAGGCGTAGACGAATCTGCCAACGTGATTGTTGAGACTTGGGGTGAGCCTCATGACTTCGGGTTTCCGCCCCTGCCTCATTGGGACCTAGGAGAACGACTTGGCATCATAGATTTATCTAGGGGTGTAAAGCTCTCAGGTTCCCGTTTCTTTATACTCAGTGGAGTAGGGGCCAGGCTTCAGCGTGCTCTCATATCTTGGATGATAGACCTGCACGTAGAGCAGCATGGGTACAGGGAAGTTTATGTGCCGTACATTGTGCGTAGGGAGACTATGTTTGGCAGCGGTAATCTTCCGAAATTTGAGGATAACCTGTACCACGACGACGAAGATGACCTGTGGCTCATTCCCACTGCTGAGGTGCCACTTACTGGGCTGCATAGAGATGAGATTTTGGAGCCTGACTCCCTACCAATCCACTATGTGGCACATACTCCGTCGTTTCGCCGTGAGAAGGCCGCCGCTGGCAAGGACACACGTGGCATCAAACGAGTACATCAGTTTGACAAGGTGGAATTGTATAAGCTGGTGGACCCAGAAACATCCTCGGAGGCATTGGATGAACTGCTAAACGATGCCCAGGATGTTTGCAGGCGTCTGGAGATTCCCTACAGAGTAGTTCAACTATGCGCTGGTGACATGGGTTTTCAATCGGCAAAGTCATTTGATCTAGAGATGTGGGCACCTGGCTGTCAGGAATGGCTGGAGGTAAGCACATGCTCCAACTGTACGGACTTTCAGGCAAGGCGGTCAAACATCCGCTTCAGGCCACAGGCAGGAGCTAAACCACAGTTCGTACACACTTTAAACGGTTCCGGATTAGCCCTTCCCAGAGTTCTCATAGCCATAATGGAGACATACCAGCAGGCCGATGGTTCCATTGTGGTGCCACAGGTGCTGCGGTCATACATGGGGCTAGAAGTGATAGGCCCATGATGACAACCAACAATATCTCTTGGGCTTCCTGCACATATATGTACATAGGGTTTACAATTAGAAAGGCGATTGCGCCTATACGAAAGGAACAAACTCATGAGCTATGACATAACAGTTATTATTGATGACCTTCCTGGCACATTGGCTCAGGTGGGCGAGACTCTGGGTAACGCAGGTATCAACATAGATGGATACTGTTCTTTCCCATCCGGAGGCAAGAGCTACCTACATGTATTGGTGGATGATATAGTGGGTGCTCGCAGCGCGTTACATGAGATTGGTCTTAAGATAATTCAGGAACGGGAAGTTCTGACTGTTGATATGGAGGACAGACCTGGCACACTTGGTACTGTGACGCGCCGCATAGCTGAGGCTGGAGTAAACATAGATATGGTCTACATGGGTACCAATTCTAGGCTTGTGGTGGGCGTTTACGACCTGGCAAAAGCCAGCGCAGCCTTATAAAAACAGAAGTAAATTAATTTACTTCTGTTTCTGAGGTTTATTTTGACCTTTCCCCCTTGTGATGGAATAGACCTATTTTAGAGGTGTCACATCCGGTTTGCCATGATATATGGTCATTTCCAGTACACTGACGATTACGTTTTTCTATATTGCTCTCCAGCAGAACACCGAGTGACGTTTCCAAAATAGCATAAGCGATTAAAAGTACATATATATACTATAGTGTGCTTATTATTATCAATATGCCTGAGCTACACGTGTGGAGATTTAGCCATTTACCTTGTGGGAACCACTTTGCGCTGTAATTCCGCTGTGGCCTCCGGACCGGCAGGAATACGTGTTGATTGGTTATTGTATGAAGTGTTTGGTGATAATAAAAGTGAGCGGGAGAAGATTCCTCCTCCCGCTCACTTCAGATTTAGTAAAGCAGCGATAGTTATACTGTGGTTGCTATTCCGATTCCAATCCAGCTTCCGTCTTTCCACGCTCTAGCGCCGTCTCTATTGCCTTAATGAGTAGGCGTGCTGAGGAGGCAGATAGTTCAACAGCTATTCTGGAATCTAGTCCCAACTCACTATTTACAAAGTCTATGTTAACCGCGTTCTCAAGTTGGGCGCTAAAGGGATGGTCATAGAACACGTTTACCTGTTTCAGGTCAAACCAGCCTTTGGAACCCTTGCCGCTGCCCATGATCTGTGCCTTCTCAACAATGTTTGTGCACATATCTGCGCTCCTTTTAATTATTGCGTGGATTAGGATAGATGCTTGCCAAGGAACTCAAAAGTCTTGTTCCACGCATCCATTGCCTGCTCCTGTTTGTACGCCGGGCGGTCATAATACCAGAATCCGTGGCCAGCCCCGTCGTACCTGTGGAACTCGTAATCTTTGCCGTGCTTCTTGAGTTCCTCTTCATGCTGGTTTACTTGGTCAGGTGGTGGGTTCTGGTCGTCGTTGCCGAATATGCCAAGTATTGGACAGGATAAGTCTTTGGTGTACTCAATTGGGGCAACCGGCTGGTTAGCGGAAATACGATCTGGGGCCATGATTACGTTTCCTCCCCAGCAGTCCACAAGTGCACTGAATCCCTGTGCGCGACAGGCTGCGAGGTAGGCGTGTCGACCACCTGAACAGTGTCCGATGATGCCCACTTTGCCATTGGAGTTAGGCATTGCTTTTAAGTAATCAAGGGAAGCCTGGCAGTCTCCTACTACGCTGTCATCTGCAACTCCGCCTTCACCACGCGCCTTTGCTGATACGTCAGCTGGTAAGCCATGACCAAACCGCTCAAACAGGTCGGGGCAGATTGCTATATATCCATGGTCGGCGAATCTGCGTGCGGTCTCTCGGTAGAATTCGTCCCATCCTGGCATATGGTGTGCGAGCACCATTCCTGGGTATGGGCCTGGTCCATTGGGTCGTACAACATATGCGTGGACATCGTCACCTTGGTATCCCTTGATGGTAACGAATTCTGCTGTCATCCCTTCATTTGAGTCGGTCTGTTGTTCGTTCCACATATTCGCTCCCTCTTTTATTAGATAAACTTATCGAACATCTAAGAATTGGATGAATTTATAGTACCATTAGGTTATCAGCATGCAATCCCCAAAGCTGAAGAATCGATAGTCCTGTCCTATGGCTTCATCATAGGCTCTCATCACTAACTTTCGTCCTGCATCCGGCGAAGTATCGCGCCCTGCAAATGCACTTACCATCATCAGCAGCGTGGAACGAGGTAGATGGAAGTTCGTGATGAGTCCGTCAACTAGCCTGAAGCGATGCCCAGGCAATATGAATATATCTGCCCAGCCAGAGATAGGCTTTAGGGTATCTTCGCTTTCGAGATGAGAAAGTAACGCCGCCTGTTCCAGAACCCTCACGCTGGTGGTGCCTACGCTTATTACGCGTCTGCCCTCAGCCCGAGCCAGGTTTATCTCTTTGACAGCAGCCTCTCCCAACTCGAAGTATTCTGTGTGGAGTTTGTGGTTTTCAGGTTCCTCAGATTTCACAGGTCTAAAGGTGTCAAGTCCTACATGAAGTGTAACGTGGGCGAAGCGTATGCCGTCTATGCCAAGATTTTTTAGCAATTCAGGGGTGAAATGTAGTCCGGCAGTTGGTGCGGCGGCACTGCCGTTGGCTCTAGCGTACACTGTTTGGTATCGCTCGCGATCGGCTAGTTGAGTGGTGATGTACGGCGGAAGCGGTATTTCCCCGACGCGCTGAATAACACCTTCGTCTGCCAGTCGTATCAGTCGTGTGCCCCAATTATCCTCAGTTACGATCTCACCTTCGACTCCATCCACCTCGAATCGAGCTCCTGCTCTAAGCCTACGTCCAGGCTTCACAAGGGCTTTCCACAGCCCTTCGCCAGCACGTTGTAATAGTAACAACTCGACTGTGCCGCCCGTGCCAATCCTATGTCCCTTGAGTCGTGCTGGAATGACACGGCTATCGTTGAGTACGAGTAGATCACCGGGCTTTAGGAAGTGTCCTATTTCGTAGAAACGGTGGTGGCCAAACTCACCCGTAGAAAGATCAACAGTCAAGAGGCGGGAGTGATCACGAGGTTCAATTGGGGTTTGAGCTATCAGATCCTTTGGCAGGGGATAATCGAAGTCGCTGGTACGCATGGCTCTAGCTGAGGAGTTGTTATGTGCGAGTGTCAGTGGAGTTCCTGGGCGACAATGATTTTGCTCTGTGCCGCCTTTAGGGTATTCATCATGAGCATTGCCACGGTCATTGGACCAACACCTCCAGGGACTGGAGTGATGGCAGTGGCTTTCTTGGATACCTCTTCGAAGTCTACATCTCCAACAAGGCGGTAGCCACGTTTCCTGGTATCGTCCGTAACCCTGTTCATGCCAACGTCTATGACAATCGTGTCTTCTCCGACCATGTCAGCGGTGATGGCGTTGGCCTTGCCAATGGCGACTATGAGGATGTCAGCGGAGCGTGTGAACGTGGCTAAGTCTTTTGTGCCGGTATGGCACACGGTGACGGTTGAGTTGGCCCACTCGGCTTTTTGCATCATCAGGATGGCCATGGGCTTGCCTACTATGTTGCTTCGTCCACAGACAACAACGTGTTTGCCGTCTGTTTTGTGGCCGGTGCGTTTGAGTAGTTCCTGTATGCCAGCTGGGGTTCCAGGTACGAAGGTTGGTTTACCTTCTACCAACCTGCCAAGGTTTAGTGGATGGAGACTGTCCGCATCCTTGTCGGGGTCTATGGAGAGTATGATGGCATGCTCGTCTATATGGGAAGGGAGGGGAAGCTGCACCAGGATGCCATGGAAGCGGTCGTCCCTGTTAGTGGCCTGGATACGCTCTATCAACTCATTCTGGGTAATGTCGGCTGGCAATTTGAAAGTTTCCGAGTAAATCCCAACTTCTTGGCAGGCGCGCCCCTTGTTCCGTACGTATATTGCGGAGGCGGGATCGTCGCCTATCAGGAACGCCGCAAGACCTGTGACAATGCCGTGCTGGGCCTGCAGTTTGCTAACGCCCTGGGCCACCTCGTCACGGATATCCTGGGCAATCTTGTTGCCGTCTATGATTTCTGCGCTCACCTAATATTCTCCTGCCATGTTGCGCGTCGTGATTTCTGAGATTGCTAGAAAATTTTAGCACAGGAAGGAAGCCATAACAACAGAGCTTTCTGCTGTTTCATCTAGGCTAATTGCACTGTAATTTTAAGCTTGCTCAACGTGGTGTGACACGCATGTTTTGTGCATTTTATCTATTCGTCGTTTTTTACTCCAGGGAGTCTGAAGCCTCCAATTGGAAGTCCTCTGCTGCCCCAGATAGAGCCAGCAGTGATCCCGACTATCTGTATCCCGACACCCAGGTTATCCAGCGGCGTATTCCAGAACAGTGAGAGGTAGATTATGCTTGTAGCCAACCATCCGATTATGAAACCGATACCAGCATATAATAATATACGCACTGAACTATATCTCCTCATAGTACTTTCCGATAGATTATGCCTGGGGGTAATTATACTATGAATTCGCAATTTCTTGAGAAATACATGCTAATGAGTCGCAAATGTAATTCTCAGGTGGACACAGCTTCGACCGTCAGAATATAATGAAAGCTCTCTAAATAATGACACGTTATGTAGCAATCTGAACATAATAATGGATGGTGTGCATGCTAACGGTGGGTGTAGATATTCTGGAACTGTGGCGGTTGAATGGCGTGCTGGAACGCTGGGGTTCCAGCTTCCTGAACCGTATATATACCATTGATGAACAAGCTTACTGTCGTGGTCGTATACCACAGTTGGCGGCTAGATTTGCTGCCAAAGAGGCTGTTATGAAGGCTCTTGGTACGGGGCTTCGTGGAGTGGGATGGAGGGATATCGAGGTGACTCGAAAGAGAGGGCAGGCTCCGCAGATAACGCTTCATAATAGAGCCAGTGCTCGTGCGGCCCGTATTGGCATGACTCAGGTGGCCATAAGTCTTTCGCACTCACGTGACTACGCGATAGCTTCCGTCGTGATGACTGTAGATGAAAATAGTAACCTCTGAACAGATGAGCCTGATAGAGGAGAGGTTCTCACATGAGAGTGTATCCATAGATACACTGATGGAGAGGGCAGGATTGGCCGTGGCGCAGAAGGCCTGGGAGTTCCTAGGCGATGTGAGCGGCGTGCCAATACTTGTATTAGTAGGTCCCGGGAACAATGGTTCTGATGGAATGGTGGCAGCACGTCATCTCGGTGATTGGGGCGCTGATGTGGTGATCTATTGCGCTCTTCCTAGAAAGGCAGACGACCAGAAATGCCAATTGATGCTCGACCACGGTATTGTTCTATTGAAGGCAGAAGATGATGTAGATTTTGCTCTGTTGACTGATTGCTTGACCAAAGTTCGACTAGTCATAGATTCCATCCTAGGCACTGGGCATTCTAGGCCCATAGATGGTATATTGGCGGAAATCCTCAACGTTCTGGCTAATCAGAGAGCCATCAGGCCAGAACTTGGTCTGATGGCTCTGGATATGCCTACCGGTCTCAATGCAAACACCGGTGCCTCGGACCCCCACTGTCCCACAGCAGACTTTACGGTATCCCTTGGGTATCCCAAAATGGGTTTGTTTGCATTCCCAGGAGCTGCACATGTTGGACGGTTGGACGTGGTGGATATTGGCATACCAGCATATTTGGCAGACGATGTTGCACAGGAGCTTATCACACCGCGCTGGATTATGGATGCGCTTCCCAAAAGGTCCATGAACTCCCATAAAGGCACATTTGGCAGGGTACTGGTTGTAGCGGGCTCGGCAAGGTATATAGGCGCAGCGTATTTAGCATGTGAGGCAGCCGCCCGCGTAGGTGCCGGCCTGGTTACTCTGGCGATACCAGAGAGCTTGCAACCAATGCTTGCCACTAAACTCACCGAGACAACTTATTTGCCATTGCCAGAAAAGGACGGGCTTCTGTCCATGGAGGCATCGGAAATAATATTGTCAGAAGCGGCCAAATACCAGGCCTTGCTTGTTGGTTGTGGCCTTGGCCAGGGACCAGACGTGATTCGACTGCTTCGGCAGACACTTCTTACATCCCGCTATCCTGGAACGCCTATTGTACTGGATGCTGATGCCCTGAATATTATGTCCACAATCCCGGAATGGTGGATGGGTATGAATTGTCAGGCTGTACTCACGCCTCACCCCGGCGAAATGTCTAGGCTCACAGGTATGACAACTGAGGAAATCAACGCCACTCGTCTGCAGACTACAAGGGTGTGCGCTGTTCAGTGGAACAAGTCGGTGGCATTGAAGGGAGCATACACAGTGGTAAGCTCGCCACAAGGATATGTGAGAGTAAGCCCCTTCGCAAATCCCGGCTTGGCTTCTGCTGGAACGGGAGACGTACTGGCTGGAGTCACAGCAGGGTTGTTGGCTCAGGGACTTTCCACATTCGATGCTGTATCCTGCGCAGTATACATTCACGGTGCAGCTGGGGAGCAAGTGAGGCTTGTAATGGGAGATACAGGGATGCTAGCTAGTGACCTGTTGCCACGGCTTCCAATAGTTATAAAGCAGGTAAAAGAGGGTGCTATCAGTTTTGATTAGCCTTCTGTTGATGAATAGAAGCATCTTACCTATAATGCCCTTGAGATTTTGTAATGTTATTGGCTATAGATATTGGTAATACCAATGTGACAATCGGAGTCTTCCGAGAGGAAGAGCTTGTGGCTACGTGGCGTCTGGCTACGGATGCACACAAGCTACCAGATGAGTATGGCCTTCTGATTCGAAGCCTGCTTCCACTCAAGGGAGTGGTCCCCCAGGATATCGATAGCATTGCCATATGCAGTGTTGTACCGCCTTTGACACAGGTATTTGAAGATTTGAGCAATACCTATTTCGGATTCCACCCTCTGGTAGTTGGGACCGGGACGCGGACTGGAGTACGGATACTGTATGAAAACCCCCGTGATGTTGGAGCCGACCGAGTGGTGGATGCTGCTGCTGCATTCAGCCTCTATGGTGGGCCAATCATCGTCGTGGACTTCGGCACAGCCACGGTCTTCGATGCTATCTCACAGGAAGGGGACTACCTTGGTGGAGCCATAGCATCTGGTATTATTCTTACCGCCGAGGCCTTGTATGAGCGCACCTCGCAGCTGCGGCGCGTGGAGTTGATACCTCCCAAAACGGCCATTGGCCGCAACACCGCGGCCGCCATCCAATCTGGCATTCTCTTCGGACATGTGGGCATGGTGGAGGCGATGGTGCGTCGCTTTAAAGAGGAAATTGGAGATTATACCAAAGTGGTTGCCACCGGTGGCATGGCGTCATTGATTCAGAAAGAAACCTCAATATTCGACGCTGTGAATATGGACCTCACTCTTATTGGTCTCCGTCTCATATATCAACTTAACGCAGATGCCAAGAAAGAGCATGGAGATGAAACACATGAATAGTCCTCTTTTTGGCAGCAAGATCATTTTGGGAGTCACTGGGAGTATTGCCTGTTACAAGGCCGCCGATCTGGCCAGCAAGCTCACGCAGGAAGGAGCGCATGTGGATGTGATTCTTACGCATGCATCTGTAAATTTCATTACTCCGCTCACATTCCGCAGTTTGACACATCGTCCCGTAACCACCGACCTTTTTGATGTGGAAGCGGAACAGGCTGTATCACACGTGGCTATGGCACAGAGCGCCGATATCATTGTGATAGCTCCAGCCACGGCTAACACCATAGCCAAGTTGGCTCATGGTTTGGCAGACGATGCTCTTACCACAACCGTTCTAGCTTCCTACGCTCCAATAGTTGTCGCTCCAGCAATGGATGGCTACATGTTTGATAACCCAGCCACACGGGAGAATCTGGAGAAACTGAAGCAGAGGGGTGTTACCATAATAGGGCCGGTCGAGGGACACCTGGCATCTGGGCTCAAAGGTATGGGGCGGTTGGTGGAAGTGCCGCAAATTGTGGATACCATAAGTGCGATTTTGGGTCGACATGGCGATATGATCGGGAAATCTGTCGTGGTCAGTGCTGGCGGCACACAGGAGCCGATAGATCCTGTGCGAATGATAACCAACCGATCATCAGGCAAGATGGGCTACGCAGTGGCAAGGGCGGCCCGCGACCGCGGTGCTCGAGTGACACTCGTTACTGCTCCGACCTCGCTTTCAGAACCTGCAGGCATGAACGTGCATCATGTGGCAACTGTGGCTGAGATGCGTGAGGTGGTTCTGGGCGCCTGTGTGGGTGCTGATGTACTAATAATGGCTGCTGCGGTAAGTGATTATCGTACGTCTGAGGTTTCCTTGCAAAAAATCAAGAAAGACGCGAGAAGCGAAGAACTGGTGCTTCGTCTGGCGAAGAACGACGATTTCTTCCTGGAAGTGCCAGAAGGTGTATTACGGGTGGGCTTTGCGGCCGAGAGCGAGGCTCTTCTGGACAACGCCCGTAAGAAACTCGTGGACAAAAAACTTGCGCTCATTGTTGCCAACGACATTACCGCTGAAGATAGTGGATTCAATGTGGACAACAACAAAGTTGCCATTTTGGACACGGACGGAGGTGTTGACGAGATGCCTCTGATGCCCAAGTACCAGGTTGGGCATCGTATATTGGACAGAGTTGTGGATCTTCTGCGCCCTCCATCTATTTCTTGACACTAGAGTATCTCGGCTTTAGTCTTGTATTGGGGCCTGTAGCTCAGTGGTAGAGCGGTCGGCTCATAACCGATTGGTCGCAGGTTCGATCCCTGCCGGGCCCACCATCACATACTTGTCTAGCTGTAAGCTTATTTCCTCTGCCCTCAAGAAAAAACGGATTTACTTGTTTAAATCAGGTGGTTGTTCCGAGTGAGTCTCTTCTTTACGACAACAACAATAAACCTGAAATGGATTCTTATTAAATCATCCTGTTTTCTGAGTGGATGGTGAATACGGTTTGCTTCGGCTACAATATATGGGGTTACTGAAGCTTGGAGAGGTATTAAAACTGGCTCGGACTCCGGGAGCAAATGAGAGTAAGGAGAAAATCCATGACAACACTTGAAGACAGGGGTATCATTCCCGTCACAGTTTGGTATGACTACATTTGACCATGGTGCTACATTGGACTGGCCAGGTTGGACCAGCTAGCACAGGAATATCCACTCGCAATCAACTATAAGAGCTTCTATCTCAGACCGGACATTCCTCCAGAGGGTAATGTGAGACCGCTTAGAGAAGGCGAAAAGATTGGAGGCTCACTCACCGGCCATATCGGCGATGCTGCAGATGAGGCTGGACTAACCATGAGACGTGCACCTCTTACCCCCAACACCCGTATGGCCTTCGAGGCCTCTGAGTTTGCCAAGGACAAAGGCCTCTTCGAGCAATTCCACAGGGTGTGCTACAGTGCTTTCTGGGAGGATGGGGTAGACTTGGGGCAGCTTTCAGTGCTGCAGCAGCTTGGGGAACAGGTAGGCTTAAATGCCAGTGAGATGAAGGACATTTTGGACACCGGCCGCTATACTTCGCAGGCCCAGGAACAGTATGATGAGGCACTTTCCATAGGAGTCAGCGGCATACCATCCTTCATAATAGGTCGCTACTTCTTCTCAGGCGCACAGCCCTATGAGCTTTTCAAGAAAGTGGCCGAAAACGTACTAAATGAAGAGATCGTCGAAGAGGGTTGATGGTGTTTTTTAGCATAGAGTGACTTTAAGCATGCGTATTGGGATACTCTTGCACTGCCTCCAAAGCATGGTGTATCGTATTGACACACTAAGAAAGGAGGTGATTTAAATTTTGTTATCAGATAAACGGACTTGTAGTGAGGTGTCTGTAGCGTAGACGGCACCGGACAAAAGTCGCTCTGTTTTCCGTTTACGGAATACCGACAGGCACTGAGCCCCGAAGTTCCTGGCTAAGTCCACCAGGACGGTCTTTGACCGAAACGCTTCGGGGTTCTCCATTTTTGCAATTCCTCTCTATAGCTCGACGATTTCTAATCGAAGTTTTTCAGGGTTTGGACAGTTGTGGCATCTAGGCGTTGGATCACAGCGACTATCAACTCAATGGTATTGTCAAAGTCTTGACGGCTGATTATCCCATAATGGCTGTGCAGATAGCGGGATGGGATAGCGATGTTGATGGTCGGTGCTCCGCTTCGTGATTTTTGTATCTCAGCCCCATCCTCGCCGTAGCCGTTCAGGACATCGAACTGTATTGGGATTTCCTTTTCTTTGGCCACATCAATAAAGAGATCTCGTAGCTTTAGATTGGGAAGCATTGAGGAGTCATGAAGGAAGATGGCTGGGCCTTTTCCGATACGTTCTTGGGATTCCTCCTGTAAGGCACCGGGATAGTCTCCTGCAACGCCAGCTTCAATGTTGATACCAATGTCCGGCTCCACTCTGTAACTGCTTGTATGGGCGCCTCTGAGTCCCACTTCCTCCTGCGTGGTGGCCACTGCATAAAGAGTATTTGGCGGCGGGGTGTTCTTGAGACGTCGCATTACCTCCACCATAACTGCAAGGCCAGCACGGTCGTCCCAGGCTTTGGCCATGTAGAGTGAACCTCCGCTGAGTGGGGTGAAATTGCTATCTGGTGCTATGGGGTCTCCTGGGCGTATTCCCAAACGTTTCTCGGCATCTTCTAGGCTGCTGGCGCCCACATCTATAAACATCTGGTCACGTTTGAAGACCTGGTTGCGCGCCTCTTGTGGCATCACATGTGGGGACTTGATGCCTGATACGCCTTGCACAGAACCATTTCGAGTAAGTATGATCCATCGCTGATTTATTAGGGCTTGATCCAGCCATCCTCCGAGTGGTTGGAACCGTACATAGCCTTCTGCAGTGACGAATTTAACCATTAGGCCGACTTCGTCCATATGGGCTGCCATCATTATTCGTGGTGGGCCGTCGTCCTTATCCAGCCTTGTTATCAGGGACCCCATGCCGTCCGTCTCCATGTGATGGCAAATGGGTGACAGCCATCGCTGCATTACTGTCCTCACGGGGTCTTCAAACCCTGAAGGTCCATAGGCGTTTGTCAGCTCCTCCATCAGAGACTCGATATTATCCATTACTCACTCCAGATGGTTGTTGTTAGTTATAAATACGATACGAGTAGCGTATCATATTTTGTGGGTTATAAAGCATATTACGGTTGGCATGATGGCTCCAGCCAAGTTATAATTCTATGCATACTTTTGTAATATGCCGTCGTAGATCTCAGGAGCGGTGCGGGAGAAAATATGGACCAAATATCTTTCGAAAAAATCACTCTGGCAAACGGCCTTGACGTGATTCTTCATCAGGACACCTCGTTACCAATGGTGGCGGTAAACGTCTGGTACCATGTGGGATCCAAAGACGAGAAACCAGGCAAGACAGGGTATGCACACCTCTTTGAGCACCTTATGTTTGAGGGATCCAAGAATCATAACAGCGGCTACTTTGAGCCACTGCAAGAAGTTGGAGCCAACCTTAATGGCTCCACGACCACAGACAGGACCAACTACTGGGAAAACCTGCCGTCAAACTATCTGGAACTAGCCCTCTGGCTTGAATCTGACAGAATGGGGTTTCTACTGGACGCCCTTGACCAACGGCGGTTCGATATCCAACGTGACGTTGTAAAGAATGAGCGGAGGCAGAGCTACGAGAACCGCCCCTACGGAGTGTCGTCAATCCACCTTCAGGAGGCCGTATATCCACTGCCGCACCCGTATAACTGGCCCACCATAGGATTCCATGAAGACCTTGATGCTGCCACTGTGGAAGATGCCAAAACTTTCTTTAAGAGATTTTACACACCTTCTAATGCCAGCTTGGCCATTGCTGGAGATTTTCAGCTTGAGAAAACCAGGGAAATGGTCGAGCGTTACTTTGGAGGTCTGCCTCCTGGCTCGGCTCTTCCACGTGCTGGGCGCACTGATTCTTCCCTTCAGGGCCGAGTGAGTTTTACTATGCACGACAGTGTGCTTCTTCCGCGATTGTCCCTGGTTTGGCCTACTGTGCCCCGCTTTCACCCTGACGAAGCACCTCTTTCAATACTGGCCAATATATTGGGCGGTGGCAAAAGCTCTCGGTTGTACCGTGTCTTGGTGTATGAGCGACGGATTGCACAGAGCCTATCTATTGGACATGGGTCATCGGAGATAGCAGGGGATTTTCAAGTGGACGTGACAGCCGCCCCGGGACATACTGCTGAGGAACTGGAAGAGGCGACCCTCATTGAGATACAACGGCTTCGTGATAACCTCCCGCTGCCTGAAGAGTTGGCAAGGACTAAGAACCGTATTGAATGGCAGCAAGTAAGACAGATGGCCAACATAGGAGGCTTTGGAGGAAGAGCCAATCGCCTCAACTCTTTCAACGTCTTTGCAAAAGATCCTGGATTGATGAACAGAGACTTTGAGCGGTATATGGCAGTTCATCTGGAAGACGTGAGCCGTGTGGCACGTGAATATCTTGCAGGACGCCAGGTACGTATGGTGGTGCTTCCAGAGCCTTCACTGAGTTTTTCCGCCGCCGCCGTTGACCGCACAATAGAACCATCACCAGCAACTCCTCGGCAATTTGAGCCTCCTGTTCCGCAGCGACACCGCTTGACTAATGGCCTTAACATGATGGTCGTTGAGAAGCGAGGACTTCCAGCGGTGGCATTTTGTCTGCTTATGTCTACGGGTGGAGTGGAAGATCCAGAGGGACTGCCAGGCTTGGCCACCTTTGCCATGTCCATGCTGCAGGAAGGAACATCAACACGCTCCAGTCAGCAAATTGCCTATGAGTTTGATTTTATGGGTAGTCAGCTTGCGGCTGTGAACGGTAGGGAGCGTACTGTGCTGGCTTCCGAGACACTGTCTCGTCATTTGCCCAAAGCTATCGAGCTGGTGGCGGACATTGTGCAGAACCCAACCTTTCCTGAGGAAGAAATAACCAGGATACGTAATGAGAGACTGACGTCTCTGCGTCGTATGCGTGACGACTCAACTGCTCTGGCTGGTCGTATATCGACTGGTCTCATTTACGGAATGGAGAGTTCTTATGGTCATCCACTAAGCGGCACAGAGGATGCCGTGGGGGCGTTCACACGGGAAGACCTGGTAGGTTTCTTCCTTGGAAACTACAGCCCTGAGAATACCACTCTTGTTGTGGTGGGAGATATCTCTCTGGAAGAGATAACCAAACTGGCAGAAGAGCATTTGGGAAACTGGAAGCCTCTAAGCAAACGATCTGATGTTGCAGGAACTATTGAGGATGGAACGAATAGCTCAAGGCCAGCAGCGACTACTATGTACCTGATGGACAAACCTGGGGCCGCCCAATCGGTGATTCGGATTGGTCTTGCCGGAGTGCATCGTAAACATGCGGATTACTCTGCACTGCTCGTACTGAACCACTTGTTTGGAGGACAGTTCACGGCACGTCTGAACCAGAATCTTCGACAGGACAAGGGCTACAGCTACGGTTATAACTCCTGGATTGAGTGGTACCGTGGATCGTCATTGATAATGGCTGGTGGTGGAGTTCAGACTGATGTGACAGTGGAGGCTGTAAAGGAAACTCTGAAGGAGTTCCATGAAATTGCGGGAAGCAGGCTTGTAACAGAGATTGAATTTGAGGCGGCCAAGGTGGCGTTGCTACGCCAGTTCCCATCATCATTTGAAAATTCCTGGCAAATAATGGAAGAGTTGCTTCCGTTGGTATATTTAGATCTTCCAGATGACTATTATCGTACCTTTCCTGCGGAAATCGAGGCGGTGTCACTTGAAGACGTAAGGCGTGTAGCCGAGGAGCGGATAGACAATGACCGTTTGATGCTACTGGTGGTTGGCGACATGAATGTGCTTGAATCTAGTCTGCGTGATATTGGTCTCCCCGTCTCGATTGTAGACCACGAGGGCCGTGAGATTTAATGGCAGTTATGTTTGAACAAGAGAATATGAGCCCAAACTCAACTGGTCCAGGAGTAGGCGGCTGGGAATCGACTCTATGGATATAAATCTTCCAATAGCCCTGGGGCTGTTCTCACTGGCTTCCGTGGCCATAGTGGCGTCAGCCGTTTACCTGACTACTGCCGCCGACATTATCGCAGTCAGAATGGGTCTGGGGCGTCTATGGGTTGGATCGTTGCTTCTGGCTGGCGCCACGTCCCTTCCGGAGCTGGCTACTGGTGTAGCTGCGGCCCTGTCTGGTTCCGCTGATTTGGCAGCGGGGAACGTGTTTGGAGCCAACACGCTCAACGTGAGCAAACTGACGGTAATGCTGGCCCTGCTGGGCGGGACGCAGGTCTTGCATAAACTGGCACCTCAGCAAGCATGGTTGGCCTTATCCGCCTTTGCTTTAACAGGCCTTGCTACCATATTTGCCGCATCGAAAGCCGACATCACATTGCTGGCAGTGAGCATACCTGGGGTGGTGATTCTTACAGCCTATGTGATTGTGTCGAGTGCTGTACGACGATTCAGCGCAGCCATAGAAGAAGAGCAGTCAGACGATGTAACTTCTCCACATTCCTTGCGGTGGGCCTGGATAGTGTTCACAGCCTGCGCTGCTATGATTCTCGTGTCTGGTCCCCTTTTGGCAATTACAGCCGACCGTATTGCCGATCTGACGGGTATTGCCTCAAGCTTTATAGGTGTGCTGGCCCTCGCATTCGTGACCTCCCTTCCGGAGCTGACAGCCGTCTTCACTGCACTGCGAATTGGATCTCCAGATCTGGCCGTAGCCACTATATACGGTACTAACGCCTTTAACATCGCGGCGCTGGGTGTAGCGGACCTGTTTTACCCTGGAGGCTCTCTCTTTGGGGATCTTGGCATGAGTAGCATCAGTGCAGGGTTGTTTGCCGTCTTGCTCACTGGCCTGGCTACGATCCAGCTTATGAAGTGGGGGCGACTACGGTTTCCCCTCACCGTCAGCGCACCGCTGTTTTTCAGTATTTATATTCTTGGGCTATTTGTTGTGTTCAAGCTGGCGTAATAGCATGGAACGATGAGGCATTAGTCACGGAGGTGCTGACTAAATGGGTAGAGATATGCCGATAATGCTTCCAATGCTAAATGTGACTGCCGCTGCCGTGCCGCCTGCAATGGCCATACGCAGGGCTCCCCATGTAACGCTTTTATTGTTCATCCATGCGAGTGCGCCACCCACAGTAAGCAGTGCGATTGCGCTTAAGAAGGCGGTTATCGGTATAGCGATGTCGGTTACTCCAAAGATGTAAGGGAGAATTGGGACAAGTGCGCCTGCGACAAAGGCGGTAAATGAACTGATGGAGGCCAACCAGGGAGAACCTAACCCTGACTGATTCAGTCCCAACTCTTCTATGATCAGGGTATCAAGTGCTACCTTCGGGTTTGACATAATCCGATTTGCTATGGTCTCCGCCTCTTCCTTGGAGAGTCCTTTTGAATGGTAGATTAATGCCAACTTCTTCTCTTCATCTTCAGGACACATTTCCAATTCGTTTTTCTTAAGAGCTATCTGGTGCTCGTATACGTCGCGCTGAGAGCGCATGGATATGTACTCACCAGCAGCCATGGAAAAGGCTCCAGATAGTAGTCCTGCAACCCCTGCCAGTAGTACGATGTTCGTATTGCTTGTTCCTCCAACCACCCCCATTACTAGGCTGAAGTTAGACACAAGCCCGTCGTTTACTCCAAGCACCGCAGCCCTCAGGCTACCGCTGGTGTCACTAAAATGACTTCTTTTGTTACGTATCGTCTCTGTATTGCCTAGTCTGTTGTTCAACTCTAATTGCCTCTTTGCAAGTGGCATATGTTAACCATCTTTGCGACTATATGTTAATGAAATGATTATTACATGGCAACTGCTAGGTATAACTGGAAATCACGTTCAAGCCCTTTGACCAATGGGAGTTTGGCTGTTCATTGCCTGAACGAGGTTGAGGAGGATGCTATCAAGTATTCTACGTACGATAAAGTCTAGAAATGGGCTGAGAAGGTTTCTGTTCCACTTGCCCATGCCACGTGAACCATTATTCCCATAGTAAGGGTATGCTGCCAAGCTTTGGTTTGAACTCGGCAGGGTTTGATTTTATTCCTGTCGTGGCATGATGCAGGTCTAGCCCTGCATCATGCCACCATCAGTTTGACGAAATCGTGCTTTGTTACTATCCCAATCAGTTGTTTGCCTCGCATAACTGGGATTCTGTTTATGTTTCTGCGGATCATTAGGTCTGCGATTTTGGCAATTGGGTCATCTTCATTGACGGTAATTACCGGATGGCTCATGACCTCGCTTATCTTTTTACTGCTTACGGCTCTGGCAACCTCTTGCAGAGTTTCCGGTTTGACCCAAGATCCCATCAGTGTGTACAGGTGGTCGGACATGGGCAAGAATTTGCGGTGAAATCCGAAGTCTGTGTGCGTCAGAATGCCGACTAGCTCTTCCTTGTCATCAAGCACTGGAAGGCAACTGATGCCACGTTCCAGCATAAGTTGAGCTGCATCTTCAACCGTTGAGTTTGCCGTGATTGTAATTGCAGGGCTGACCATTATATCGTTTACGTTCATTTGCTTGTCTCCATCTCAAATGCGCGAGCCGTGACGTCCTTAATATTAAGCCTCACTTTACTGTGGTGTGGCTTGTATTCTGACTAAGTACTCTGATGAAGGATCCTCATTTAACAATATTACATCTTTAACACTGTCTGTGTCTTCTATTCGTTATTGAATGGAGCGTTAAAGATAATATTTGACGATACTTTGGTGCGCCAGTACAATGCCTGCAATACTTAGATTTTTAAGAAATTGTAGGCACTGATCAGTGCATGATCGGCTTTATAAGAACTGAGGGGTCTAAAAGCATGCGAATCGGTGTAATTTCGGATACTCATACTCCAGGTGCAGCTAAAGAGCCTCCGGAGGAGGTGCTTCGCGCTTTTGAGGGAGTGGATCTTATTCTGCATGCGGGAGATATTTATATTCCTTCATGCCTAGATTGGCTGGAACAAATTTCCCCTGTGATTGCGGTTGAACTGGGCGCGCAGGCCCACTTTAGCGAAGACTCAAGAGTTGAAGAAAAACGTGTATTTGACCTGGAGGGTTATACCATAGGGATGGTACACGATCTTATAATACCTGGCATGGGTGGTGAGGTAATGGCTGGGTCTATCGACAGGGAATTTTCCGCCGATAAAAACATACCTGAAGCAGTGAAACATGTATTCGGCGCAGATGTAGATATTATTGTCTTTGGACACACTCATCACGCCATGGTCGAGAAGCATCAGGGAATTCTGTTTGTGAATCCAGGGAGTCCTTCTCTGCCTAGGCAGAGTCGGAGGCTTGGGCAGGTGGCCATCCTGGAGTTGTTGCAGGAGGGGCCTGAGGCTAAAATCGTGGACCTCTCAGAATTCAGTTAGTCAATGAATGGCATAGCCTGTATCTATATATAACATTGGAAATAGCGGTGCAATGGTATTTGGATAGGAGGTAAGAGAATGGCGCAAACAGAAACGAGAGTAGCAACTACGCCGAGAGCGTTAGAGGGCATCCGAGTCTTGGATTTCACATGGGTGAGAGCAGGTCCTTGGTGCAACAGATGGCTTGGAGCGTTGGGAGCAGAGGTCATAAAAGTTGAGTGGCCTCAGAGCCCAAACACACGTGGCATCGGAGGGCAGCCAGTGCCGGGGTTTGAACCTACTCTCAATACATCTGGGCATTTCAGCGATAACAATGCCAACAAGCTGAGTATAACTCTCAATACCAGGACAGAACGCGGGTTTGACCTTATCAAGCGCCTGGTGGCTGTTTCAGACATAGTAATTGAGAATTTTGCCTCAGGTGTATTGGAGAAGTGGGGGCTTGGCTACGAGGAAATGAAAAAACTCCGTCCTGATATTATCTATCTATCAATGTCAGGCTTTGGGCACACAGGACGGGACAAGGATTATCAGACAATGGGTCCCATTGCTCAAGCTCTATCAGGCCTGACATACACCTCAGGACTTCCGGGCCAGCCGCCTGCAGGCTGGGGATGGTCGTACATGGACGATACTGGTGGTTACTTTGGGGCTATTTATGCTCTTAGTGCCCTGTATTATCGTAATATGACTGGGCAGGGTCAGCATGTGGACCAGTCACAATGGATAACCGGAGTCCCTCTCAATGGGGCAGCGTTCCTTGATATGGAGGTCAACGGACGATCTACCATACGTGAGGGTTTTCCTTCTGGCAACCGAGCCCATTGGCCTGGCACGCCACTGGTGAACAACTATCGTGAACGAACGGTAGCGCCTCACAACGCCTACCGTACCAGTCCTGGTGGGTATAACGATTGGTGCACCATAGCTTGTTTCTCAGACGATGAGTGGCAGAGGCTGGTTGGGGTTATGGGTTCACCAAGTTGGTCTACTGACCAGAAGTTTGCGACTCTCAAAGGTCGCCTGGAGCATCAGGAAGAGCTTGACCAGGGCATAGAGACCTGGACTAAGACTCTGGGAAAGTACGAAATCATGGAACTGTGCCAGACGGCTGGAGTGCCTTCGATGCCAGTTCAGAGCAACGAGGACAGGGTTGAGAACGATCCACAGCTTAGAGATAGAAGAACGTATAGAGATATGGAGCATCCGGTTCTAGGCGTATTCCCATTGCAAAACGCTCCATTCACTATGTCGGAGACGCCTCCGTACAACCACCAGACAGGGCCTCTTGTATCTCAACACAACAAGTACGTCTTCGAAGGATTGTTGGGCATAAATCACGAGGAGTTGGTGGCAGGCTTTGAGGACGGGACATTCTGGCCAAAGGACTTTAGCAGGGATCCTTATCCGTACATACAAGAAATGATAGATGATGCGTCGCCAGTAGAGTGGAAAGGTCTCAAACCAGGGCCAAATCCTGCTCCTGCGCCTGTTATGGCACCTGGTGGAGGGGCTTTGGAGGGGCTGCGCGTCTTGGAACTCACCGATGAGAAGGGCCAATGGGCCGGCAAGCTCATGGGTGACATGGGGGCAGACGTAATCAAGATAGAACCGCCCGGAGGAGCGTCGTCCAGAACAATTGGGCCATTTTATCAGGACATGCCTAATAGGGAGAGAAGTCTGTACTTCTGGCACTATAATACATCCAAGCGTGGGGTCACCCTGGACATAGAAACAGAGGACGGGCGTCGACTGTTCCGTAAAATGGTAGAGAAAGCTGACGTAGTCCTTGAGACATTTAAGCCAGGATACATGGCCTCTCTTGGACTTGGCTACGAGGATTTGAAAAAAAATAACCCGCGGCTGATCATGTGCTCGTTGACTCCTTTCGGCCAGACCGGACCTTGGAAGGACTACCTGTCCAGCGACCTCTTGCATCTGGCAGCAGGCGGTTTTATGGCGTGCTGTGGCTATTCTGAGGAGGATGTGCCAGGTTCTGAACCTATTGCCCCTACAGGGGGTCAGGCGTGGCACACTGGGAGTCACTTTGCATGTATTGCCATAGAAGCTGCTTTGATGTACCGCTCAATGAGCGGTAAGGGACAGTATCTAGATGTATCTGTCCATGAGTCCTGCGCTCTGTCAACCGAGATGCATGTGAATACTTGGATATATGCTAAGAATACGGTTCAGCGCCAGACTGGTCGCCATTCTGCAGCCTTACCAAATCAACCTGCACAGCACATGTGTGGAGACGGAAAGTACGTTAATGTGGGTGCGCAGATAGTGACCAGAATAACCGGTGACCAGCTAAAGGTGTTGCGGGGCTGGTACGAGGAACTTGGGCTGCCAGTTGACCTCATTGATGAAAAGGAACGAGACCCTGAAGTCATCACTGATAATGAGCTATTTATGATGTTGCTTGGTAGTGGAACGCGTGACCAAATTTACCACGGTGGACAGAAACGTGGTTTCAATATGGGAGCTGTTCGTTCGCCTGATGAAGTGATGGATGACCCACATTTGGAAGACCGTGGGTTCTGGACTCCGGTAGAGCATTCGGAGATTGGTAAGACCTTCCGTTACCCAGGGCCAGCTGGTATCTTTAATGGCTCGCCTTGGAAAATCTCAAGGCGAGCACCTCTAATCGGTGAGCATAACGAAGAGGTTCTGTGTGGAGAATTGGGACTGTCCAAGGCTGACTTGGCTGTCTTGGCCGAGAGTGGTGTAGTGTAGCGTGGGTTCGGTGGTGTATGGCACTTTGATTTGTAGCTATACCTGTCTGTGATGCGAGTAAACCTCATCACAGACAGGTATAGCTGTTTCTGTTATCGGGTGAATTGCAGATTGCATACTCATCTGTATCAGAGGTATGTAATCTGTTTTGTGGCGTAGGTTTTCCTAACGATTGGGATGCTGTACGCGTGTGTTGCGCGTGAATCTATTACTATTAATGCGTGGTGCAAATGTTGATGGTTTTCCAGAACGGTTTTGGCGAGAGGTTTGTGCTCCACCTTCAGTTCGGAATATGGAGGTCTGCTTTCCGCCAGGCCAGGTTTGACGTGTGAACATAGAACCTAGTGTTCGTGCTATTTCCCTCCATTTGGAAACGTCATCCTCTGTGATGAACGTAATAGCTTCGCCATGGCGACCCATACGGCCAGTGCGACCCACCCTGTGAGTAAACAGTTGCCCTGAATCAGGGAGGTCGTAGTTGATTACTTGTTCAATTCCCTCTACATCTAGTCCACGTGCAGCGACGTTTGTAGCTACCAAGATAGGGAACTCACCTGTTCTGAACCCCTGCATCACGCGCTCGCGGGCCCCTTGGCTCAAATTTCCTTGCAGAGCTGCTGCTGGGTAGCCTAGGTCACTGAGTTGAGTTGCGAGCTTCTTCACACCGTGCTTGGTCCGTCCGAATATTAGGATAGAGCCTCCATCGCGCTGGTTCAGCAGAGTGCGGAGTGCACCTAGCTTATCGCTCTTGTCGATGTCATATATCAGGTGCTTGATTTCTGGGGGAGCGTTAATATGTGCATCTATTTGCACAGTCTTCGGGTTGTGCAGTTGCTGTCCTGCTGTCTTCACAACCCAATCTGGCATCGTTGCTGAAAATAAGGCCATCTGGCGCCTCGGGGGTGCCTTTGATAGGATCGCCTCTACATCGTGGGCGAATCCCTGGTCAAGCATCTCGTCAGCCTCATCCAGTACGAACATATGTAGAGCACGCAATGACAGATTCCCTTGGCGTAGATGGTCCAGTGTTCTCCCAGGCGTTCCAATGACAACTTGAGCGTTACCTGCTAAAGCCCTGCGTTCAGGCTCTGAGGATCGGCCGCCATAGAGCAAAGTCACCTTGAGCCGTCGCTGGACGGCCAGCAACTCCGTTACGCTTGCAACCTGGATTGCTAGTTCACGTGTTGGCACTAGTATAAGCACCTGGACATCGTGAATTGACGGATCGCATCTCTCTACGAGAGGTATGGCAAATGATAGTGTCTTACCTGAACCGGTTCTAGCTTGTCCGATTACGTCCCTGCCAGACAGGAGGACTGGGATCGTCTCTTTCTGGATTAGTGTCGGAGTGGTTATGCCCATGCCGGCCAGTGCCCTTTTCGTCGTATCCTGTAGTGTAATGTCTGGGAAAACGTCTGTAGTGTCGAGAGTATTAGCAATGATTTCTTCAGACGACTTCTTGGTCTCAGATATTGCTTTGTACGTTTCGGCAGAGTGAGTTCTCTGAAATCGTGAACGGAAGCAGTTCAGGCAATAGCCTGGTCTATCATGGCTGGGTTTGAATGGCAGAGTTGTATCAATACCACAAATGGCGCAGACTGCCGGGTAGGTCTCACGTTGGTCTCCATTGGAAATATGACTGGTAGCTGTTTTTGCGGCAGTCCTGGCCGCCCGTCGGTTGAACCAGCAGGCTTGGCATCGAGTTGGCTGGTTTGTGAATCCCCTCTTTACATGGTCTGCTTGTTGGCTAGCAGTAAAAGAGAATTCTTTGCCGCAGTCGCGGCAGATCAACATAAGATCAGATAACAATGTGGGCTGACTCCTTAAAATCGTAATCGCGGAACAGGTCGGTCAGCGCGGTGCAATGAGGGGACAAACGAGGATGTGAAGAGGAGATCCTTTACCGTGCCCATCCATGACGGTGAACTGCCGAGTATGCAACGTATGCCTAAGTATAGCATGAAATGTCTACTCAGCGGAAATGGTGTCTAATTCCCAATACGTTCAGGCGTAATTGACAGATTCTGATCGCGTACGTATGGTGCAGGTTCGTCGCCATTCCATGATGCAAAGATGGCACACTTACGTTAAATGTAGCTGTTTCACCACTCCATCTACAAGCGAACCAAATACATGCTCCCCCACCGCTTTTATGATGCGCTCTTCGTACCAATCATCATTTAGGTCATAGGGATAGTTTTTATATTCGACTGCAGGTTCTGCTTCGAACGCAACCATGTTTTCTTCTAGTGTCAATTCTTTCTTGGTTGTATCAACGCTTATTAATGTTCCTGATATGCCATCTTTCTTTACCAAACGGTTCTCCTTTAACTAACTCTGTTATCTCAGCACCAGCATCTCTATCTGCCATATACATCCTCTATTGTGGCAAGTCATATTATATATACATATGGTGTGTCACAAAAATCCAATGTGCAACGGCCTGTACGGGCAGTTCTAGGCTAGGTTATTCAGGCTTATGGAATGCTAGGCATACTCCAGCCAGTCCTCATCAAGGGAATATGTCGTGCCATTAATAGTTACGAGATAGAAATAGGCATCAACATCACCGATACTGCCAATATAGGCCTCTATCGTGCCTAATTCACCGATTAATTGTGGTCCCATGTATTCTGGCTCGCCATCTACGACCCAGACTAGGTCACCTTTTTGGAATTCAGGTTCATTCATAATTTTGTGCCTAAAGCAGTGGTGGGTGATGAGGGACTCGAACTTCCGATTTCTTGCGTGTAAATCTTACGCTCTGTTGTTCCCGCGTACAAGCCAGTGTCAGCAGGTGAGTCGGTATAGGTGAGAGTCAAGGTATATGGTTTTGGATCCCCGTGGGTAACTGAGGGTGAGCTAACAACAATTGTGTAGCATCGGGATGCGGATCCAGTTAAGTATTCTGTGAAAGCGGTCTGGTTTGATGCCAAGATGGTAGAGTAATAAGAATTGTACGATTCACAGGAATAGCTGTCTGTTCGATGCTTTAATGTGAAAATGATCTCGTTTCCAGATAAAGTAATATCTACATGTGCACCGTATGTGCCGGAGAAGATATAGGTATCGATATCATCTGGCATTTCTATTGAACCGGTGAGAGCCTGCCCTGAGATAATAGCCCCACCTCCAGTGTCATCGGGTGGGTCGGTATAGGTGAGGGTCAAGGTATATGGTTTTGGATCACCGTGGGTAATTGAGGGTGAGCTAATAATAATTGCGTAGCACTGGGATTCGTATCCAGGTAAGTATTCTGTGAAAGCTGTGAAAGCGGTCTGGTCTGACGCCACAGTGGTAGTGGGATAATAATTGGACGCATCACAGGATTCATAGCCGTCCTTTTGTTGCTTTAATGTAAAAAGAGTGCCGTTCCCAGATAAAGTAATATCTATATGTGCACCGTATGTGCCGGAGAAGATATAGGTATCGGTATCATCTGGCATTTCTATTGAACCGGTGAGAGCCTGTCCTGAGATAATAGTCCCACCTCCAGTGTCATCGGGTGGGTCGGCATAGGTGAAGGTCAAGGTATATGGTTTTGGATCCCCGTGTGTGACTGAAGGTGAACTAACAACAATTGTGTAGGTTTTCGTGCCTGATCTTGTCATATAATAGGATCCCGAGGTTGTTTCAGAGTTGGATCCTATCTTGAAGACAGTTCCATCTCCTTGAAGTTTGATTTGTGCTATGGCACCGTATGTGCCTGAGAATATATAGGTATCTGTATCACCGGGTATTTCTATTGAACCGGGTAGAGCTTGCCCTGAGACAATAGCTCCACCTCCAGTGTCGGTGAGTGAGTGAGTGTAGCTTTTGAGTTTAGGCAGTAGTTCACTGAGAGTCAGTGAACTTACTGCCCATGATTCACCTTCTGACTCCATTCTCTTTAAAACGATTAGCCCAATTATGTTACCGCGTTCAGAAAACACAGGGCCTCCATTGTTGCCAGGATTGACTGCTGCATCTAACTTAATATATTCAATTCCATTCTTGTCAGAAGATGTTGATGAAATCACCCCTTTTGTAAGCGTCGATGGTGCTCTGGGGTCCATTGGGTAACCAATAACTGTAATTTCTGAACCAACTACTGGTTCGGACGTCGATACTTTGGGGTAATTGTCGATAGATATCGGTAGACTTGGTTTAAGTAGTGCCATGTCGGCTAGGATGTCATAGCTGAGGACTGTTCCATACTGCTCGGCTTTCATAGACGGATGTTTAATCGTGATCTTGGAATGTCCCTCAACAACGTGGTTAGCAGTTAAGACATATTTGCCTTGATCAATTATGATGCCAGTGCCCCATCCGGTGGCTGTAGTTATTAAAGCAGTGGCATGGTTGAATTTTGAATACACCACTTCTGGGGGAATGTCTTTTGCACAACCCACCAACAGCATAAATGCCGTGGCTATCAGAAGTATGGGTATGGACTTCAGCTTCATCTTATCGCCCATTATAACCCGTTATGGGTATTCAGAGTCACGTTAAGGCCACACGTCATAGGATCAAGGGAGCTCTTATCCAGTACGTACCTATTGCCCCGGTACATGTCCAGCGTGTAGTTATCGGTGCGGCCTGTGCACTCGCGATTCATTGAATACCACGTTACCATAGGGGTAATGAAACGGCGGTGATATTCCTGCATGAATATCCACACATCCCTAGGTATCCTGTTTTTAGCCTGCGTGGCTTGTCTATGGTTTGTTATTGTCACATTTGGAGTAAATGGTAACATGTATCTATGAGAGATTTGTGTTTTTCTTGTCATTTCGGGAACCAAATTATTTCAGGAAAAGGTTCATCTTATCTCCAATGTCAGAAACATTTTGGAGACCAAAAGTATCCTAAATATCCTGTTCTCCCCGTGGCTGCCTGTTCAGGATATAAAGTGCCGACAGGCTTTGATGGGATGGATAAAGACCTTTGACTTATCAGAAGATGAACAACGCCGCCCACAGAAACCGTTTCTGTGTTACCACCAGTTATACCTAATTCCCAATGGGACCCCTAGGCGTCAGATTCCATTTTCTCCAGTATGCCGCTGCAGGCAAATGTAGTCAGTGGGACCGAGTTAACTGGGGTATTCTAGTTGGTAAAGAAATCTAGGATGTTACCAATGCCGCTACCGTCTAGACGATATAATTCGGTGTAGCCACATCCCGCACAAGCCACAGTGGCATATTTTTGGTTCTGTACGTTTAGGAAACGAGTGATGCCTGAGCCCGTACTTCGTAACTCTCCTGCCTTATATTCGGTTCCTTTGCACTTTATGCAGGAATATGATTGCTTCGCCATAAGTAACCTCCTAATCCCAGATGGGATTCCTAACGTTCTGCAACAATTATAAACTAATCAGGGGTGTGCTGCGATTCAGAAGTGCTTGGGGAAAGCGTGGGCTATGTCGATCACTGCTAACAGCTCAGATCGGACGCGAAAGGCACAGTTGCCAGAATCACTATCAACTCCATCTCGTGCGTGGGAGTTAATCCTCCAATTGTTGGCCAGTGCTACCAACCTGTGTTAGGGAAATATGAGAAAAAGCTGATTCCTTAGTGGCACCGTGCCAGTGCTTTTCTCCAGCAGGGATGTGTACAAGGTCTCCGACAGTCACCATATTTTCTCCATCCTCCGTAGCCACAATGCCAGTCCCAGACGTTACCAACAAAACCTGATCACTGCTGTGGGTATGGAACTTGTTTCTCACCCCGCGGCTGAAGTTTACATTGCTCATGTTGAAGTTAGGCCCCATATCCTCGGTGACCAAAGGTTGTCGTGTCACGGAACCCTCGGTGAACAGAGGGCTGTCAACTTCCTGGGACGGAACTTCGCTAATTGTTATGACCTGCATTTCTATAACCTCACAATCATTGCCAAGCCTGTGATCGGATAATTTAACGAGAGGGCTTATTTCGTGACTAAAACGGTGGTGGGCGATGAGGGACTCGAACCCCCGACTTCTTGCGTGTAAAGCAAGCGCTCTAACCAACTGAGCTAATCGCCCTTTGCTTGACGTGGCTAAATGTGGCAACGACTGGATTCGAACCAGTGACCTAGGCCTTATGAAGACCCCGCTCTGCCGCTGAGCTACGTTGCCATATGAGACCATGTGGCAGACAGATTTCTCAATCTGCAACGGTTATAGTTTATCAGTCTGGCGTGTAAATTTGAAGGGTCGACAATCTCTACTTATTCCGTAGAGTAGCACCAGTCTCTTTTTCAAGGGCAGCCATAATTTCCTTTAGTGCCTGGTTTACCTCTTCACCTACGAGGGTGCGATCCGGCAATTGAAATAGGACTCGGTAGGCCAGAGAGCGCATTCCGACAGATATGCCACTTCCTTCGTAGACATCGAAAAGTGTGGCGCGGGCTACAAGGGGGCTCTTTTCGATTATAATCTGTACACTAGCAGAGGTAACGTCTATGTTTAAGATGAGAGCTAGGTCGCGATAGGCACCTGGGTAGCGTGCAAGCGACTGGTATTGTGAAGTTCCTGAGGGTTGGGCTTGCAGCAAGGCTGCCAGGTCAATCTCAAAAAGGGCAACTGGAGCGGCATCTATCTGGAATCGCTCCAAGACTTGTGTATGTACCTCTCCAATTACTCCCAGTGTTGATCCTGAGGCGGTTATAGTAGCACACCGCCCTGGTAGGAACATTGGGCCATCTGTGGGCTCAAAGATGTATTGAATGTGAAGCTGGCTCAGGAAACTTTCAAGGATGCCCTTGGCATCGAAGAAGTCTAGGTTCCCTTCGTCTCCAAACCAATTTTCCGACCAACGAGGCCCCGTTACCACCCCCACTAGCATCTCTCTCTCAATTGGTAAGCTTGAGTGACGTTCTGAAGCCGTGCCATTTTGGCTGGCCATGTATGTCCGACCAACCTCGAATAGTTTGATGCCTTCTCGGACATTGTTTTGGTTGTACGCCAGCGTGGAAAGTATGCTGCTGCGAAGGTTGGTTCGCAGATACTCTTGTTCCTCGCTCATGGGGTTGGCCAGTTTAATGGGCTGTATGCCGTCGCCAATTGCTTGAGTTTTTTCCAGGTTAGCCAGGCTGGTGAGCGAGTAGGAAATTACCTCTTGCATGCCGCAAGCCACCATTATGTCCTTGACCTGTTCCCGCAATTCTCTATCTGGTTGGGGTTGAAATGCAGGTATGGGGGTAGAAAGGGTGGTGGTCGGCAGGCTGTTGTAGCCTATGATCCTGGCTACCTCCTCTATCAGGTCGTCTTCCTGGGCTATATCAACGCGCCAGTAAGGTACAGTGACGAGAATGGAGGAATCTTCTTGTTTACTGATGGAGAAACCAAGCGATGTTAGGATATCGTTTACTCGCTCCACAGGGACTTGGAGGCCGAGGACTTTTTCTAGCCTGGGTTGTGTGAGCCTGATAGCTGGTGTCTCTTTGGGCTGTGGATAGGCGTCCATCATGCCCTTGCACACCCTACCCCCCGCAAGTTGAAGGATTAGTTTGGTGGCGCGTTTCAGTGCTATGGCTGACAGCTCCGGCTGAATTCCCTTATCGAAGCGTGATGATGACTCACTTCGCAGTCTCAGTGCTTGTGAAGTGCGACGGGTGTTTATGGCATCGAAGGTTGCGGATTCCAGTAGTACCGTGGTCGTGTCCTCGGTTATCTCAGTGTTGAGTCCGCCCATGATGCCTGCCAAGGCCACCGAGCGCTCCGCATCGGCTATGACCAGCATTGGAGGATTGAGTTTCCGCTCCGCGTCATCCAGTGTTACGAAAACTTCCTGGTCGTGTGCTGGTCGGATTATTATTTTGCCGCCTATCAATGTGATGTAATCGAATGCGTGGAGGGGTTGACCGTACTCCAGCATCACGTAGTTGGTCACATCTACTACGTTGTTTATGGGGCGTTGACCTACTTTTAACAGCCTGTTCTGCATCCACAGTGGTGATGGTCCAACCTTGACTCCTTGAATTACGCTGGCGGTATACCGCTGGCATAGTTCTGAGTCGGCTATCTCCACGTTTATCATGTCCTTTATTGGGTCGCCCTCTTCGGCGTAGAAGTTGTCAGGCTCTCTGACTGTCTTGCCAGTGAGTGCAGCGACCTCCCTTGCTACACCAATCACAGAGAGGCAGTCAGAGCGGTTTGGAGTCACTTCTATGTCGAAGATTACGTCGCCCATGTACTCTACCAAAGGCTTGCCAATGGGCGCATCCTCAGGCAATACCAGGATGCCGGCGTGGTGGTCGCCAATGCCAAGCTCCCGTTCGGAGCATACCATTCCTGACGATACCACACCCCTTATAGTGGCGGCTTGCAGGGTCTCAGTTTCACCTGTGTGTGAGTCAACGAGGTTAGCTCCAACCTGTGCGAAGGCTATCCGCTGTCCTTGAGCGACGTTCGGAGCGCCGCAGACGACGGTTATTTCCTCATGTCCAAGGCTGACGGTTACTAGACGCAGTCGGTCGGCGTTGGGATGGGGTTCAATGCTGATAACGTGACCAACGTAGACGTTGCCCCATGTTCCGCCGATGTCATTTATTTCACCAACTTCGTTGCCGGCCATCGTTAGGTTATGGGCTAGTTCTGCTGAGGGCAGGTTTATATCTACGTACTCTCTAAGCCAAGATAAAGGAATTTTCATGTTTAAAACTGTCCTAGGAATCTGAGGTCGTTGCTATGAAACAGGCGAATATCCTCAATGCCGTACTTTAGCATGGCAATACGTTCCGCACCCATACCGAAGGCAAATCCAGTGTATTTTGAAGAATCGTAGCCAATTCCCTCAAGCACCTTAGTGTTAACCATGCCAGCACCCATTATCTCTATCCAGCCTGTACCCTTACATACGCGGCAATTTCTGCCTTCGCCGTTGCATGCAAAGCAATCGATCGCCATCTCCGCTCCTGGCTCCACAAACGGGAAGTAATCTACCCTGAATCGTACCTTGCGATCTGCCCCGAAGAGCAACCGTGCGAACTCGTACAGTGTACCCTTCAGGTCGGCGAATGTGATGCCTTCGTCCACCGCTAGTCCTTCAACTTGGTAGAATTGCGACTCGTGTGTGGCATCTGTGGCTTCGTATCGGTAGCACTTGCCGGGCACCAGCACTCGTATGGGAGGTTGCATGGTTTCCATAGTACGGATTTGCATGGGCGATGTGTGTGTGCGAAGGAGCATTGGCCGCTCTCCCTGTTCGTCTACGTGGTCTATCCAGAGTGTGTCCCACATGTCTCTGGCGGGGTGGTCTTTGGGTATGTTTAGCATTTCGAAGTTGTAGTGGTCGAATTCAACCTCGGGCCCTTCCAGTACTTGGAAACCCATCGACACGAAGGCTGCGCATATCTCTCTTAGTATCTGAGTTGAGGGATGGAGTCGTCCAAGTGATATTGGCTTGCCTGGCAGCGTGACGTCGATTCGTCCCTGTTCTGCCATGGCCTGAAGTGCAGCCACCTTTAGTGTCTCTTCAGTTTCGGCAAGGCCTTCCTCAAGAAGTGCCTTCACAATGTTGGCCGCTGCCCCAACGATGCGGCGTTCCTCTGGGTCCAGATTGGCCAGGCCACGCAGTACCTGAGTCAGTTCGCCTTTCCTGCCCATGTATGCCACGCGCCACTGTTCGACGGCCTCTTGTGACAAAGATGCCTTCAATTCATCAAGTGCCTTGACCTGTAGCTCTTCAAGATTTCTCAGGAGATTATTGGTAGTCATAAGATGAATTCCAGCCTTTCAGCGCTATCATTATATGTACCTCCTTTCTGAAGGGTCAAGGCGTAGTCTCTTGGGGAAAGCCATCTTGGTTATTATCTCTTTAAAGTACACAGCTAAAGTGATCCAATGGCATTGATGTCATTCTGTTGGAGCAAAATGACTGAATAAGTTAAAGTGCAATATTTAGCGTGTGCGAATGGCTCAGAAGGGTATATATAAGCTTAACCTTCTAAGTAAGATGTTTGCATAATTTTATTGGCAGGGCAAAAACCTAGCAAATCGCACAAGCAATGTCTTGGGGTTAGTTTTGCATATATGTTTTAATGAAAACTCTCCATAGTTAACAATTTAATAGATATAGTAGGGGTGCCCGAGAGGGCTTAAAAAGGAAACTGGTGAGAAGCCGGCGCTGTCCCGTAACTGTATGCTAGGAGGATGGCTTTCTAGCGAGCTAAGTCCACCGCCCTCACTGATGTTTCAATTGCCTTCGAGGAAAGGTACAGGCATGGATACCTATGTTGAGTTAACCCTGTCCCTTCTAGTGGCAGGTTTTTGTTACTCATGCAGTATCCTTCTTGTTGGGCAGTGTGGTTCGATTTGTTACTAGAAATACATGGGAGGTATGATATGAGTTACATTGCAGGAGCTTTGACTCGGGCGCGTCTCTTCGATGTGCCTAGACCCGGGGTGCTTGGTTCGGTATTGGTACGAGAGATGGTGCTTCCTCTTGCGTTCATTCTGGCTATCTTGGCTACCAACTATGCTCTGGCTAGTGCGCCCAACGTCAAATTTATAGACCTGCTGGTCTTTGCAGCCGGTTATACACTGGGATTTCGGCGTGGCATTACCGTAGCCCTTGGCGCTCGTTTGATATATGGGACCTTTAACCCTTGGGGTATAGCAGATCCTTTTCTTGTGGTCGCAATGATGATGTCGGAAATCGTATTCTCCTTGGCAGGCGCTTGGCTACGAAGTATGGTCTCTCCTCAGAGTATTCGGTTCATCCCTGGAAGTAAGAGCTTGCTGTTCGCTGCTGCGGCTGTAGCGTGTACTGTCACATACGATGCACTGACCAATGCCTACACGGGTGTTGTTTGGTCCCAGATGGCCGGAGGCACAGAGTACGGACGGTGGATCATGATAGCGCTTTTTAATCCAGGTGCCCTGCTTTTTTCGTCCGTGCATGTGGGTAGCAATGTCATCTTCTTCGGGCTTTTCGGGCCTGCCATAGTCAAGTTGGTCGAAAATGGAAAGTCGGTGTTTCGCTTGGGGTTATGAAACTTAGATGGTTTCTTCCAGTTGCACTTGTGCTGTTTGCCATTGGGTTGGTGCTCAATGCTGGATGCGAATCTGGAACCTCAACCGAGGCGCCCAACTCAACGACTGTATCCACAATCCATGTCACCGTCCTGATTCAACTCAGCGAGGACGATATGCGATGGTTTCGCGACGTGGAAATTCCCAATGGCACCAACGCCTATGAAATTGCCGAACGTGTAACAGAAGGCGATCTAGAGTCCACTTACTACACCGCGTTCTTCTCCCATTTCGTTGAGGCCATGCTTGGAGTAACAAACGAAGGTGCCAGCTACTGGCTTACTTTTTTGTGGAATGCAAATCAAGATCAATGGGAGCCTCTCCCTGTTGGTGCAGACCTGTTCTTTCTGGAAGAAGGCCACGTATTGGCGTGGGCATATAGGGATACCAGCGTAGGGTCGAATCAGCTTCCATCCGTGACGCCGTGAAATAAGCTTCTATCTGGTTACTAGAAATGCTTACTCTTTTCGGATCCGCTGCCGTATCAACCATGTTTTTATCGTACTGGATAGAATAGCAGTCCAAATGGTTTGTCCTGACTCGCTCCATAGGCAAAGATAACTATGATCAAGAATGTTCTGAATGATTATCCTATTACGGTAATATTAATATCAATAAATATCTCTATATTTGCTGTTCTTAATATTCTTGTCTGGAATGGAATTGAATTTTCTAGTCTAGTCCAGGATTATATTGGCTTTAATGAAAAAGCGTTTCACGGCGAGTACTGGCGATTTTTCACTAGTCTATTTGTGCATGTGGAATTTGAGCATATATTCGGTAATTCGTTAGGGCTTTTGGCTTTTGGGACTCTGGCTGAGAGATATTTCGGCAGGTGTACCCATATTCTTTTTTATCTTTCATCTGGACTACTAGCATCAATCTATAACATTGTTGGACATTGTGGAGTAGATATTCTTTTTGATGCTAATAACTGCAATAATCTGGGTAATAGTTTCGGAATCGGCTATGGTGCTAGTGGTTGTATTTTCGGGCTAGTTGGGATGCTTTTAGTATATTCATTATCCAATACGGAAAGATTGTTTTATTCAAGTATTATATCTAGATTCTTCTATGGAACTTCCATGTTGGTTTACATAGTAGGAACACTGATAATAGGCCATGGCCTATTTAGTAATGGCGTAGTGAGTGCTCTCTGGGGGTTCGGGTCGCCTAGTGTGGGTTTTATGGAGCACACGCATGGTGGAGGATTCATTACGGGCATACTGCTTAGTTTATTAATCATGGCATTGCGTTCAGTAAAAGTAAGACCAAATACTACAGCTTTCTAGTGTCCACCAGTTGGAGTGAACTATCTATGTCGCCTGTGTTGTGGTTACTGGATTTGAGGTGCATCCTGATATTATCGTTACCATTACAAATATGAATACCACTGAACTCATAGATGCGTTGACGTGATTTACGAGACGTTCTAAGATATTCTTTTCATGACATTGAACCAATTCTCGTTGCCTTGCCTGGCCCATGACTCAACAATATGAATCGCTATCAATGCAGGAGGAGTCCAACACGTTGAAACGAACCTCTCTCTTTCAGTCACACGTTTCCATTGGTGCACAGATGCTGCCGTTCGCTGGGTGGGAGATGCCAATCCAGTATTCGGGTATCTTGGCTGAAGCCAAGGCGGTGCGGTTTGCGGCCGGCATCTTCGATGTGTCTCACATGGGGCGCGTGGAAATAACAGGCAGAGATGCCGCCAAATTTATCGATCGCTTGGTGACAGGGGACGTGCTGAAGATGGTTGTTGGTCGCGCCAGATACACCATTATCTGCAACGAGGCAGGCGGTATCATAGATGACACCATTGTTTACAGACTGGATGAAGAGCGTTTTTTGATGGTCCCAAACGCTTCCAACGCTGACGAAGTCCTGGCCTGGCTCAATCACTGGAAAGATACATGGGGATCTCAAATAGAGCTTAATGTCATTACGGAAGAGACGGCCTTGATTGCACTGCAAGGCCCACTTGCAAAAGAGATTCTTCAGCCAATATGCTCCGTTGATATGTCAGATGTCAGGCCATTTCGCTGTGTGCAGGGTCAGATATCTGGGGTGACGGCTATTATATGCAGGACAGGGTATACGGGAGAGGATGGCTTTGAGATTGTCATCCCTTCGGAAAGCGCAGCATTAATATGGAAAAGTTTCATGGACGGAGGGGCCATCCCATGCGGCCTTGGTGCCAGGGATGTTTTGAGGTTAGAGGCTGGTCTTCTGCTCCACGGATCTGACATGGACTCGTCAGTGACGCCGCTGGAAGTGGGACTAGAACGGTACGTGAATTGGGGCCAGGGTGAATTCATGGGCCTGCCTGCTTTACAAGAGAGTAAGAGTATCGGGTTGTCAAAGGCGCTGGTTGGGTTTCGTCTTGTGGAAAGAGGCGTTCCGCGGCATGGATATCACATAGTTAACGAGCATGAGGCAATTGGGACCGTGACTAGCGGTACATATTCTCCAACCCTTGACATGGGTATAGGATTGGGCTATGTTTCCTTGGAGTTTTCCACTCTTGGCACCAGA
>CAUZMC010000010.1:0-40923 GCA_963580875.1 Dehalococcoidia bacterium
GCAACAGCTGGCTCTGCCTGATCTTCGGTTGGAGTTTCAGGTGAGGCTGCAACAGCTGGCTCTGCCTGATCTTCGGTTGGAGTTTCAGGTGAGGCTGCAACAGCTGGCTCTGCCTGAAGCTGAGGTGGTTGCTCTTTTACCACAGGAATTGCATCAACTTTGACCAGCATATGCCTCAAAAAATCTGCTGAGAGCAGTATGCTAGCCTCAAGGTTGTTTGTGTGTTCCGGCTCTAGCTCCAGATAGGTAAGTACATAGTTTCCTTCGGTCTGGTTCTTGATTGGGTAGGCTAACTTTCTAAGTCTGCCCCACGGCTCCTGTCTAATGACATTGCCTCCCCGTTCAGTGATATAGTGGTTCACTTTATCCAACGCTGCCGATATCGCATCGTCATCAACCTGTGGCGCCACTACCATCATTAATTCGTAGTATCTCAACGTGAGTCTCCTAGCTTATTCAACAAGCTTCTTTCTATCTAATATGATATACGTACTAATATTATAGCACTGCGTTAGTTAGGCGACAACGAAGTGCTACTAAACATCCAATCCAGGCACTGTAAATCGTGAGGTCATTGCATCTGCGGCCTCTCTGACCTCTTTCACAACCGTCTCATCTTCTATGTTGGATAGCGTTCTTATTATGAGCCTTGCTATGTCCTTCATCTCCTGAGTACCGAACCCGCGGCTGCTTACAGACGGAGTTCCCAAACGCAGTCCGCTGGTGACCCTGGGCGGGCGGGTGTCGAAGGGGATGGCGTTTTTGTTAACTGTGATATTCACCTTGCTAAGGGCTGTTTCTGCCTCCTGGCCGGTGAGCCCCATTGGTGTCAAGTCCACTAGTACCATGTGGTTGTCAGTTCCACCGGATACCACCCTGAGGCCGCCGTCCACAAGCCCCTGGGCCAGTGTCTGGGCGTTTTCGACAACTGAAAGCTGGTATTCACGGAACTCTGGCCTAGCGGCCTCACCAAATGCGACAGCTTTGGCAGCTATGACGTGCATTAATGGACCGCCTTGGGTTTGAGGAAAAACTGCTCTATCTATGGAACGCCCTAATTCATGGTTTGCGAGTATGAATGCCCCCCTTGGTCCGCGCAAAGTTTTGTGGGTGGTTGATGTAACAACCTGTGCATGAGGGAAAGGAGACTGGTGAACTCCAGCTGCTATGAGACCAGATATATGGGCCATGTCCACCATTAGAGTGGCTCCAACCTTATCGGCTATTTGACGGAATCTGTGGAAATCGATAGTACGCGGATAGGCTGTATACCCAGCGACAATGACCTTTGGTTTGTGTTCCTGGGCAAGACGTTCTACTTCGTCATAGTCTACATACTCTGTTTCACGGTCAACTCCGTACGCAACGAAATTATATAGCTTGCCTGAAAAGTTCACCGGACTGCCGTGTGTCAGGTGCCCTCCTTGGTCAAGGCGCATTCCCAACACAGTGTCGCCAGGCTCCAAAAGGGCAAAGTAGGCTGCCATGTTGGCCTGTGATCCGCTGTGAGGCTGTACGTTGGCATACTCAGCTCCAAACAACGACTGTGCCCTGTCGATGGCCAGTTGTTCGACAATGTCCACGTACTCGCATCCACCGTAGTAACGGCGTCCGGGGTAGCCTTCAGCGTATTTGTTGGTGAGGTGAGAGCCCTGGGCTTCCAATACAGCTTGGCTGACGTAATTCTCGGAGGCTATGAGTACGATGCTCTTATGTTGTCTTTCAGCCTCTTTTTCAATGGCCAATGCCACATCAGGATCAAGCGAATGTAAAATGCCCATAACTGCTCCTTAACAATGCCTGTCCTTATAATTGCTCAAACACAATGAGAGATAGACAGTTCATCGCCAGCAATAAATATCAAGTGGTAGATTTTTGCCACATCGGATCCTAGAAAGCAAACAAACAGGGCAGGAAAATGAACTCTACACAGTTTAGGGAAGGTACTCTGCCGTGTCAACGTCAGTAGTCATAATTAGAGCGACTGGAGTAGCTTTTGTGTTTTGTAAATTTGCAACAAAGATAACAAAATGGAGTAGGCGGGCTATCTACCCTGAGGAGGCAAGCTCTAGTACTTTGGCCTTGAAGGAGGCAAGGCCTTCCAAAATATGCACAATATCCTGCCTCCAGTTTTGCTTAAGGGCCATCTTTATCTGAGTGTGTCCAACTTGGGCTGCATTACCAAGGGTTTTTTGCAAAAGCAGCCTTGCTCCTCCCACAGGCTCACGAAGCTGAATTGTAACCACATTACGGGCGTGTGATATCGACTCCACACTTGACTGCCGTGCCAGCGCCTTGATTTCCACAACATACAGAATATCCCTTATCGCTTTTGGCAGAGGGCCGAATCTGTCCCTGATCTCCTCGCCGAGTGGAGCAATTTCTTCGCGTAGTAACGGCCGAGCCAGGCGCTGGTACACTCCAAGGCGAGTGGGGAGGTTAGGTATGTAGTGAAGTGGTATGTAGGCCGATATTGGCAGATTTAGCTTGATTTCTGAATCTCTATTGACCTCATCTATGGATTGTTCGCCTTTAAGTTCCTCAACGGCCTCGGATAATAACTGGGAATACAGATCATATCCCACTGCGTGTATGTATCCGCTTTGCTCAGCACCCAAAATATTGCCTGCCCCCCTTATTTCAAGGTCACGCATGGCAATGCGGAATCCCGCCCCTAGCTCCGTGGCCGCCAGGATTGTCTTGAGACGTTTTTCAGCCGTCTCTGTAATATGGGCGTTTCGTGGGACCATAAGGTAGGCGTAAGCACGGTTCGTGCTGCGTCCCACACGTCCTCTTAACTGATATAACTGGGCAAGGCCAAGCATGTCTGCTCTGTCTATGATGAGTGTGTTTGCATTGGGCATATCTAATCCGGCTTCTATGATGGTGGTGCATACTAAGACATCGCTCTTATTTTGTGCGAAGTCTGTCATGACCTTCTCAAGAGTATCTTCAGGCATTTGGCCGTGGCCAACGCTGACCTTGGCTTCCGGTACGAGGTTGCGGATGTTTTCAGCTATCTCCTCGATGGTGCGCACTCTGTTGTGGAGGAAAAATACCTGGCCTCCGCGGTCTATTTCCCGTAAGATAGCCTCTCTCACCAATTCTTCGCTGAACTCTGATACGTATGTCTTTATGGATATACGCTCCTCCGGTGGAGTCTCAATGGTGCTCATGTCCCGTATTCCTGAGAGAGCCATGTGTAGGGTGCGTGGTATGGGAGTAGCACTCAGTGTGAGGATGTCTGCGTCTTTGCGTAATCCTTTAAGGCGTTCCTTGTGTGTTACTCCAAAGCGCTGTTCCTCGTCCACAATTACAAGCCCTAGGTTTTTGAAAGATACGTCCTTCTGCAACAGACGATGTGTCCCTATGCAGATATCCACCTGCCCAGCGGTTAGTTTTTCAACCACCAATCGCTGTTCTTCTGCGCTACGGAAACGGCTCAGCACCTCAACTTTCACTTGGAATGGCGCAAGCCTCTGGGTAAAGGTGGAGTAGTGCTGCTGTGCAAGGACTGTTGTTGGTACAAGTACTGCCACCTGAAACCCATCCATGACTGCTTTGAATGCTGCCCTAAGGGCCACCTCTGTCTTGCCATAACCGACGTCGCCGCAGATCAGGCGGTCCATTGGCCTAGATACTTCCATGTCCATTTTTACGTCGATGATGCTGTTCAATTGATCTGGAGTTTCTTCGTAAGGGAAGGAATCTTCCATCTCCTGTTGCCACGGAGTATCCGGCGAAAAAGTTATTCCCTGTGCCACTTCTCTGGAGGCATATAGTGCGAGGAGTTGTTCTGCCAATTCTCTGGTAGAAGCTCTTGCCCTTGCCTTGGATCTGTTCCACTCCTGGGTGCTAAGACGCGTGAGGACAGGGATACGTTCCCCGGGAGCCATGTACGATGACACTCTGTCAAGTTGGTCAGTGGGTACATAGAGCTTGTCCCCATCTGCATACTCCAACACCAGATACTCTCTTTCACTTTCGCCTTCACCGATGATGTTAGTGCCTGTAAAGCGACCAATACCGTGTTCGGTGTGGACAAGATATCCACCAGGTTCTAAGTCTGATAGGAATGATGCCCGATGTACGGGTGTCTTCTTCCTGATGGGACGCTCTTTGGCCTGTCCCATAATTTCCACGTCTGTGAGAATACGGAGTGTCGAGTCTTTCAGTGGTAGGCTCCACCCTTCGGTTAGAGAACCGCGTGTAAGGATAACTGAGCCTTTATCCATCTTTCCAGAAATCTCATCATCCATATTTACGGAGATTCCATGTTCCTGAAAAACTTCGGTTAGACGAGAGGCGTAGTGCGATATCAGCAGAACTAGGTCTCCGTCTGACTGCCATTTTCGGACGTCATCTGCCAGAATATCTAGCCGGCCTGAGTAGCTTAAGGCAGGGAGGAAGCCCAATTCAACAGATGATGGTCCATTTACAGAATCGCGGCTTGGTGTCCATGGCGATACATTCAATTGCCGCGGTACTGATGATATTCGTTCGGTCATTTCAATCCTTGGAACGTGGAGAGATGGGAAATTACGTGGAACATCACCGCGGTCCTCTTTGGCTGACCTAAGATCTTGAGCCTTTTTCTCCATGGACAGATTTTCCTCTTCGATTTCTACAGGCCTTTCTATCACCAAGAGCCCGTACTGTGATAGAAAGTCCAAAGGCGTACCATGGCAGAAAAATCCACTGTAGAACCCTAGTTCTTCCGTGGCGTGTCCCTTCATTAGCATTGTCATCTCTTCTTTTATACGATCCTGTGTAGCATTGGAACAGTTAGATGAGTCTAGCTGTCTGTAAATCGTATCTACCTCTCTTTGAGGCACCAGTGAAGGCAATACTTCCTGGGCAGGCATAATTAGCACTTTCTCCACTGGTCTCACAGAGCGCTGTGATGAGGGATCAAAGAGGCGTATGCTCTCAACAATGTCTCCCATGAGTTCTACACGGGCTGGTAGCTGCGCTCCCGGTGAATATATGTCAAGGATGCCCCCGCGTCTGCTCATGGTGCCTGGGATATCAATGGTGCTCTCTACTCTGTATCCAATTTTCTGCCACTGCTCCATGAGATCGCTCATGTTGACTCTTTGACCAACGGTGACGTAATGGCAGGCGTCATTAAGGGTTTTCCTGGAGATAGTCTTTTGGGACAGGGCTGTCAGGGAGGCAACCACTATAGGAGCAAGCTCACTGTTACCTTCCTCAAATTTTGATAAGGCTGCCAGTGCACTGATACGCCTTTGTGTTGTGGTGTCATCAGCCATGAGTCGTTCAAATGGCAGTGCCTCACCTTCTGGGAGATGATAGATTTCAGCGTCCCCTCCGCACCACACAAGGAGATCTTCGTAAACACGTATTGCTCTGTCAGGTCGCGGCACAAGCAAGATGATAGGGATGTTCAAGTCATTCCGAAGGGATCCAATCCAATATGGGAGGGCAGAACCGAATAGCACAGCTCTACCATTGGGCTGTCCGGGCTTTAGCAGTCCAAGGAGGCCTTCGTGGTTTGAACTCTGTGAGAGCAGGGATAAGAGAGGCGCAAGGGTCATGTACACTCCGACGATTAGAGGTGATAGCGACCATAGCGCTAACACTAAATGGAATTGTAGCACCCTAGGCCATGATGTTCAACGGCAACTTTCCCACCAAATGGCAGAAAGTTGCCGTTGAAAAATCCGTAGTTAAGTCGCATAATATGTACGTATTCAAACATCCCAAACCTTACTTGGATGGCAACACCGTGTTAGACAGACTTCAAGCCCTGAGGGGGCGTTTCACCGAAATAGAGGAAATGCTGGCGCGCCCGGAGATCGCCACGGATCATGAGAGCGTTCAGCAGCTTGCCAAAGAGCGCGCTTCTATAGATGGCATAGTCACAATATTTAATAAATACAGTGACGTCACCAAGCAGCTCGAAGAGGCAATTATTATGCTCAGCGAAAGCCATGAGGCCGAACTCAAAGCTATGGTTCAAGAAGAAATTGAGTCCCTTGAGCAACGAAAAGAGCAACTTGATAAAGAGTTGCGTATGTCCCTTCTACCTAAGGACCGCAACGACGACAAGGACGTGATAATGGAGATAAGGGCTGGTACAGGTGGTGATGAGGCTGCCCTTTTTGCAGGGGACCTCTACCGTATGTACTCTCGTTATGCCCTGTCTAAGGAATGGGATGTGGACGTTATAGATGCTAGTCCTACTGGCATAGGAGGATTCAAGGAAGTTGTCTTTGGAGTTAAGGGCAAGGGAGCTTTCAGCCGTCTCAAGCATGAAAGTGGCGGTCATCGTGTGCAGCGTGTGCCGACCACTGAGACTCAGGGTCGTATTCATACCTCAGCTGCCACAGTGGCTGTTCTTCCAGAGGTTGAAGAAATTGAAGTGGATATAGATCCCGGTGATCTTCGTATAGATATATTTCATTCAAGCGGGCACGGTGGTCAGAATGTTCAGAAAGTGGCTACGGCGGTGCGAATTATTCACATTCCGACGGGAATTGTGGCAATATGCCAGGATGAGCGCTCTCAGCTTAAGAACAAACAGCGAGCTATGGGTGTCTTACGCGCCCGGATTCTTGATATGGAGACCAGCAAGCAGCAGGCAGAATTGGCTGCTGATCGTCGTTCCCAGGTAGGAACTGGGGACCGTTCTGAGAAAGTGCGCACATATAACTTCCCCCAGAATAGGGTTACCGACCATCGTATAGGAATCACAAGCCACAACCTGGAACGCATTCTTCTGGGTGACTTGGACGAATTTATAGATGGTCTGGCGATACAGGAACAGGCCCGCCTGCTAGAAGGTGGCTGAAGTGATGCTGGGATGGCTTCTGGAGGAGACTCGCTTGTCTTTGGAGTCTCATGGAGTTGAGGAGGCTAACCTTGAGGCCGACCTTTTTCTGATGAAGGCTCTTGGACTGGATAGATCGAGACTCTACTCGTTTCCTGAGAGACTCGTCACCAATGAAGAGCGTGAAACTCTGAGCAATGACTTGTTCAGACGGTTGAATGGCGAGCCTTGGGCATACATCTGTGGATACAGGGAGTTCTATGGACTCCGGATGAAGGTTGGCCCGGGGGTTTTCATCCCTCGTCCTGAGACGGAACTCCTAGTTGACTTGGTTATTGAACTTACACGTGATCTTGCTAGAACGATTCCTGCCGATAGACATATCCGTATAGCAGACATATGTACTGGAAGTGGGGCCATCGCCGTTGCGCTTGCTGTTCATTTGCCGCAGGCTCTGCTGTATGCTACGGATATCTCGCAAAGTGCTCTTGAAATGACCAGAATTAACAGCGAAGAGTACCATGTAGATGACAGAATAACCCTTCTCGAAAGCGACCTTTTAACCCTCGTATCAGGACAGGTTGATATAGTTGTCAGCAACCCTCCGTACGTTCCACAGGCGGAGATATCCCATCTAGCAAGAGAGGTGCTCTCCGAACCATTGGTCGCCCTTGACGGTGGATATGACGGGCTTGATGTGGTGCGTTCATTATTACCGCAAGCCATATCAAAATTGCGCAGGCCAGGTGCGATTGTTATGGAGATATCACCTGAACAGGGGGATGAGGTTTGTTTATTGGCCAGCGCTCTCGCACCGAACGGTGATTTCACATTGCACAAAGACCTATCTGGAAGGCAGCGTGCTGTATTGGCTAGGATACCTTGATGTGGTCTACTGCCATATGGGGACAACGTTGACTGGAACTCATCTAGTCAGGTATCATTTGTGTGCAATAGCATGTGGTGATATAGAAAAAGAACTGGGGTACATATAACATGCCAACCAACGAGAATGCGAGATATGTTGGAGCGAGCGACGAGAATTTCTCATTCGTAGCTTTTTCCAATGCCGCTTTTTATCAGAAAATTAACACTGATCTTGTAGAACTCTCTCAAGTTCATCCTGGTCAGCACGTTATAGACTTGGCATGCGGGACTGGTGGAGTAACCAAGATTATAATCGAAAAGCTTATGGGGGCTAAAGAGAGCCTAGTTATTGGGGTAGACCTCTCTACATTTGCTCTTAAACAAGCTAGGGAAGAATTGAGCAACGCCAAGGACGCCATGGTGGAGTTCGTCTTGGGACATGCTGAGCAACTATCGCACTTGATTCGTGACAGAGTGGATGCGGTGGTGTTTTGCAATGCCATACACATGGTGCCGGATAAAGAAAAACTTTCAACAGAGGTCTTTTCAACTCTACGGAGTGGTGGGGTTTTTGCCTTCAACACTTCGTTCTATGCTGGTGGACACCCTCCTGAGACAGATCAGTGGTATCGACGTTGGATGTTCAGGACGGTTCGCATCCTAAGGTCTGAATACGGACTTTCGCCAGTCAAGGCGGACAGAGTAGAATCACGTCAGCACCTGACCGAGGATCAGTACACAGACCTTCTTAAAGCGCGCGGATTCGAGATAAAGGAAAAGCGTGTCAATACAATCCAGGTTCCCCTAGAAGGATGGGTACTCATTAGTCAGTTTGAGGACTGGATAACTGGCGTTCTACCTGGCGTTCCTTTGAAAGAGGCCAGTGAAGCTCTTCAGAAGGGTGCAGCCCAGGTGTTTGAGGAGATGAAGGTGAACTTCATACCTCGAAACTGGCTGGAAATAGTCGCCGTCAGACCTTAGAATCTAATCGGAGCAAGATCTCAGAGTTTATGCCTCGATTAGATTAGAGTCTTTTATGATTCGCCAGCGATGGCTTGGGTATTACTCAATCGGCTTTGTTCTCAACGTATACTGGAATATTCATAGTATCTCCAACCAGTACTCCATTTGCTTCTAGTGCTACATTCCTCCGGAGTCAAAGTCCTTGCGATCTATCGATCGTCTCTACGCTGCTAAGGGGTATCTAGGCGTATGATGTTTATTTATATATCAATGGAGGAACGTGTGAGCTAGCCCTAGTCAAGATTGATGTTGCCAATGCCATTGCTAACCGCCCTTTCACCTTGACTCCCCCTGGGAAAGAACCCTAAAATGAGCACCATCGAATGCCACCTGGGGGTGATTAGATGATTCTTTTGGGAGTGGACCCTGGCCTTCTCCGAATGGGGTACGGAGTGATAGAGAACCAAGGAAGCGATGTCTGGTTGAAAGAGGGCGGAATCATCCAGGGTGGTCCTTCCTCAACTCCGTTGGAAGAACGATTGATTACCCTGTATAACGGTATCAATGAAGTGATAGCCGAATACGCACCAGAAGTTATGGCTCTGGAAGAGATATATTCACATTATGCTTATCCGAATACGGCAATACTCATGGGCCATGCGCGTGGTGTAGTCTGCTTGGCAGCGGCTCAAAATGGAATGCCTGTCTTCAACTACGCTGCCACAATGGTGAAGAATTCTCTGACCGGAAGTGGCAGAGCTAGCAAAATGCAAGTGCAAAAAGCTGTCACAGCGCGATTGAATTTGTCGCAGATTCCAGAACCAAATGATGTCGCTGATGCCCTAGCTCTGGCCATATGCCACTGGCAAATCGCAGCGACTGAGAGTAAAATTTTGCAAGGTCTCAAGGTGCGCTGAGAGCCCCACACATTCAGGGATAATCAATGATAAATTATTTGAAGGGCACTATAAGGCGTATCTATAAGGATGATGCACGGGTTGTCCTTGATGTGAATGGCATTGGATATGAACTGCTTCTCCCGTATTTCGTTATGCGCTCACTCGAAGAAGATGAGAGAGGTGAGGGCGACGAAGTGGAGATGGAGATTTACTTTCATGCCTCTGAGAGGCAACCAAAGCCGGTTCTCGTAGGCTTCAGAAAAGAATTCGAACGCTCCTTCTTTGAGAAACTCATCCAAGTTGAGGACGTGGGAGTAAGCACTGCTGCCCGTGCATTGATATTTTCAATTTCGACCATAGCCAAGGCCATAGAGGATGGAGACACGGGGTTATTGGTGCAGATGCCTGGTATAGGGAAGAGAACGGCAGATAAGATGATTGCCACTTTGAGGGGTAAGGTTGCAGAGTGGGCATTGTTATTGGACGAAGGATATGCCACAGTTCCAACCAGTCCTGTACGTGGAGATAGTCAAGAAGAAGTTGTGAGCGTGCTTGTGAATCTTGGGCATCGCCGTGCCAACGCAATACAAAAGGTCGAAGAGGCAGCCAAGGCTGTTCCAACAACCAAGGATCCTCAGGAGTTACTGAGAGAAGTATTCCGGTTGGAACATGGATTGAGCGAGTAAATGGCGAGAGAACGCACCATAAAAGGAGACGATCAGGAGCAAGAGTCGGAGGTCGTCGAGGAGATTGAAGAGAACCTGCTATTGAGCCTGCGCCCACGAACGCTGAAGGAATATGTTGGGCAAACGCAAGTTGTGGAAAGCATAGGTATTGCCATAGCTGCGGCCAATGAGCGTAATGAGCCTCTTGATCACGTACTCTTTCATGGGCCTCCGGGCCTTGGGAAGACCACGCTGGCCCATATCATCTCAAAGGCTATGGGTGCAGAAATGATACACACCTCTGGACCTGCATTGGAGAAACCCCTAGACATCGTGGGAATTTTGTCGAATTTGAACGAAGGTGAGACGCTTTTCATAGACGAAATACATCGATTGCCACATACGGTGGAAGAGTACCTGTATTCTGCTATGGAAGACTTCCAGGTTGACTTCGTCTATGGCAAGGGTGCATTTGCCAGGACACTCCCATTTCAACTCAAACGATTTACACTGATTGGAGCCACAACTAGGGCTGGTTTACTGACTGCTCCACTGAGAGATCGCTTTGGAATAATATACCACTTGGACTTCTATTCTACTGAAGAGTTGACTGAGGTGGTGCTACGCTCTTCGGAAATTCTAAAGGTTGATATAGACCGTGAGGGTGCAGAGGAGATTGCCAGCCGATCCAGAGGTACACCCAGAATTGCGAATAGGCTGCTTAGGCGAGTGCGGGATTACACACAGGTGATGACTCAAGGCTCCATTACTAAAGATGTTGCTAACACCGCCTTGACCAGAGAGGGAGTGGATGGAATGGGCTTGGATAGGCTGGATAGGCTGTATCTGACAACAATCGCCGAGAACTACGGTGGCGGCCCAGTTGGTATAGAGGCCTTGGCTGCAACCGTAAACGAAGAGGTTCAGACACTTGTAGATGTGGTGGAACCATATCTACTGAAAATGGGATTTGTTCTTAGGACCCCTGGGGGACGCAAAATCGGGGAAGCCGCCATGTCAAAGCTTGGGCTAAAGGAACAGAGAAGGCTTTTGTGAAGTATGACGCTTCCAGACCAGCATTCTACAAACATAGAACTAACTTATCTGACACAAAGCAGGTGAGGATGGAATATAGGAAAGTTTTGAGTGCTCTGGCAGACAGAAATAGATATATTGGAGGGTTGACGTGATTTACGAACTACGCACATATGAGGCTATGCCGGGTAAGATGCAGGCGCTCAATCAGAGATTTGCTAACATAACAATGAAATACTTTGAAAAGCATGGACTTAACACAGTTGGTTTTTGGACAGAGCAGATTGGTACCAGCAATACCCTTGTATATATGCTGGCTTTCGATGATCTGGGGCACATGGAGAAGGCTTGGAATGCCTTCAGATTTGACAGTGAACGCCTACATCTCTTTGCCGAAACTGAGCAGGAAGGCCCTTTGGTGGCTAGAGTCACGAACCGTATTCTCAAGCCAACTGACTATTCGCCACTGCAATAACAGATCACACAATGGCTTTTATATAAACAAGTATTCCTTAGCAACACACATAATGTGATCTGCATTGCAAGTATGAAATTGCCGATTACTATTTTCAATCACAAAATCAAACGCAACTGGAAAAACTACATTGTCCAATACTCGCTTGCTATCGTTGTATTATTCTTGATTCTAACTGTGTAGGGAGTACATCTTTCCAAGGGCATCATTATAGCAGCCATAAACTCCACGGCTTTTGTGTTGTTTGTTGCACCACATAGTTTGACATGGAAAGACAATGGATATAGAATCTCTCCGAAGATGAATGTTAGAACAGTAGTTCTTTATGCGAATGAGAATGCAATCTAGTCTTGCTTTCACTGACTTTTATCTGGCATGATTGCTGCTCTTTTGGAGCTTGTTTAAAAAGAGTTGTTACTCCGTTTGAAATTCCTTTAATCCCTATCTTTGATATCTTATATACTCAGCTTGTAACTATTCCAATGTATTTGCTATCACACGGTCTAGTGAGTAGGAAATAGGTTTGAGACAGAATTGGCGTAAGCATCCCCGTTCTGGAGTGAATCCACAGATAAGCAATATGCATGGAATACATATTGCAGAGTCTAGACCACGCGTTCCCCACAAGAACTTTGGCTCCCCTTATATACTAATGTCGGGCTTTGCAGTACTCATCTTTGTAGGAACATTGTTACTGCTGATGCCTTTTTCCAATACCAATGGAGGTATCACTCCCTTTAGCTATGCCTTGTTCACCGCAACCTCTGCCGTTACAGTAACTGGGCTGGTGGTAGTTGACACTCCAACATACTGGAGCTTCTCAGGTCAGCTAATAATCATGCTCCTCATATTCACCGGTGGATTGGGCATAATGACCAGCGCAACCTTTCTGCTCGTCCTCATAGGCCAGCGCATTACACTAGCTAACCGTTTGCTGATGAGAGAGAGCCTGGGTGTCAACCAACTGAGTGGTCTGATACGGCTCACTTTACGGATAGTCTTCGTGATTGTGTTTATACAAATAATTGGCTTCTTAGTATTGTTTGCAAAGCTAATCCATGAATACCCTCTTGCGACAGCTCTTTGGCAGGCGGTATTCCATGCAGTTTCTGCCTTCAATAATGCTGGATTCGTCATATTCCCGGATTCCCAGAGCTTGAAGGCTTTTCAGCATGACTACGCTCTCTTGATTCCATTGGTTTTGCTTATTATATTTGGTGGATTGAGCTACAGCGTCCTCCTGGATGTATTCGGTTATCGCAGGTTTAATCGATATACACTGGACACAAAATTGGTCATTGTTGTCACCGGTGGGTTGCTTCTTGTGGGGGGCGGAGTTATTTTCATTGCGGAATACGCCAATCCAGCTACCTTTGGGCACCTGCCTGTTTGGACTAAAGCACTTGATTCATTTATCTTATCCACTATCGGCAGAACCGCCGGGTTCTCCACTGTGAATTTTGGAGATATGGAGCAATCTAGCAACTTCTTTCTCACGGGGATGATGTTTATAGGAGGTGCGTCTGCTTCGACAGCTGGAGGCATCAAGGTGAATACCTTTGCCGTACTGTTGTTTGCTGTTCTATCCTCCATCAATGGTAAAATCCATGTTACAGCTTTCGGTAGAGAGATCCCACAACCGCAGATCTTCCGTGCTCTTACAGTATTGGTATTGGGTATTGTGATGATCTTTACAGTGGCTTTTATTCTAACTATTACCGAGGATTTTCCATTTATTCAGATACTTTTTGAGACTGTTTCAGCTTTCTCAACCGATGGACTATCGACCGGTATTACCAAAGAATTATCGCCATTCGGGAGGGTAATAATACTTATCACAATGTTCCTTGGAAGAATAGGTCCTCTTACTCTGGCGCTTGTTTTGGCACAGCGAGAGGAAATTACGCCTTATAGATATGCTGAAGAAAGGGTTAAAATAGGGTGAGATTAAATGGCTAAATCAGTAATGGTAATAGGTTTGGGCAAATTAGGTGCCAGCGTAGCACATACTCTTTTTCAACTTGGGTATGACGTGCTTGGCATCGATATAGAAGAGAAGGCGGTGCAGTCAAACCTGGGTAAGATAACATATAGTGTTCAGGGTGACGCCACTAACGAGACAACTTTGAAGGAGCTCGGGATATCCAACTTCGATGCAGCTATCGTAGCTGTGGGATCAGATATACAGTCTAGCCTAATGACGTCGGTTCTTCTGGCTACTCTGAACGTGCCCCTCATCATCGCTAGAGCCGAAAATCAACTGCACGGTAACACTCTCCAGCGGATAGGGGTCCATAAAATAATCTATCCGGAGCATGAGATGGGGGAGTTCTTGGCTCATAGCCTGTTTAATCCGGATGTGCTTGAATATATGGACCTGACATCCAACTTTGGCATAAGCAAAATAATAATCACAGACTCTTTTTTAGAGCAGAGTATTAAAGATGCAGGGCTAGGGCTGGGAGACGAGGAGAGAGACAGAGTTGCGGTTCTTGCAATCAAACGAGGCAAGGAAGTGACACTGTCCCCGAATGCAGACGAGCTGATACGTAAAGGGGATATCCTGGTGGTGGCTGCCAAAGATGATCAACTGGAAAAACTGCATTCGTCTCAATTGGCATCTAATTCTCATGATTCCTAGCCTTTGTTGCGCTGGTATTTTAGCTAAAAACAAAGGGTGTCATGTCAATATATTACACACTGAATGGGACTCAGTGTGTAATAATAGAAGCATTATCGTTTGTGATTCTAAATTGGAATTGGATCATGCATAGGCATTGTTTTTCACATTGCTCTAATGTACGTGGTCTCAATGCTTGATGTGTGGATTACAGATACTTATAATTTGGCACTAATACTGAAATGCCAAAGACTGACAACTATAGAGCGTGAGATAATATTATGATTATACCGAGAGCCAATGGAATAAGGCATGTAATGCCTGGAGGGGCAGTTTTGGTATCGATGCATTATAACGGTTGCGATGATGAGACGTTACGTCTGGCTGTTGAAATAGCCAAGGTGACTAAGTCAAGGGCACGATAATTGTGGCAAATCGTGAAACCGTTCTTGGCTCAGAGTATGAGGTCGTAGCCATAAATACATCTGAATGTGAAGTAGCCTTACGGAATGCAATTGCCGGTATTGAGTTAATGACATGGTGAAACAGATAGCTTATCTTGGCCCGGTTGGCACTTACACAGAAGCAGCATCTCTGCTGTATGATCCAGAAGCCGAACTCATATCATTCCCATCAATTACTGCCGTGGTTGCGGCTGTGGATTCAAAGATGGCAATAGAAGGTGTAGTTCCAATAGAGAACAGCTTGGAAGGTTCGGTTACCGACACCCTCGACTTACTGATTCACGACTCAAATTTGTCAATCAAGCATGAGATTGTGATACCAATTGAGCATTGTCTTCTGGTTAAACCTGGAGGTTTGGCACAGGATGTGAAATCAATCTATTCTCATCCACAGGCGCTAGCGCAGTGTAGGCGTTATATTGAGAGAATTTTTCCTGGTGGTCAGCCAATAGCGTCTCTAAGCACATCGGCAGCGGTGGAAGATATGCTCAGAAGTCCGTTGCCATCTGCTGCCATCGCAACGAGCAGGGCGGCAGACATATATGGAGCGGAAATAATAGATCAGGGTATTCAGGACAACCTTGCCAATCATACACGATTTGTAGTCTTGGCTCAGTACGACCATCCTCCCACTGGGCGGGACAAAACATCCCTATGTTTCTCCTTCAATGATGACAGTCCCGGTAAGCTCTACTCGGTTATGGGGCATTTTGCTACTCGGAAGATTAACCTGGCTAAGGTGGAATCACGCCCGAACAAGGAAATCCTTGGGCGGTACATTTTCTTGATTGACCTAGACGGACACCGAAAGGATGCCATAGTTCAGGAAGCTCTCAGCTGTGTGGAGGCCGAAGTCTCCATGATGAAGGTTTTCGGTTCCTATCCCCGCTATCAAGACTTTTAGGAGCGCCTTCAGTAGGGCAGGAATCTAGTTGTTAGATGCGCTTGGGACAGAGCCGAACTAGCTGGATGTCTTGTCATCATTCTCTGGGGAAAGATCTTCATTAATAGCGTCTTCCCGATCTGTTATCAAGCGGTTGATTACGACTTTTCCCTCTTCTATGACCTCGTTCAGACGTTCCCTAGCCTCAGCCGTTAACTCTTCGGCCTTTTGTCTTATTCCCGCGGTCTGCTCCATCACTTTAGTTCTGGTCTCTTCTCCCAGTTTGGGCATCAGTAGTATTCCAGCCAGTGCCCCTATGATGCTGCCCAGGATTAGGCCTGTGCCAAATCCTGGGCCTCTTTCTTCATTTGCCATTCTTGTTTCCCCCTTGCCCTCGTGAGAGTCCTAGAATAAAGGCTACTATTCTCCCAGCTGTAAAGGTACGTGTAGAAGTCCCAATCAGAGGCTTCACTACCTTCTCAGCCAGTTGAGATGTCACTTCTTGAGCGTTCTTAACGGTCGTTTGAGCCGCATCCAGAGTGGGGGCCACTTTGCGATATATATACAGACCCATGATGGTGGCTGTCAGCATTGTGAACACAGCGATCATGGCAAAAAAGATTATGCTTAAGTCTCGGATAACGGCTAACAAGCTTTCTGCGTTCATCCCTTGTTCTCCTCTTGTGTCCAGCCTGCATAAGACCTATACCCATATAGTATCACAGGGATGGTTGCTCTTAAAGTCGGCTAGTCATGGAGTATCCTGTATATCTTTACCGCTGGATTAATGTATGAGAGTTCTAAATCTGTGTCCAACATGTCTTCGAATTTTGCCAGGCCATGTTCAGGGTAATAGTGACGTTCAAGCTCACCCACGTATATATATTCCACATGATAGTTGTCTAGGAGACCCAAGGCGACATCTCTGTTCACGGTAGAATATATACGGCGTATATCTTCTACTCTCTCTGTGATTACTGGGCCGTATCCACGTTGCTGGGACTGATGGTTGTCCCAACCTAGCACTGTAGGCAGGCCAGTATATATGGATACACGGCTATGCAGGGTTCTGTAGATCTCCCCTTGTCCTTCCAGTACCACAGGAGAACCCTTGATGTCTGCTTCTCTGAGCCATTTGATTGCTTCGTAGTCCCAGCGTAGAGTATTGCTGCCACGGCCATCATCGAAGATGTACTGGGCATCAGTCATATAAGCTAGACCGTTTAGAGTAAGTGGTAAGACCTGAAAACGATCTTTCAGTCTGCTCGCGGTCCCACCTACGGTGTATATGGAGCTGCTCAAGACTAACACGAGAAGTAATACCAACCACGTTCTTCCGAGCAATTTGCTCCATCGTTTTGTTGGGATTCCTCTCAAAAAAACTAGACCAAAATCCATGCGCCACAAGAGATACCCGCTTACTACCCCCAGAAGCACCCATGCTTGAAGATAAAACTTGAACACCGTGTTCATACGGGCAATATCTCCTTTTATGGTTATGACATCTACGCCTGCACCAATTGCAAGAGCTATCACAAGTAGCGACAGTGCAAAGAGTCCGTACGGAAGTTCCCTCTGCGATGAGAGACATATCCATATCAATATGACAGTCGGAATTATAAGCAAAGATATAAAGGCGATTGTTGTATAACCGCTTACAGCCATGGTAATTAACGAGGCCAGTGGCAGGCATATGAGAAGCACAAGCTTTACAGCCTTGCTAGAATCTGAGGCCAGTTCTTTTGTAACTTCCTTACTTCCAGGTAGGTCGATAATCGTCCTGAAAAAGCATGGAACAACATTACGACCCTTGTAGATAAGGAATGTCGCAATTATCAAGACAAACAAGCTGTGGATGCCAAGATAGGCATAAAGTGGAGTTTGCCATTTGCTGGGAAACACGCCGTTTGAAAAGGATTGATAGTTGTCTATGAACGGTGCAAATATCATAGTTGTGGCCCAATATAGGAAGGCACCCTGAACGACAGTCCTAGTCATCAGTGCTAAGTTGATGCGTCGTGAGTGAGCGTACTCTCCTATGAGTATTGCTAGCACTCCTATGGCAATGTAAGTGGGGAAGTCCCATGTATTTATGACCCTTAGAGAACCAATGGCTAGCGCCATGGCCATGAGAATAAATATCCGTGAAGCTAGACCTATGCCATCCTTAAACCGTAGCGTCAAATTCAGAGCCATACCAAGAGAGAGCAGCGTGAATGGGATCGCTATGAGATGTGCGTGTAGGTCTCCAAAGAGGAATGTGAAGAACGGGAATTCTGTAATCTCGAATCCCATGGAATCACCCGGAGGTATCATCCGGCTGCTTCTCCAGAAATCGAAAGTACCGAACGGCTGATTATCGGCAAATACCCTTATTAGGCCCTGTACAACCTGGTTAAGGCCGTCCAGATTTCCCATGAGTACCACGAAAAATATGGCAACCAGTCCTGCCAGCACAGGAGACGCTCTGATGCTGTCCGCTCTTTTGCTGCGACGTGTGCCTTCTGCCAGGTTGTAGACAATTGAGTAAATCCCCACAGTAGTGAAGGCGAAGAACAGTGGAACAGCTAGATTGAATGCCACTTCTGGCAATATACCAGTAACCTTAATAAGGCTGGAGACTATAAACTGGCCGAAATAGTAGTAGTTTATGTAACCTCCAGCGAACCATGGGTCGTATGGAGGCATGTACGTTGAGCGTACTATGGCTGTCAGATAAGCCATCTCCATTGGTTTCTCTCCACCGTTGTATGGGTGCCACAGATCTGGGTTGGCAGAGCGTAGGAAGAGGAACATTAAGAATGACACCATAAAGATGGCCTCTCCTATTATCACTAGGCGAAGGTTATCCCTGAAAAAGGCTGATACATCCACGCGGCGGGTGTAGACGACTATCATGGACGCAGTTGCCACCAACAGCGCTCCAATGAGGACGGAATTACGTGAGAATGGCATCCACTGTAAGCTTGCGAAGAGCCATGCCACGTAGCTAACCAGAAGAATGCTCAGTGGTTTAGCTAGTAGATAGCCTCGGTCTGGAAGGGCTTTGAAAAGGAATAGAGTGAGTGGTAGCCCTAACAGAGCAAGCCCCTGTATCCATATTATCCATATGACTGCCGAGAAGCGATTTGATAGGCTCTGTGGATCGAATATGGTAGACCATGTTCCTCCCTTACGTTGAGCTTCCAGTGTTGCAGCGGACAGCATTAAGGTCTTGTCTTCCGTGGCAATCGTTACCTCTTCAGATAAGCGGGTCAGAATCTCAGAGGTACTTAGATGTTCTTGGTTCTTGAATATGAGCACCTTTGGATGGTCGTATACGCTGAAGCTTTCGTCAGCGTAGCCCAGGTTTATGGAAAAAGAGGAAGGGCGATACGGACCTAGGGCTGTTGGAGTTGGCAGGCCTGGTCTGGCAAATGTGTCATCCACAAAGGCGACTCCAAGCAGTGCAGGATATGTGGATTCCCAGTTCTCCAGCTTGTACCCTAGCTCTTCACCAAAGAGTTTGCCATAGTATTCGCCGCTCATGTGGTATCGTTCAGGCACACGCGGTATGCTCCCGTAGAGGCGATTGCTGAAGAGAACCAGATAATCTGCCCCAGATAGATGCTCAGCCACAACCTCCATCTTGTTCTTACCGCTGTAGAGAACGCTGTCAGAGTCGTACATCTTCATGCATGAGCGGATGTCCTGTGGAACGCCTCGACATCCAATTAAGTAACCTGGCACGTTAGGCAACCCCTCTTCCCAGTGCTCCATTAGGATTACGGACTCTCTAGGAACATTCTCGTTGATCCACTGTGAGGCCCGCGTGGCGGTATGTGGCTGGTTGTAAACGTTCATGTATGAGAGAGCATAGAAGCCTGTGGCAGCAATTAGCAGTCCTATACCCAAATTAAGCATTGGTGTATGGTGAGGTCTGTGCTCCGCAATCCAGTCACGTATCAATAGGAGCATTCGTGCCCCAAGAATGATGAGGAAGGGGGTGAGTGGTAGCATGTAGCGCATGAATTTCACTTGAAGATAGCCGGTGAGCAGGAAATATGGGATGACCCACATTAGAATAAGTATGTCTCCTTTGTTGCGGCGAGCGATGGACAGAGCGACTGTAAATGCTACAGACGACCATGCCAGTATCCCTAGAGGTAGTCCAAGGCCGAATAAAGCCAACTGCTTCATGTGATACCAGAAAGGGTAGGTGTCAATGTATTGCTGGGTGAAAGGCAGTCCGGAGGAGCCTCTCACCATATCGTACTGTTCTAATATGTTGCAGGCAAAGTAGTTATTGTCCAGAAATCTTAAAAATGAATAGGGAACCGCACACGATTCTGGACGGTACCAGTCCAAGAAGGCATAGGGTGTGGTAATAAAGAACATCGCTAGTGATACTATGCCTCCCAACAGTATGTTTAAGATTATGGGATTCTGAAGTGTTCTGAATGGACTGAATAATGTGAACCTTTCTCCCTTGGATGAGACTGCATATATTACGTGAGCCACTAAGAAAGCTAGGAACATGGGTGCGACGCTTATCTTAGAGGCTAGTGCAAGACCAATGAAGGCTCCTGCCAACAGCGAATATATTAGCCGCCCTTCTTGTACAAGGCATGCCATGAAATACACGGAAGTTATTATGAAGAAGGTTAGGTATGTATCCACGGCGTAGAAGTGGCTCAGTTGTATGTGCAGCACCGCCAGTGAAGTAAGCAGTGATGCCAGTATTCCAACCTGTCGTGAGTACAGACGTTTTGCTAGTAAGAAGACCATCATCACGGTTCCAGCGTCTGCCATCGCTGAGAGGCCTCTGCCTATAAACCTAAGGTCACTGAAATCTATGTTTATGAATGGTGAAAACGTAGCCTGTACTATCTTCACGGCATATATCGGCAAGCTGCCGTATGGGAACCAATGAGGGTTAAGAGGGCTTTCCTCTGCGTTCAGTAGAATATTCAAGTTGGAAAGGGATGGCCAACTCATGTCGTTGACATGAAAGAGGATGGCGCGTTCATCCGGATGGAAGAGTCCGCCCTGGTCCCAGTCGATACCGTATAGGCGCATGACAAGTGCGAGGCAGAAGATTAGTGCAGGGGCGTAAACTATAGTCAGCCCTCGTGTCTTGAGGGCTATGTTGCGCAAGATAATTGATGTAGGTATGTTATTGGTGGGTGAGTCCAAAGTAGAGATATTGTATCAAGGAGCCTAGCTGGGGGCAATTTAGTTTTGTATCAAGTGTTAGACGACCTTGATATGTCCTAGCACCGTTCTATATCAGATAGTTATTTGAGATAATAAATAATAATAGAATGGTGGCACCCACTGTTTGGTAGATGCCACTCTTCTATTACGTGTTAAATATTGTAGACTACAGACCCTTGTCCACAAGGAATGCGCAAAGGTCGGATGTGCGGCAGGAATAGCCCCACTCGTTGTCGTACCATCCGAGTATTTTCACCATGTTTCCGTTCATTACCATTGTGGAGAGGGCATCGAAGATGCAGCTATGGGGATTGGAGACAATGTCGCTGCTCACAATTGGGTCTTCTGTATAGCCCAGTATGCCTTTGAGAGAGTTCTCAGATGCCTCTTTGTAGGCGGCGTTGATCTCCGCAACGGTGACATTCCTGCCTACTTCTGCCACAAAGTCAGTTATGGATCCTGTGGAAACCGGAACCCTCAAAGCCATGCCGTGAATCTTGCCTTGTAACTCAGGTAAGATAACTCCTACGGCTCTAGCCGCACCTGTAGTGGTAGGGATTATGTTCTGGGCTGCTGCCCTAGCCCGACGAAGGTCCTCGTGGCCCTGGTCAAGTATACGCTGATCATTGGTATAGGCATGTACAGTTGTCATGAGGCCATGGTTGACTGTGAAGTTGTCGTGAAGAACCTTGACCATCGTGGCAATGCAGTTTGTTGTGCATGAAGCATTTGAGAGGATGTTGTGCAGGGAAGGGTTGTATTTTTCCTGGTTGACTCCAAGTACAACCATGACATCCTCATCCTTAGCTGGGGCGGATATGATTACTTTTTTGGCTCCACCCTTTAAGTGTCCAGCTGCTTTTGCGGCATCGGTGAAGAAACCAGTTGACTCTACCACTATGTCCACTCCGAGATCACCCCATGGCAGGTTTGCCGGGTCACGCTCTGCCAGTACTTTCACCTCTTTACCATCGATAAGAAGAGAATTCTCCTTAGCCTCAACTGTGCCAGGGTATACACCGTAATTGGTGTCATACTTGAAAAGGTGGGCGTTGGTTTTGGCATCTGTCAGGTCATTGACTGCCACAACCTCCAGCTTGCCTGGGTGGCGCTCCATTGTGGCCCGTAGTACCTGCCTACCTATGCGTCCGAAACCGTTGATGCCTATCTTTGTGGCCATATATTCCTCCTTTTGGTTAATTCCGAGAATTGACGTTTAAGATAGCTCCATCTCACACAGGGAGAACGTCTCTTCCTGCGTAGCGGGCCTTTCCTCCAAGCTCTTCTTCTATTCGAATCAGTCGGTTGTACTTGGCAACCCGTTCACTGCGTGCAGGGGCTCCTGTTTTGATCTGACCTGCGCTTGTAGCAACCGCCAGGTCGGCAATTGTTGTGTCTTCTGTCTCCCCAGAACGGTGGCTGATAACATTGCTCCAACCAGCAGCTCTGGCCATCTCCATGGCGTCAAGCGTCTCGCTGAGTGTGCCGATCTGATTCAGTTTTATGAGCACAGAGTTGGCGCATTTTTCGTCTATGCCACGCTGAATTCTGGTCACGTTAGTGGTGTAGAGATCATCTCCAACCAACTGCACACGGTTCCCAAGTTTTTGCATGAGGAGTTGCCATCCCTCCCAGTCGTCTTCAGCCATGCCATCCTCTATGCTTATGATCGGGTACAGGGACGCCCAGTTTGTGTAGTAGTTGACCATCTCGGTGCTATTCAGGGTTGTGCCTTCCCGTTGTAGTGAGTATCTGCCTTCCTGGAACAGCTCCGATGCTGCCACGTCTAGCCCTATAAAACAGTCTTTACCAGGCTTATACCCAGCACCATCTATGGCTGCAAGTACGGCCTCCACAGCGTCCTTGTTGGACGGCAACGATGGAGCGAACCCGCCTTCATCTCCAACGTTTGTGCTGTATCCACGGTCATGCAGCACGTTTTTGAGAGACTGGTATATCTCGGCTCCTGCTCTCAGAGCTTCCTTGAAGCTGGGTACTCCCGTGGGTATTACCATGAACTCCTGAATGTCGGTGGAGTTCTGGGCGTGTTTACCACCGTTGAGTATGTTGAACATTGGCACAGGCAATAGGGTCGGGGATGTAGGGCAGAGATATCGGTATAGTGGTGTACCTTGTGACGCAGCAGCAGCATGGGCAACTGCCAGTGAGACGCCAAGAATGGCATTGGCACCAAGGTTCTTCTTGTTTGGAGTGCCATCGAGTTCTATGAGAGCCGAGTCTAGGGCACGCTGGTCTAGTGCTGACATACCTGCTACTGCCTTGGCAATTTTATTGTTGACAGTGTTTACCGCTGTCACGACTCCCTTACCACCGAAACGAGATTTATCGCCGTCTCTTATCTCGACGGCTTCATGTGCTCCTGTGCTGGCTCCGGATGGAACAGCGGCTCTGCCAAGTGATCCATCATGCAGGGTGACATCCACCTCAATGGTTGGGTTACCGCGGGAGTCCAAAATCTCACGAGCCTGTATGACTTTTATCTGGCTCACTTATATGACTCGCTCATGTGAGACGACTGATATAGCTTCCTTGCGGCATACAGCGTCTTTAGATACTGCTTCTGCGGGATTACTGGTCATTGTCATGTTCTCGTTTGTTTGTTCGTTACGAGAACATGACAATGTATTCAGGCTTATGACTGGAATGTTGTCTCCAAAAGCGTGAGATATTTCCGAGAATATTCCGAATGTTCCTGAAACTGCGATGACGGAAATCTGTAGGCTCAATATGGACCTCCGAGGCCTAAGTATATCATTCAAACATGTGATAGCAAAGGAAATTTTTATCCAGTTCTACTCGTTCCTGCAAACGTCGGCTGAGTTACCATGTTATCTCTATGATAGATAATATCTGAATTGAAGAATTCCGGAATATATATAAACGGCACTATTATGTAGATGCACATTGCTATATTGGTTATAATGCAGTTTAAGGTATGTGTGGATAATGACTGGCAGAAAACCATATTAGAGACAGTAAGGATATGAAAATATGTACGGAACGGTAGCTAATATACGAGTTAAGGCAGGACACGAGGATGATCTCAAGCAATTGTTGGTTGAATGGAATTCCGAACGCTCACCCAATGTGAAGGGCGCTATGCCAGGATATCTCTTCCAATTGGACCTGGACCCTCTGGACTGGATTATGATAGCCTTGTTTGAAGACAAAGAGTCATACTCAGCAAATGCTGCTGATCCAGATCAAGACAAATGGTTTAGGCGGCTGATGGAGCATTTGGACGGAGAGCCACAGTGGAACGATGGTGAAGCCATTCAGATGTAGAGGTTACTCTAGTGACTACGAGTTTTGTGATTTCAGTTCTGGATGAGTACTAATATATGATATCTGGTAGCGTCATACATACTGAAAATCTTACCAAATCATACGGTAAACACCGTGGTCTGGTAGACTTGAACTTTGATGTTCGCTCTGGTGAAGTTTTCGGCTACCTGGGACCCAATGGGTCCGGCAAGAGCACCACAATACGCCTTCTCCTTGACTTCATTAGACCAACCAGAGGTAGGGCAGAGCTTTTTGGGTTGGATGCTTGCACCAATAGCGTGGACATACGCCGAAGAGTAGGCTACTTGCCTGGTGAGTTAGAAACTTATGCCAACCTGACGGGGCGTGAGATGCTGACTTACTTCGCGAGCTTACGCGGTAGAATTGATTGGAACTACGCAGAAGTACTGGCCGAACGCCTCAACCTCGACCTCTCCAGATCAATCAAAACTCTCTCCAAGGGTAACAAGCAGAAAATTGGTCTGGTACAGGCCTTTATGCACAAGCCAGAACTGTTGCTTTTGGACGAACCGACAAGCGGTCTTGACCCGTTGGTGCAGCAGGAGTTTTACCTTATGGTTAGAGAAGCCAAGGCAGAGGGTCGTACCATTTTTCTTTCCTCTCATGTCCTTACTGAGGTGGAGAGGATTGCAGACAGAATTGGCTTCCTCCGCGAGGGGAAGCTTATCCTTGAGGAAGCGGTGGCAACCATTAAAGATAAGGCGTTACGACAACTTGAGATGCATTTTGATTCATCTGTGCCAGCAGAATTTTTTAACGGACTACCAGGCGTGCGTGATCTCAGGGTGGAGAACAACATTGTTTACTGCTCTATAGAGGGATCAATGGATGCCTTGATTAAGGCCGCAGCTCAATTTGAAGTGGTAAACATCACGAGCCATGAGCCGGACTTGGAAGAGATATTCCTAGCGTATTATAGTTCAGTTGACGATAATGCTGAGTAATATTTTTTTAAAAACTCTGAGAGACCAGCGTAACTCCTTCATGTTGTGGAGCATTGGAATCAGCGCTTTGATGGTTTTCACGATTCTCTTCTACCCTAGTGTTGCTGACTCTTCTGAATTAGATGACATATTGAACAATATGCCAGAAGCTTTTGCGAAATTGTTTGCAGGAGAAGTTTCCGATTTCACTTCCCCTGAGGGTTATCTCAATAGCCAGTTATTTGTTCTGTTGATGCCTCTTTTGTTCCTGTTCTTTTCCATTAGCTACGGCAGCGGAGCAATTGCTGGAGAAGAAGAAAGGGGGACTCTGGATCTCCTGCTGTCCTATCCTCTCAAACGTTCGCGGGTATTGCTTGAGAAGTTTGCAGCGATGGTTGTGATAATACTCGCGTTTGGATTTGTTTTTTGGTTTAGCATAGCAGTGAGTGCTGTGAGCATAGGCATGCATATCAGCCTTTGGCGCGTAGCAGAAGCGACATTGAGTGGAGTGTGTCTTGGTTTGGTTTTTGGTACACTAGCTTTGACACTGGGTTGTTCTAGTCACAATCGTGGGTTTAGCATTGGCGCGACCAGCGCTTTGGGAGTGGCTGCATATTTCCTTAACGCTCTTGCCCCTGTGGTAAATGCGTTGGAGCCTTTGCAGAAATTATCACTGTTCTACTATTATATCGGCGCTGATCCCTTGAGCAACGGACTTGACCCTGTACACGTATTGGTACTGCTTGGCCTTACTGTGATACTTCTTGCGGTGGCTCTGCTTACCTTCAATCGCCACGACCTTGTGGCGTAAAGAGGGAGTTTTCTGTATCTGACTCGTATATTGCTAAAATCTAAAGGGTTCTGCTCCAGTTATTGAGGCTGGAGCAGAACCCTTCTGCGACAATTCAGTTCTTTAAAATTCTAGCCATCGCGTAGCATCCTGCGGAGTACGGTATGAAGCACTCCACCGTTGCGGTGATAGTCAACCTCCACCTGAGTGTCGATGCGGCAGGTTACAGTGAAACTCATAGAGGAGCCATCTTCCCTAGTGGCATGTATCTTGACATCTTGTCCTGGAGTAATGCCTCCAGCAATGCCTGTGATATCGAACGTCTCGTGACCAGTCAGCCCAAAGCTATCGGCGCTATCTCCCTGTTTGAACTGTAATGGCAACACGCCCATGCCTATCAGGTTACTACGATGGATGCGCTCGTACCTCTCTGCCAAGACAGCTTTCACTCCCAACAGATTCGGACCCTTGGCTGCCCAGTCCCTAGAGCTACCTGCTCCATATTCCTTGCCGGCTATCACGATGGTTGGAATGCCATGTGTTTGGTACTTCTCACCGGCTTCGAATATGCTGGTTACTTCTTCTTCTGGGAAGAAGATAGTCCAGTCTCCCTCTTTATCAGGCGTTAGTTTATTGTTTAGCCGTACGTTTCCAAACGTGCCCCGCATCATCACTTGATGGTTGCCGCGGCGGGCACCGAAGGTGTTGAAGTCTCGCTGTTGCACTCCCTTGTTTACAAGGTACTGCCCGGCAGGGCGAGTCAAAGGAATGGCTGCGGCAGGGGAGATGTGGTCTGTTGTAATGAAGTCGCCTAACATCACCAGAACACGAGCGTTCAAGATGTCTGTTGTTTCAGAAACGGCGTCACCTATATTCATGAAGAATGGGACTTCCTGAATGTAGGTGGACTCTGTGTCCCATTGATACAGGTCACCCTCTGGCGCCGGTATCTTCTTCCATTCTTCCGAACCGGCGGAAACGTTTCCATAGCGGATTTTGAACATTTCTGGGTTTAGAGAAGAAGCGACTGTGTCGCGTATTTCCTGTTGTGATGGCCATATGTCCCGCAGGTAGACTGGGTTTCCCTGCCTATCCTGACCAAGAGGGTCAGTGTTTAAGTCTATGTTAACAGTGCCTGCCAAGGCGTAGGCGACAACTAACATGGGTGAAGCCAGGTAGCTAGCCTTAACTTCCGAGTGCACGCGGCCCTCGAAGTTGCGGTTACCGCTTAGCACTGAGGCAACTGTCAAATTGCTGTCACCAATGGCCTTGGTAACTGATGCAGGAAGCGGGCCGCTATTTCCGATGCATGTGGTGCAGCCGTAGCCGACGTTGTGAAACCCCAATTGATTCATGTAGGGTGTCAGTCCAGATGAGTCCATATAGTCCGTGACCACCTGTGATCCAGGAGCCAGACTAGTCTTCACCCAGGGTTTGCTGTTCAGCCCGAGTTCCACGGCCTTCTTCGCTATCAATCCGGAGCCTATCATTACAGACGGGTTGGATGTGTTGGTACAACTGGTGATGGCAGCAATGACCACGTCCCCGCTACCGATGGACGCCTTTTGTCCGTCTATCTCCAGGTCTGTCTTATCGTCATGTTCTCCATATATGCTTGTGAATCTGCTTTTCATGTCGCTCAGCACCACACGGTCGTGTGGGCGACTGGGCCCTGCAAGGCTGGGGGTTACTTCACCCATGTCTAGATGCAGCATGTCCGTATACACTGGGTCTGGGGTATCATCCGTGCGGAACAGCCCTTGAGCCTTGGCGTACTTCTCAACCAGTTCAATCTGTTCGCTGTCCCTGCCGGTGCCACGCAGGTATTCCAATGTAATAGCGTCCACAGGAAAGAAGCCGCAGGTAGCGCCGTACTCAGGGGCCATATTTGCAATGGTGGCTCTATCAGGCAATGGCAGGTTACTTAGCCCAGTGCCGTAGAATTCAACGAACTTCTCAACAACGCCGCGCTCTCGCAGCATTTGCACTACTGTGAGTACAAGGTCGGTAGCAGTGACGCCCTCTTTTAGTGCACCAGTTAATTCAAAACCTATGACCTCTGGAAGCTGCATGTAATACGGCTGACCAAGCATGACAGCCTCTGCCTCGATTCCTCCTACGCCCCAACCAAGTACGCTCAATCCGTTGACCATTGTGGTGTGTGAGTCCGTGCCTACCACTGTGTCTGGGAATGCAGTCAAAGACCCATTCAAGTGGGTGGTTGTGACGACGGAAGCTAAATACTCAAGGTTCACCTGGTGAACGATCCCTGTTCCAGGTGGTACAAGTGTGAAGTTATCGAAGGCGTTCTGTGCCCATCTCAGGAATGTATATCGCTCTTGGTTTCGCTCGAACTCCTTCTCAACGTTGAGCTGAAATGCCGTAGGGATGCCGTAGTAGTCAACCTGCACTGAGTGGTCGATCACAAGATGCACTGGCACCAATGGGTTGACCTTTTTATAGTCACCACCGTTGCGTGCCATGGCGGAGCGCATGGCAGCCAAGTCAACCACTGCGGGTACTCCTGTGAAGTCCTGCATGAGCACACGGGCAGGCATGAATGGAAACTCTTTGGGTGACTGAGAGTCTGGTGCCCAGTTTGCCGCAGCCATTACGTCGTCTTCCGTAACCAGATAGCCGTCCATGTTCCGCAGGGCGTTTTCAATTAGGACGCGAATCGAGAATGGCAGCCTGGAAAGGTTTATCAGTCCTGATTCCTCAAGTATTGCTAGGCGATAATAGCTCAGATCTCCTTGGGAGGTTTGCAAGGTGGAGAGTGACCTTTGCTGTAGATTCTGTTGGCTCATATACCTGCCTTCCATCAATAGAATGGTGTTACCGACACGCTATATTATGCCATATCATGAGGTGCGAACACCAGTGTACCCAACATATAAAACTAAGAAAGACAATGATGAAAAAACATGAGCAACTTACATCAATAACTGGCAATCCGATAACGATTCTGGTAGATTGGCTCAGTTGATATATAGGTATATACTCAGCTACATTCCGTGAGACATCAACTACTGACTTAAGGAGAAAACGTGGCTAATAGGTACAGTGCACCACCCCAAATGATAATAGATATAGAGAAGAAAATTACTGCCACAATGCGCACTAGCAGTGGGATTATAGTCTTTGAACTATTCCCGGCAGAGGCACCAAAAACGGTGAATAGCTTTGTGTTTCTAGCCAGAGAGGGCTATTACGACGGGATCATATTCCACCGCATCATATCTGGATTCATGATACAGGGTGGTGATCCTACCGGAACAGGATCTGGCGGTCCAGGATACAGTTTTGAGGACGAGCCTGTTACTAGAGACTACTTGGATGGAACCCTTGCCATGGCCAATTCCGGCCCAAATACTAACGGAAGTCAGTTCTTTATAGTACACAAGCGTAGTGGCTTGCCAAAAAACTACACCATTTTCGGCCAAGTCGTTGATGGTATGGATGTAGTTAATACTCTGGCTGGCCTACCAGTGACAATGGGCCCTTCCGGAGAGGGTTCCACACCTGTTGTTCCACCTACGATAGATGGAATTGAGATTTCAGAAGAGGCGTAGTAAAAATAGAGGTTGTAGGATATCGTATTCCAATCTTGTAGAAAGTGTTGCATCCATGGTTCACGGTGTACCGAGCCAGCATACCGTGGATGTAACGCTTTAATTTAAAAAACTATGCCATTTGAGTTGACTCCCTTCTACATTGTTTTCTTACCCCTCTTGGGCGTTTTTGCAGGTACATTGGGAGCATTGGTTGGTCTTGGTGGCGGCTTTATACTGATTCCAATACTCATTGTCCTTTTTCCTGAGGATTCCACGGCTACCATAATCAGTATCTCCCTTGTAATGGTTTTCATGAATGCTGCTTCTGCCACATTCAGCAATATCAGAGCACGACGTATAGACCTACGGACAGCTCTAATTATGATGACCGGAGCAATGCCAGCGGCATTCCTCGGCTCTATAGCGTCAGGTAATGTGAGCAGGGGGGACTTCCAGGCCGCCTTCGGTGGATTGCTTATAATTGGTGCGGTTTACATCCTGTGGAAGAGTACCAGAATCGCACATGATATGGACCAGCAACATGAGCCTAACAGGGAGATACGAGAGAGCGGAGGTTCTATATATCGGTTCTATGTCAACGGACTGCTGGCTTGGATTATCAGCCCGATAGCAGGGTTTGCATCCAGCTTCTTCGGCATTGGCGGTGGAGTCGTGCATATGCCTGCGCTAATATACATTATCAGGATACCAACTAGGATTGCCAGTGCAACCACCCTAGCTGTACTCATCCCTACAGCATTTATCGGGGTCCTTACTCACATACTTGCAGGCCAATTCAACGATGGCTGGAGTAGAGCAGGGCTACTTGGCCTGGGCGCTCTGCTCGGTGGACAACTGGGTGTTTACCTGGCCAAACGTGTCAATCAGAGGGTTGTTCTCTTTATACTCTCTTTGGGTCTTGGTGCAGTGGGTATACGACAACTTCTGGCTAATCTCAGCAGTTTCTCTTAAAGAACACATGTAGGCCCATATGATTCCACGTGTCCTTCAGTCCAACTTCACTCAACAACTCCAGGCAGACCTATGAAGATAGCAATAAGGCTACTACTTTAGTAACACTGAGATCAGTCAAGCTTGTTGAGGTTGCCTAAGGTCTTCATACAAACAGCCCACAACTACCTATTATTTCTTTACTTCTACATGGCATGTGCGCACGGAACTTTCTCTAAATACACAGGCAACTTATGTACCGATTCAAATGCCCACAGCATCTCCTATGTGACTGGTATAAACGACAGGTGACTGTGAGGTATACCGGAAGAAAATGGAACATAATCTAGCTGGGTACAATGTATATCGATGGGCCAATACTGGTGCTAAATACACCATTTGTGTGTTACAAATTGAGATTATGCAACGATTCTGAAAAAAAGTGTCATTGAGGTTTAAGATAGGTTGGGCTTGGTAGTAAAAAGTAAGGCTGGCAACTTGATCATCGGACCGCAAACCTATGCGTGTGTCATCGCTCCGCCGTCCACAAATATGGTCTGTCCGTTCACATAGCTACTGGCGTCTGAGCAGAGCAACACCAAGAGAGGCACGATTTCCCTAGGGTGCCCTAACCGTTTTGACGGTAGATAGCGGACAAGGGGCTGTTCCTGTTGTTGTTCAAGTGTAATATCCTCAAGCGTATACCATCCTGTCCCAATGCCGTTGACCGTGATACCGTTTCTGGCCCATTCCAGTGCGATCGACCTCGTAAGTTGTTCTATAGCACCCATGCTGGCACAGTACACGGTCTCGTTGGATACACCGCGTTCCGCTAATGTAGAGCATAGGTTAACTATGTGTCCGTTGCCTTGCTTCAGCATATATTTTCCTGCCTCCTGGCAGCAAAAGAAGACGCTCTTTACGTTACGGTCCATGACAGAGTCATACTCTGTCGGCGTAATTTCCATGAGTGGCTTTGCGAACTCCACCTGACTATCGTTAACAAGTGCATCAATTCGTCCCATGGCTTGAGCCGCCTTGCGGATGGCTTGTCGCACAGACGATGGACGCTTGAGGTCGGCGGTTATGGTTGTCACACGATGGCCATATTTCTTCGCAGACGCCAGCGAAGCCTCCAGTATTTCCTCACGATGTCCAATTAATGCCAAATCGGCCCCGGCCTCCGCCAGACCGGCTGCCAATATTGGTGCCCATCCACGGCTGCCAGTGGTCAGAACAATCGATTTTCCTGAGAGATTCCATTCTTGTGGAATAGGCATATTAACTCCTTTAATCCTGAAGTGGGATAACTGGTGCGTAGCCTGTGGTGGCTGCTCCTCCTGCCATGGCCCCGCCATCGCAGTAGAACATTTCTCCGTTCATATAGTCTGAGGCGTCGGACGCAAGAAAGACAGCCAGAGGAGCTAGGTCCTGCGGGACACCGGCCCGTCCCATAGGGAGGAATGGAAGCCGCCTGCTTGCTCCATCACCGTCACTTCTTTCCTTTGTTGGAAACATACCAGGCACTATGCAGGTGCTTGTGATGCCAGCGGAACCGTAGGTGGCGGCCAGGACACGTGTCAGTTGAATGACCCCTCCCTTAGCGCAACCGTACATGAAACTTCCCCGCTGACCACGCAGCCCCTGACCTGAGGAAACGTTTATGATTCTTCCCTTTCCACGTTCCACCATGTGCTGCATAATAGCTCTGGTGCAGTAGAAAGCGCTCGTCAGGTTAGTGTCGATGCCTCTGTGCCATTCCTCGTCTGTAATCTCCCACATTGGCTTGCCACCACCTCCACCTCCGGCATTGTTTACGAGCACATCAACTTGTCCAAATTTTGCCAGTGTACGCTCGAATAGTGCATTAACCTGTTTAGAATCTGTCACGTCTGTCGGAATGGCCAAGGCATGACGATTCATTCCACGGAATTCGGCCGCTGCTTCCTCTATTGGTTCAGGACGCCGACCTGCAACTACGATATTGGCTCCCGCCATTGCCAGATGGCGAGCCATCTCTCTCCCAAGTCCAGTACCGCCACCAGTTACAACAATCACCTTGTCATCCAAGTTCAATGTTTCCAGCATTCATTGCCTCCTTGTGAAGTGGGTTTGCCGGCAGTATTGCCGAAGATGCCAAGAGGGCAGTTGTAGATATAGATTGTATTATCCCTGCCTGTGGTTAAGGGTAGATATATTACCATTTTATCACATAATAGCTAATGTATTTAGATTACTTACGAAAATCGCTTAACCTAGTCCAAGAACTACGTCATCGCTCCGTGTTTTGTATGCTTCATGCAGATTGTGGAGATGCTGATTATAAGAATGGGATGAGATGACGTCTGTTGTCATTATGTATGCGTCCTCATGGTTGTCTGAGTAGTATCCCTTCCGCATACCAACCTGGCTGAAGCCGTACTTGGAGTACAGTGACTGGGCCACATGATTGGAAACACGCACTTCAAGGGTAACCACCCTAGACTGGTGTTGTATAGCCATCTCAATTGAGGACATGAGTAGCAGTTCTCCAAGTCCGTTGCCACGTAGCGACTCGCGGACGGCAATGCCAGTTATATGAGCTTCATCGGTCATGTACCATATGGTGACGTATCCTGCGATGTAGTCAGTTGGGGTGCTGGGAAGAATCGTAGTTGTGGTCCTTTGAAACAAGCGCTTCCACAGCCACTTCACTCCATGTGAGTCGGTACAATTCTGTTCATGAGAAGTTGATAGTGGGAGTTGTTCATCCGAATGAAGCTTGTAGACAATCAGAAGGCTGGTGTTCTTATTGGACAACTCTCGTTTGAAGGTCGTGGGAGGCCATGTGGTAGGAAAGGCCTCTTTCTCTATTTCTGACAGCTGTGATATATCGTCTTCTTTGATTGCTCTGACGGCGTAGGACACGGTTAATTATCCCTACCTTTGTATAATATTTGTAACGGGAATTTTATCATACCTGCCAAGTGCCTGCTATCCTGAATACATCTCTTGTTTGCTTGTCATTTAGGCGTATGTTAAACTGCAAACGTGTCTGATGTCACCCACCACTGGCGGTGAGGCTATAAAGGATCACAGACATTCTTCTATATGGAAAGTTCACCACCTAAAGGCGGATTCCGGAGCATTCTAGGCATAACCCCTCTAATCATCCTGCTTACCACTTTGACTGCTGACCAGGCAACAAAGTTGCTGGTTGTGCTAAACATGCATCCAGGGGAATCGATTCCTGATTCAGGGTTTTTCCGGTTGACCTACGTCACCAATTCTGGCAGCGCCTTCGGACTTTTTCCGAATCAGACACTCTTCCTTATTCTGACGTCCTTTGTTGGTATAGGTGTTCTGTTGCTTTTTTACCGCATAAACCCAGTTAATAGCATTATTCTACGCCTGAGCCTTGGACTTCAGTTGGGTGGAGCTATAGGCAATCTGGTTGACCGTGTACGATTGGGGTACGTGGTGGATTTCATAGATGTGGGGGCATGGCCTGTGTTCAACTTGGCCGACTCTGCCATAATGATCGGACTGGTTGGCCTCTTCTGGACGCTGACATTAACCAAAAATAGCAAGACACCTGAACTCGAACTTTATGGCGAAAGCCTAATTTTTCCAAGGACTTCTGAAGATGAAGATATTCAAGGCATCCACCTTGAGATAACTTCATCTGCTGATAACAACGGCCTGGGAAAAAGAGAATAATCGTGGGAATAATGCGAAAGTTGGTTGCAGACATTCAGGGTGAACGATTGGACAAATTCCTGGCCATCAAACATTATGACCTGTCACGCGCCCACATATCGAGCCTTATGGCAAGGGGTTTTGTTACTGTGAACGGCTTTCCAGCTAAAGCATCATACAGGCTGAAGGGAGGGGAACTTATCGAGATAGAAATCTCTCCACCTTCCCCAACAACCCTGTTGCCACAAGACATACCCCTCGACGTTATATTTGAAAACGATGACATCCTGGTGATTGATAAGCCTGCTGGTATGGTTGTACATCCTGCTCCTGGACATCACATGGGTACTTTGGTAAATGCGCTTCTTGCTAGATGGCCTGAGATTAGTAAGATCGAGGATGGCTTGAGGCCTGGGATTGTACACCGGCTGGATAAGTATACGTCCGGCATAATGGTGGTGGCGAAGAACCGACGTGCACATGAGCACGTCTCAAGTCAGATAAAAGAAAGAACCATACATAAGGTGTACTTAGCGTTGACTATGGGGCACCTTGATCCAGTGGAAGGTACCATAGCTGCCCATATAGGGAGAGACCCGCACAATCGTAAGCGAATGGCCGTGGTTGATGGTGGCAGGGAGTCGGAGACCACATATCGCGTTCTTAAGAGGTTTCCGGGATTCACACTGATTGAGGCATTTCCCAAGACCGGCAGGACGCATCAGATACGTGTACACTTCTCTTCAATGGGGCATCCTTTGGTTGGAGATACGCTCTACGGAGTGAAGAATCTTCGATTGGATCGTCATTTCCTGCACGCCCACATCTTGGGATTCCGGTTGCCGTCGACAGAAGAGTACATGGAGTTTAGATCTCCATTACCTGAGGAACTTGATATGTTTCTCATCAAACTGCGAGGGACTGAAACAACGGTTCTTCCAACACAAGCATCGTTAGGGCAACTTGTAGAGAGGGTTTGAAAAAACATGGCGAACAAAGTTAGAGTAAGATATGCGCCAAGTCCCACTGGTGAGCCACACGTTGGCAACATTCGAACAGCTCTCTTCAACTGGCTGTTTGCCAGGCATATGGGAGGCAGCTTTATTGTCCGAATTGAGGACACAGATGTAGCACGCAGGGTAGATGGTGCAATTGACGCCATCCTCGATGCACTACGGTGGCTGGGACTCGACTGGGACGAAGGCCCAGAAGTGGGTGGAGATTACGGTCCTTACGTCCAGTCGGAACGCCTGAATTTATATCATCAGGCGATAGATTGGCTTGTGGATAATGGGCATGCCTATTACTGCTATTGCTCATCTGAGAGGCTTCAAGAGATGAGGGAGAAACAAGTAAGCCGCAAAGAGCCGCCAGGCTACGACCGACTATGCCGCGAACTCAATGAAGATGAACGAGTTTCACGGGAGGCACAAGGAACAGCCAATGTCGTACGATTCAAGATACCTCTTAAGGGAGAGACGACATTTAACGACATGATTAAGGGTGAAGTAACCTTTGCCAACCAGAACATGGATGATTTTGTGATCCTCAAATCAGACGGATATCCAACCTATCATCTAGCTAACGTTGTGGATGATAACCGCATGGAGATTTCTCACGTCATGCGTGCTGATGAGTGGGTTTCAAGTACCCCAAAGCATGTGCTTCTGTACAAGGCCCTTGGATATGAGATACCTGTTTTTGTTCATCTGCCAATCATCTTGGGCCCGGATCGCTCCAAGTTGAGCAAACGTCACGGCGTAGTTTCCGTGCTCCACTACAGAGACGAAGGGTTCCTGCCGGAGGCCGTTCTCAACTTCCTGTCACTTCTGGGATGGTCTTTTGACGACCACACGGAAATATTCTCACTGAATGAGTTGATAAATCACTTTTCATTGGAGCGTATTGGAAATGCAGGGGCAATCTTTGACCAGGAAAAGCTCACATGGATGAATGGAATGTATATCAGACAGATGAGCAGTGACGCACTGGTAGGGCAGATAATAAAGCTCCTAGATGATGCCTTGCCATCTGAGATTGCACGTCCCCTATCAGAGGAGTATGTGAGTATCATCGTTCCATTGGTTCAGGAACGTCTTAAGACTATGAACGATGTTACTGAGATGACTGAGTTTTTCTTTCTGGAGAACTTGGAATATCCAGCCGAACTCCTCATCCAATCCGGTCTTAACAATGACAGCACCGCAACTGCTCTGGAATCCACAATACAGCTCGTAACAGGCATGAATGGTATGGATACATGGTCAGCTGAACGCCTTGAGGGAGAGCTTAGGCCGTTAGCTGAGGAATTGCATATAAAAACTGGGCAGCTATTCGGGACAATTCGTATAGCTGTGACGGGACGCAAAGTGGCACCGCCTTTGTTCGAGACTATGGAAGTGCTTGGCCGTGACAGATGCCTCACAAGGTTGAGAGCGGCGGCACAGCTTCTCAGTTCTGGTTGACTAAGGATGTTAGGAACATTAAACTCCACTCAATTGAACATTCCTGTGTTTATAGAGTATCAATGCATATTAAAAGAACCATTGGAATTTAAAGTAACAAATTGACGTTACACAGATATACTAGGAGGAACTGATATGGCTGAACCCAAACCTGTAACGGATAGTGATTTTGAACAGGAGGTATTGGAGTCGGAAACACCTGTCTTGGTGGACTTCTGGGCTGATTGGTGCGCTCCCTGTAAGATGATAGCTCCAGTCTTGGATGAGTTGGCCGGCGAATATGACGGGAAGATAAAATTCACTAAAGTGGATGTTGACTCCAACCCTCAGACAGCCGCGAAATATGGCATAAGAAGCATTCCTACACTTCTGGTCTTCAAGGGTGGGAGTCCTGTTGACCAAGTTGTGGGCGCTGTTGCAAAGGCGGAGATTAAGAAGCGTTTGGACTCTGCACTGTAAAAACATTCCAAGGGCTGAAAGGCCGTTGGAATTGAACAGAAGAAAGCTTAGAAACCAAAGCTGATTCTGGGAGTGGATGGGCTCTGGTGGGCTTCGCGGACTTCAAATCCGTTGGTGGGCACCCTACGGTGTCTACGGGGGGTTCGACTCCTTCCCGCTCCCGCCATGGCTGAATCGCAGCTGATGATATATTATCAGCGTGCGTATTTGTAGTTAATGGCACATCTTATAGGCTGCTATTAACGTTTGCAAAAGTGTTTACAAATTTCTTATTTAAAGTGTGATCATATAGCCATGTTCGTTGAAGTAGATGTCCAGCTAGGTGACAATTGTGGGTACTCTCTAAACCGTGTGTTCAGTGCTTTAGCTGTCTCTGACCAAGTATTCAGAGTGGAAACTAGTGGTATTCACGGCGAACTAGGCCTGTTTGATGTAACAGGATGGTCGCTTGAAGGTCCGTGCTCGGCGTATGCAGTAATTGTAGAGGATTCTGGTGAAGGACGGGCACTGTTGATCTATGGTGGCGATGATGGAATACGCCTACGTCCTGCAGATTCCCAATCACCTTGGAACCTAGAGGACGTGCACCAGTGGGGAGAACCCTGTTTATTGCTAGATCAATCCACACGCATTGAGAGAGAAGCACGCGAATAACTAGACTTTATACCAATCTTCCGCATGACGTGGATGAAAGTGAAAATGCAATGTGCACTCAACTCGTGAAGTTTGCATCATATGGTAGATAAAACATGAGTGTTAGTCGTCGCAAGGCATGGATATTCGCAGAACAACTATTAGACAAGCCTAGTGGATCTGTGGCGGTGGAGATTCGACATCGTAAGAGTGGAGTTTCTCTTCTACATAATGGGCGCGTGTTAACTAAGTGCTACCACTCCAGAATTGGTAGATTTGCCGCGGATTTTGTCGCTCTAGCTCTCGGAACGCCTTTGCCAGTTCAAGGAGAATCTGCCTACACATCTGTGACTACTGGGGTTCTCTTCCGCGCTATCTCTATCTCTAACTTAGACGTCCGTATACCGGAAGCGCGCTTATTAATTGAACGGTTATTGAGTGAAGCATCAGATCAAAGAAGAGGAACTGAAGAAATATCCGTTTGAACTAGTGTCTGAACCTCAAATCCCCATTGTTGGACGCGAGAGGCTGTGAATTTGCAATATGAGCATTGTATGTGTACACTTAGGCTTGATATGTGCGCAATAAGAGGAATATGTTGTTGTTGTTGTTCTGGGGGCTTAGGCGTGTAACGCGTTGATCAACAACAGTAACATACTTAAACCCCTGCGAGAGATGGCAGGGGTTTTTTTATTTCTGATTTCAATACGGAAAACTGGAGATACGCCAGCCGTTTACTTGTACACACAGGAGGTGTAAATGAGCGTCTCAATCTTACGCTCGGACATGTGGACCGAGCATAAACATCTACTGGACATAGAATCTGAATCAATACATATCATTAGGGAAGTGATTGCCGAATTCGATCGTCCTGCTCTCCTTTTTTCAGGAGGTAAGGATTCTGCAGTGCTACTCCACCTGGCGGTTAAAGCCGTACATCCAGGATACTTGCCATTCCCTGTGGTACACATAGACACCGGTCACAACTTCCCAGAAGTACTCTCGTTCCGCGATAAGACGGCGAAGCGGTTGAACATAGACTTGGTGGTGGGATCGGTGGAAGAAGCTATTACTACTGGACGTATTACTGTTCCAGCCGAACTCGACGGATCTCGGAATCAACTTCAGACGCCAGTCCTCCTGGAGACCATCAAGCAGGGGGGATTTACTGCGCTATTCGGTGGTGCTCGACGAGATGAGGAGCGCGCCCGTGCCAAGGAACGAATTTACTCTCTCCGCGATGAGTTCGGCCGATGGGATCCGAGTAATCAACGTCCAGAGGTATGGAATCTCTACAATGGGCATATCAACCTAGGACAGCACATGCGCGTTTTCCCAATATCGAATTGGACAGAATTAGACATATGGCGATATATCGCTGCAGAAGGCATTGAGGTACCAGAGATTTACTACGCGCACAAGCGTAAGGTGTTCGAGCGTGATGGAATGCTTATGGCTCTTTCTGATGTCATGCAGCCTGTACCTGGTGAAACAGTTGTTGACCGTAACGTTCGCTTCAGAACTGTAGGGGATATGACCTCCACTGCAGCTGTAGTCTCTGATGCCAGAACCCCGGAAGAAGTATGGGCCGAAACTGGAGCCACTCAGATATCCGAACGAGGATCAAGCCGTGCTGACGACCGGTTTACAGATGCTGCCATGGAAGATCGCAAACGCGAAGGATACTTCTAACATGGATTTATTACGTATCATCACTGCTGGTTCCGTGGATGACGGCAAAAGTACGCTTATCGGGCGCCTGTTGTTAGACTCTAACGCGCTCGCCGACGACGTCCTGTCCGCTGTGGAGGATGCTAGCAAACGCTATCAAAGTCATTCCATTAATTTGGCTCTCGTCACAGACGGCCTACGCGCCGAACGTGAACAAGGCATTACAATTGACGTCGCCTACCGTTATTTCTCCACCTCTGTTAGAAAATTCATCCTTTCAGACACTCCGGGTCACGTAGGATACACCCGCAACATGGTAACTGGAGCTTCTAACGCCGAGGTAGCTCTCATAATGGTAGATGCCCGTCATGGAATGGTAGAACAATCCCGCCGTCATTCAGTCATAGCATCTATGCTAGGTATCGATCACATCGTCGTTTGCATAAACAAGATGGATCTCGTTGGGCACGACCAACAAGTGTATGAAACCATAAAAACAAGATTCACTGCCCTGATGAGTAGACTTGGAGTAACGAATGTCGTGTACATTCCAACATCCGCTGTAAATGGTGACAACGTCGTAGAACAGTCGAGCAACATGCCGTGGTTCACCGGTGATCCGCTCTTGACACATCTTGAGCAGGTACCGTCACGAGTCGGCCTGGATCTCTTGCCCCTAAGGTTCCCAGTGCAGAATGTAATACGGCCACTACGTGACGGGTATTATGATTACCGAGGGTATTCAGGAAGTATAGCCTCCGGGGTATTGAATAAGGGAGACCGGGTACGTCTCCTACCATCTGGACATGAGACTGTCGTGACAACGATAGAGACACCAAGGGGCTTTGTGGAACAGGCAAGCGCTCCAGACGCTGTTACCATCTGCCTTGCCGATGATTTTGACATCACTAGGGGAGAGATGATTTCTTCTCTGAACGAATGCCCTCAAACGAGTAAGACGGTTGATGCGATCGTGTGCTGGATGGACGAGCAAAGCGCCATGCACCAAGGAGAGGTATATCTCATCAAGCAAGCCACACGTTCCTCCAAAGCATTAGTAAACGGGATTGAATCGCGGTTCAATATCACTTCTCTTAATGGAGAGATTGAGCCGAAATCACTGCAGCTGAACGAAATAGGTAGAGTAAGTCTAGAAATTAGCGAACCGCTAGTTTTTGACAACTATGCCACAAACCGTATAACCGGAAGTTTCATATTGATAAATGAGTCCACGAATGCTACTGTGGCGGCTGGGATGATTGGCCCTCCACGTTTCCCGTTTTCTTTGAACTCCGGGTAAGCTCATCCATGTTTAGGAGGAAACCATTGGACCAAATGGAACCGTTATTCTCGACAGAAGAAATAGCTGATAAGAACATTGCGATGGAGGACAAATCTCCCCAGGAATTATTGGAATGGGCAATGGAGAATATGAATCCTAATTTGGCTCTCTCGTCAAGTTTCGGAGCTGAAGACGTTGTTCTGATTGACATGATGTGGAGAATAAATCGTTCTCCCCGGGTATTTACATTAGATACTCTGCGACTACCAACAGAAACATATACACTAATGGACCAAATCCGAGTAAGATACGGTATCGAGTTGGAAACTT
>CAUZMC010000011.1:0-39227 GCA_963580875.1 Dehalococcoidia bacterium
TGATTGTTGTTGTTGACACCCTGGATGAGGCGATTGAACTGTCAAACAGCTATGCTCCTGAACATCTTTGCCTGATGATCAGATCTCCATGGGATGCCGTTGGCAAAGTGCGCCATGCGGGAGGCATTTTTCTGGGAGACAACTCTCCTGAGGGTATGGGCGACTACGTTGCAGGGCCAAGCCACGTCATGCCAACAGGTGGCACAGCAAGATTTAGCTCATACCTTGGAGTGACACCGTTTCTTAAGCGGACACCGGTGGTGGCACTTGACCCAATTACCGCTCGTAACTTCACAAAGACCGCGGCCATATTGGCCCGTGCCGAAGGCTTCGATGCTCACGCACGGTCTGTGGAGCTAAGGATTGAGCTGCAAGATAATCCCTCCCAGGGCTAAGTGGCCCCTCAAGGCTTTTTAAGGGTTATAATGTAGGAAAGATTTAGTCTGGAGACATGCTTTGGACATAACCAAACTCTTCCGCAAAGATCTGAGAGAATTACGGCCATACGAAGCCGTGGACTCGCCTGATACACTGGCAGCAATCGCTGGGATACCGGCTGAAAATATTATCAAGCTCAATGCCAACGAGAACCCTTATGGGCCATCTCCGAGGGTCATGGATGCCTTAGGGAGTTATAGTAGCTATCACATCTATCCAGACGCCCATCAGAACGCAGCGCGAAAGGCATTGGAGAAATACACCGGCATATCATCGGACCACATTATGGTTGGTGCGGGAGCTGATGAACTCATAGACCTCGTGCTGAGGGCCACATTGGAGCTAGGCGATAAAGTAGTTAGTTGCCCGCCGACCTTCGGTATGTACTCCTTCAGTACCCATGTGAATGGAGGAAAACTGATCTCAATCCCTAGAGACAAGGACTTCCAGATTGACCTGCCAAAGATCAAGAAAGCTATTGGGACAATGACAAAAGTAGTATTCTTGACATCCCCCAACAATCCAACAGGGAACTCTGTGCCGGAAGACATGATCCTGAGCTTGTTGAAAGAAAATGTCATCGTTGTGGTGGATGAGACTTACTTCGAGTTCAGCGGTCAGACTGTAGCTCCGCTGATTGCCGAGCATCCCAATCTAGTGGTGTTGCGTACGATGAGCAAATGGGCCGGACTGGCTAGCCTGCGGTTGGGATATGGCATAATGGCACCCAAGTTTTTACAACTTCTCATGGATATAAAACAGCCATATAATATCAGTGCTGCGGCTGAGATTGCTCTCATGGCTTCCCTCGATGACGTGGAATATTTGCAGAGAAACGTTGGCGCTATAATTCAGGAGCGCGAGCGCCTCTTTTCAAAATTGACCCTTATCGATGGTATTACTCCGCTGCCGTCGGTGGCCAATTTTCTCTTGTGCGATGTGTCTGGTGGTATGGCAACGCAGGTATTTCAAGGACTGGCGCGTAGAGGTATCTTTGTGCGATACTTCAATGTGCCTAGATTGAAAAACTCGTTGCGTATATCAGTGGGTAAACCTGAGCATACCGACGCTGTGGTCGAAGCCCTGGATGAGATATTTAAGGAACTCTAGGAAACCCACGCAAAGCCTAGGTTATAAAAACTAGTGTAATATTTGCAAAATTTTGGTGCAGGCCACGACCTGAGGAGATAGATAGTGAGCGATCGTAAGGCTACTCTCAAACGGGACACTAAAGAGACTCAGGTAGAGGTTACCGTTGATCTAGACGGCACAGGCAAGGCTTCTATAGATACCCCGAACGGGATGCTGAACCACTTGCTGGAACAGCTCGCTCGTCATGGTCTCATTGATATTACCGTATCTGCCAGAGGTGACATCTCGCCCGGCTGGCACCACCTGGTGGAAGACGTTGGCATTGTATTGGGTCAGACGTTGCACCAAGCCGTAGGGGAGGGGAGGGGCATACTCCGCATGGGCAATGTTACTGTACCTCTGGACGAGACACTGGCTCTTGTGGCTCTCGACATTGGTGGGCGACCTTACGCTGTTGTGAAGGTAGATTTTAACGACCCTCTCATAGGCGATTTGCCTTCGGACCTTGTCCGCCACTTCCTCGAAGTATTTTCCTTAGAGGGACGTATAAATCTGCACGCTCAGATACTTACTGGTGGCAATGACCACCACAAGGCTGAGGCCCTTTTCAAAGCCCTGGCAAGGGCGCTACGTCAGGCTCTTGCGGTAGACACACGTGTTGCAGACGATGTACCAAGTACGAAGGGGACAATCTAGAACTAATTAATGAGCTTATAGTTCTCTGCCTGTTCATTTCGAGTTTTTCGTTTTCCTTAGGGTGTAAAGTACAAGACGTCTGTGTGTTCGAAAGTTGCTGACGTGTCATTTCTGTAGACATACGTTCTGCTTGGACTCATCTAATCAATCCAGAGTAACTCTTCATTACCGTCATATCTGACGAAAAATGAGTAGGGGTTCTTACTTTGCAGGTAGACTCTGGTGTATCCTTGCTTGTGCCGAGACACGTACCTTGTCTGAGAAAGAAAGTAGCCACCAAGGATGTTCATGATCTCACTGGTTTTCCTAAATAACTCTCTCTCTCTCTCTGTGTGTGGTAGAGTCTATTAGGGTTGGAACTTTCAGAGACCGCTTTATGCCCTAATTGGTTGCCATTTCCCTTGTTTTCTTGGTTTTACGCTGACGTCTCTTCAACCTCATATCGATAGCTTTCTATGACTGGGTTGGCGAGCAGTTTCTGGCACATCTCCTCCACTGTTGTTTCCATCGCTGCTTTATCAGTGCCGTCAACTTTTATCTCCAGGTACTTGCCTGCACGTACGTCCGTGGCTAGGTTAAATCCAAGGCTTTGCAGTCCGTTGAGAATGGTACGGCCCTGTGGGTCGTTGACAGTGGGTTTCAGTGTGACATATACCTTAGCTAGAAACATTCACGACTCCTAACGGAAGCTGGATGGCCCATTGCCAATGTGTGCTTGGATGAAATCATCGATTCTTGGGTCGCTAAAATCCTCAAAAGTGTCTATCCAGCCCCATGAGGTTAGGGCTATGGTGGAGTCCATATTTGGATAAGGGGCCAGGATAACACCCTCAGGATAGCGATTTACTACCTGCTCCAGTTGCTTTTGCAGTTTTAGACACTCTTCAATGTCAGAGTTTCCATCTATGTCTATAGAAATAGGTGGGCAGTTGTACTGTACCATAATGCTACCGCGCTCCAGGTATGACACTTGGGTTTCGTTTTCAACTGTTTCTTGAGAGGCTCCCCAGACGATATCCTCAAGTGGTATATCGTAGTGCCACCCTGATGTGGGAGGAGTGGTGTTATATGTTGCATGGAGTTGCTCCACCTCAACCACCTCATTTTCCTGAACCGTTACCTGGGCTCCCTGCTCTGCGGAGGCTGGGTTATTCCCGACTTTCCCAAGCGAGCTAGGTAGCACGAGGGACAGCACTATCAGCGCTGCTCCAAGACCCGTGATACTTCCAAATATGATCCGCCGAATTCGACGGCGCGAGTTCTTTTTTATACGACGCGTCTCTCTGCTATCTGCTCTGTTGTGTGCTTTCCGTCTCCGTTCTCGTTCTCTAGCTGCCATCAGTCTTCTTTCTCCACAGGATTTGCCCACGCCTGTCCGGTAATGCGCTCGTACGCTTCTATATACCGGGTTCGTGTCTTGTACACAATTTCATCTGGGAGTTCAGGAGCAGGTGGTTCTCTGTCCCATCCGCTGGCGATTAGCCAGTCACGTACGTATTGCTTATCGAAGTTGGGTTGGGATTTGCCAGGTTCATAGAGCGATGCGTCCCAGAAACGGCTTGAATCAGGAGTGAGAAGCTCGTCTATAAGAATAAGCTCTGAGTCTATTATACCGAATTCCATCTTGGTATCGGCAATGATTATACCTTTGACCTTGGCGTAGTCACGGGCGAATTCATATACCTCACGACTGACATTCTCCAGCTTTAATGTCATTTCGTTACCAACCATATCCCGAACGTCTTGGAGGCTCATGGGCATATCGTGACCAGTTTCTGCCTTTGTGGTGGGCGTGAATAGTGTTTTTGGGAAGGGGTCGCCATCCTTCATGCCAGATGGCATAGCGTCGCCGCCAACGGTGCCATTGGCCTGATATTCCGCCCATGCAGAGCCTGTGATGTATCCGCGTACCACGCACTCGATATCAATGCGCTCTGCCTTTCTCACAACCATAGCTCGCGATGCAATCTCAGGAGAAAGGTCTGTCAACATGTGATTGTCTTTCAACTCATTTAGCTTTGCCAACTCATCAGTATCGTCTGCTAATGCCAGAAAGTGATTTGGCACAACTTGGTTTGTCTTGTCAAACCAGTAGGCCGAGAGACGGGATAGCACAAGTCCTTTTTGTGGTATGGCCGTTGGAAGCACAACATCGAAGGCGGATGTGCGATCCGTGGCCACCATCAGCAGGTATCCATGTCCAAGGTCGTATGTGTCCCTTACCTTACCTCTGTGAATGAGGTTTGGTAGGTTGGTCTCTGCTAGTGGCTTCATGTAAGAGTTTGACATCAGTTTAATCTTCCTCTAGCTCTAGTCTTAGGAAAGAGTGCTCCACGTACTTCATATAGAAGTTGTAGTCGAAGATTGACTCTAGTGCATCTCCCGGTAGCCGTTCCGTGACCTCAGGCTGTTCTCGTAGAAGTTGACGGAAATCTGTGGATTCTTCCCATGCCTGCATGGCGCATCCTTGGACTATTTCGTATGATTTCTCCCGACTCAGCCCGCTCTCCAGCAATGCGATCAAGACCCTTTGAGAGAACACAAGCCCCTTGGTTAATTCAATGTTGCTCCACATTTTCAGTGGATACACCCTCAATCCAGCCACTACTCCTGTGAAAATATGCAAGATGTAGTCCAGCGCCATGCATGAATCCGGGAGAATTATACGCTCAGCTGAGGAGTGGCTTATGTCTCGTTCGTGCCATAGGGCAACGTTTTCAAGTGCTGTCACCGAATGTCCGCGGATGAGGCGTGCCAGTCCACATACGCGCTCTGAAAGTTCAGGGTTTTTCTTGTGTGGCATAGCCGAAGAGCCGGTCTGGCCCTGGCCGAATGGTTCTTCGACTTCACGCACCTCTGTGCGTTGCAGCCCTCTTATCTCAGTGGCGAATTTCTCCAGAGACGCTGCTATTATCGCAAGTGTGGTGACAAACTGAGCGTGACGGTCACGCTGAACCACTTGGTTGGAAACTGGGGCAGGGGATATCCCGAACTGTGCGCATACCCGTTCCTCTATTTGAGGTGGGATTGTGGCGTAAGTGCCTACCACACCGGAGATTTTTCCTACAGCGATGGATTTTTTGGCTTCCTCAAGGCGGTGTCGGTTTCGCCCCATCTCATCCCGCCACAGGGCTAGTTTCAGCCCAAATGTGGTTGGCTCGGCATGTACTCCGTGGGTTCGTCCCATAATGGGAGTGTATTTGTGCTCAATGGCGCGCTTCTTGATTGCTAGCATGAGGCCGTCGATGCCTTCCAGTAGGAGGTTGCATGACTGAATCAGTTGCAGGCTCTGGGCCGTATCCTGGACATCGTGCGAAGTCAGTCCCATGTGCAGCCAACGGCCTTCTTCTCCAAGTCCAGCCGTAACAGATTGCAGGAATGCAGTCATGTCGTGACGTGTACGTTCGAAAACCTCTTTCATGCGATTTACGTCGTAGCGTGCTCCACGGAGTTTGATCATGTCCTGTTTTGGAATAATGCCTTCCTCGGCCCAGGCCTCACAGACGGCCAACTCCACTTGGAGCCATTTATCGTTCTTGTTGTCTTCAGACCACACCATTTGCATGGCTGGTCGTGCGTACCTATCTATCACCTATCACCTCGAAAAACACTTTAATAGTTGTATAAAGAATCATACATTGTCTTGCTATTTCTAAACAAGAGGATTGACAGAGAGTCTTTTGAATTTATGAGTGAATGGTTGTGCCAGTCTACTTGGATTGCCGTACACTATTTAGAAACGGTTCCAGTGCCATTAAACTTTTGTCCAGTCCTGTAATGCTCCAGCCATCGATTGGGTGCATCCACAGGTTGAAGGCTAAATACTCCTCAATTTGGGATTCATTGCGGTTTTCTATTAGGATGCGCATATTTATTGTAGCAAAATCGGCTTCGTTTCGACTATCTGTCACCAGCGGTATCCCGTTCCTCAGGTTATAGTAGGACGTTCCCTCTCGTTTCCATGTAATACGCGCCCCTGCGATGCCTATGGCATCGGTCAGTTCGATGGCCAGTGTCCGTCGTCCGTGCATTCTTATCTTCTGCTGTTCCTCGTCTAGTGTGAAGGATTCAGTTCCCATCTCTGTAAGCTCCCATAGCAAAAGCGCTGCCTCTGTCCCTCTCTGCTCAGCTTCCGATAGATACAAATCCACCGTGTCTTCTGGAGATGATGAACTGCCGCATGCGCTCAGCAATAGCATGATAGACAACCCTATGACCACAATCCGCCAAATGTTCAATGTTCTCATAAAGTATGTGCCACGCGTTGTTTCATGCAATTTAGAAGAAACACCGTAAACAATTGTTGGTGTATGGCGAGCCATGCTGGTCTAGCCGGAGGCAAGCTTTTCTCTGTACTCATCGTACGCCTTCTTTATGCTGTCGTGCTTCAGTGCCAAGATAGCCGCTGCCATATAAGCGGCATTTCGTGCCCCCCATGAACCTATTGCCATACATGCCACTGGTACTCCTGGAGGCATTTGAACGATGGCATGGAGTGCATCAATGCCGTTCATCTCGCTAGATGTGAGCGGAACGCCTATGATTGGCAGGTTGGTCCAAGATGCCAACACTCCTGGCAGGGCTGCCGCACCTCCGGCCGCCGCTATTATTACCTCAATCCCTCGCTCAGATGCGCCCTTGGCATATTCGCGCGCCTTATCCGGTGTGCGATGAGCCGATATAACAGAGAATTCCTGTGATACCCCCAACTCATCCAGAACCTTTAGGGTATCTTGCATAGCTGACTCGTCCGATTTGCTGCCTACAATTACGCCTACTAATGGCATGATTCTCCTCCTGATTACGCGCTTATAATGAGCCATTTTGCTTCTCTTCGGACATATGCTTGCACAAGCATATGAGTAAGAAGCTAGCGATTCTCTATACCAGTTGCAATGTCACTGCGATAGAATTTATCTTGAAAGTGGATTAGTGCGATACCTTCGTACGCCCGCTCCCTAGCTTTCTCAATGTTATGTCCTTTGCCAATCACCGTTAGCACACGGCCTCCGTCTGTGAGGGGCACAGACCCTTCTCCATGCTTGTGACGGGTACCTCCATGGAACACCAGACTATGTGATTCTGCCTGTGAAAGTCCAGATATTGGAATCCCAGTTGCGTAGCTGCCTGGGTAGCCGCCAGAGGCCATGGTCACGCCAACGCAGGTTTCGGTATCCCATGCAATTGATGTTTTGTTTAGCGTGCGGTTAGCTACGGCCATCAGTATTTCCACTAGGTCTGTTCTCAGGCGTGGCAGAATGACTTGGGTCTCCGGGTCCCCTAGGCGACAGTTGAATTCAATCACTTGTGGCCCGTATGATGTTAGCATTAGGCCACCGTACAGTACGCCTTTGTATGGACAACCCTCTTGGGCCATCGCCCGCACTGTTGGCTCCATTATTTTTTCATAAACTTCTCGTTCCAGTTCGGTTGTCCAGAACGGGGGAGGGCTGTAGCTGCCCATGCCGCCCGTGTTAGGCCCTGCATCGCCGTCGTACACTCGTTTGTAGTCGCACGCTGCCACCATCGGTGATATCGACTCTCCATCTGTGAAAGCGAACACGCTGACCTCTCGTCCTACTAGGCACTCCTCAACCAGTACCTGGTCTCCAGCCTCACCAAAAACCCGATCCACTAGGCACTCATGCAGCGCCTGCACCGCCTCTTCCTCGGTCTTTGCCACAGTCACACCCTTGCCAGCAGCAAGGCCATCGGCCTTCACAACTAGTGGGAATGCCTGCGATTTCACGTATCTGCATGCCACGGCATACGAGTCAAATACCTCGGCCTTTCCAGTTGGAATGCCGTATTTACTCATTAACTCTTTTGCAAAAACCTTGCTGCTTTCGATGCGTGCCGCGTCCCTATTGGGGCCGAATACGGCCAGTCCATGTTTTTCAAAGAAGTCCACGATGCCCTTGGCTAGTGGGCCTTCTGGTCCCACCACCGTTAGGTCTATTCCGTATTGTCGTGCAGCTTTGGCCTGTCCTTCTATGTCAGAGGCCATTACATCGATGTTGGTTGCAATGGCTGCCGTCCCCGCGTTTCCGGGAGCAACGTAGAGCGCGTCCACAAGTGGACTCTGCCTCAGCTTCCATGCTATGGCGTGTTCACGCGCCCCGTTCCCAACAACAAGCACTTTCACAGTTTCCTGCCATTGTGAGGCGTCAGCTGGACGTACTCATATAGCTTTTTCCCAAGAATACTATTGTGCAGTTTTGGGGAGGCCTTATATTTGTCAAAATTCATTACGGCTATATATCCTGCAATTCTCAGGAGGATTATCTACCCATCAAATTAACACTGCAAGTCAGCAGATTGTGAAACTGCTCGCCATCAGATCAGAGCAGCAGCGCATAGCTGGTCGCTCCTAGTACCTCGAGCATCGCGTTGTAGGTCAAACATTCCAGAGGGTTGTTGTTTCCTCTTTCAGGCTGCCCAATGAATCGGCTCTCATATCAAGTGTGACAAATGTTAGGGTAATATGATGAATTGGGTACACATAACAGCTAAGAATACAAGCATAACTTTTTCCAATAGTTATCTTCCCCTAAACAGATCTTCAGCGTCCCTTTCCATATCTTGCCGTATCTCAGCCGCTTGCTGGAACCCAAGTTCCTTGTACGATTCGTTGGTGCCGTAGTCACGTACCCTCACCACAATCGGCATCGGCACTGAGTGCCCGAAGATCAGAGCCTGCTGCTTGCTGTCCAACTTGCTTAGAACAGACCGCAGTTCCCTTGACCCCGACACCCCAGACATCACGGCTTCAACGTCACGTTCATTGTCCAGCAGGCAAGATAGTTTCGTTCCAAGCTGGCTCATCACCTCGTCGTCAATTCCACTAGGACGCTGGTCTACCACCAGCAGCGTCACGTTGTATTTGCGCATTTCACGGGCAATCGTTCCGAATATCGTCTGCGATGCTATCCCTGGGCTGAGGAACCTGTGAGCTTCCTCTATCGTTATTACCAGCGGCCGTGGCTCCTGGGAAGAGTCGCCCATCGCTTTCTCTTTGCGTGTCACGTAACGACTGTGTATACGACGCGTCAGGAGGTTGGCTACCAAGATGTATGCTGCAAGCTCGTTCTGGTATCGTCCGAACTCCAGCACCACGTGGATGCCCCGGTCTAGGTAGCGCAGAATTTCCTCCACCGATTGCTCTGACTCCCTGTCAGTGACGAAGTGGAAGCGGTTGAGCCTGCGTAGTCGGTTATGGAGAGTGGATAATGCCCGTTCGTTGACACCGATGGTTCCGGCAAGCTCATGCAATGTTTGGGAGCCAATGTCAAGGAACTGTTTCAACCATTGGTCCTGCCCAAAGTAACCCGCCACGGTGTACGCAGCGTCCGCTGCCACCTCCGATAGGTTCAAGGTCTCTCGCAGCATCTCGATGTCCTCAGGCTCAATCTGGTTGTACCCGATCTTCACCAGGTAGTCTGGCGAAATCCCGCGCCTTCGGCCATGTTCTTCGTCCAGTGAGAATACGGCCACCTTAGATGGGAACAGCTGCTTTAGCCCCTTGACTGTCCCTGTGCCCTCCGATGTTCCCATCCAACCGTACTCACTCTGCATGTCGAACACTAGGTTCACTGCAGCGCTCTTTTGTAAAATACCGACAAGCAGAAGCCGCGTCAGGAATGTCTTGCCAGTGCCGCTTTTGCCGAAGACGCCGTTGGACCGTTTCACGAATTCTTCTAGATCTATGTTGATACGTTCTTCCAAGTCAATGGGGGTGCCTACCCAGAAATGACTCTTGTCCTCTCTGCCGAACACCATCTCAATGTCCTCTTTGGATGCCAGGTGCACTGGCGCAAAGTGAGGAGGCACTGTCTTGGCTGGCATTGGGCCGTCCACAAGAGCTAGTGCACCTTCCAATGCTAGCATTGGAAGCACCTGAAGCGTGGAGTATACGGCAGTGCTTGATATCACCCTAGCTACTAGCGGATTGGACAGGTCAGGTGGATTTGCCTTTATGGAGTCGTTCGAGGTTTCCAGCGTAATGTCAGTGATTATGCCGAAGAAACGGCGGCTCTGTCCCTGTATTACAACGTGTTGGCCAAGCGCCATCTCTTCCACAGGAGTTTGTGGGTCAAGACGAACCTCGACCCCTCGATTGAGAGACCCTCCCACAACGTTTCCGAGATACTTTCCATGTGGATTTAGCTCTGTCATGATATCGTCCTAAAATCTGGCTTCGTGGGAGTTCAGATGGTAATTTGCCATAACCCACTGCTTCCGATTTGTGGAATATGGTCTGACCGTTTCAATGTGGACAAGTATTATAATGCAACGCTCGCCCTGCATTATAATATTGCTCTTTGCAAAATAGTCTCCACGCGTCGGAAATCGCCTGGGAAGAAACCAGCTAGCTGGTTTCCTGCTCCTGTGAGGAACTTTTCTGTGTCCTCATGCATAGAGGCCACATATCTAAGGCAGGCAGCAACGACCTCTTCCAAGGCAACGATATTCGATGTTGCCAGTGGACGGAGGAACGTCGGGTTGTCTGTGAACTTTAACACATCATCGTTCGAGCATAAATGTACAAAGGCATAGATTGGCGGAGGCGTTGGCGGTAGATGATAACGAAAGTTTTCATTTGTGCTATGTCCAACGATGACGGCTTGAAAATCCGTGCGAAGCAGATGTATAAGTTGTGGATTGCTCCGGTAGACGTCTTCCTCGTTGGCCTCATCTTGGCCTCTCGCCACAGGCCTTCGTGTCGGGTCTATACCCTGAGTTGTTACTTGATGCACCACTCCATAGGCAGGGTACTGGCCACCTGACTTCACTAGCGCTCCTAATGGCGGTGCTCCATAAAGCTGGTAGCACTGGGCCACAAATCCGGTAGTGGATGTCTCAACAACCTCTCCAAGTCGTGTTTCTTTATTTGGCATTTATTATTACAATTATTTCCTATTCATTATTGTTTGTCATTCAAAGGAAGAGAGCCAAGTGTTTCAGGTTCAAATTAGATTAACTAAATGCGTATAACCAACAAATTCTAGATGATAGCCATCATAAGTAATTATTTCACATATAAACGTTTTCGTATTTACTAAGTTTGAAAATATCCAATTACGGTATGTTAAGCTAAGAATCTCCAACGAAACAAACTTGAATATCCTTAATCTCTGACACTTTCTCCATGTAGCCTACAAGTGTTTCAATCCTCACTTAATTTCAATATCCGCTAGCAGTCTCGTAAGGTAAAAGGAAGTTCATGGAAATCATGAGTTACCATCTACAGCCACTTCAATCTTTTGGAAAGATTCTTCTGTGAAGTGTACACCGGTAGCCGGTGGTCTTGTAGCGCACTGTCCAGCATAAATCGAAATTCCTCACGGTCTGCCGTCGTAACCACCGCTTGTTCATGTGCCTCAGATATGGCGACTGGATAGCCGTGGCCCTTATGGCACTGGTCAATCAGCATAGCGTGGGTTAGTTCAAGTAATTCTGGGTTTTCAGCAACCCATGCTGGCACTTCAACTCTTGCTATCTCCGATCCAGCGTTTAGATAATAGAAATGTACTGCATGCTCTCCATAGTACCGTTCTATGGTTACGGAAGTGTTGATAAAAGAGGCAGACCTTTCCTCTATATCTAGTAAGGAGCCGAATATATCTCTATCTAAGACTCCAGATACAGTATCACAGGGACGTTGCCATGCACGTAGGCTGCCACAATGATCATCGCAGTTGGCTGTATCATATGGGCACTGACGGCCGTCTAAACGCAAGATATTCACTACGTCTGCGCTGCGTGGGAGACTGATGTACGATGCCAGGGCTAGGGGTCTCTGCTTTGCCATCTCCCGAAGCGTATCCAGTGCTGGCAGATAAATATCGTCCATCAAGGCCCTGCGAACAAAATCTGGATATGTCTGGCCCACCAGCCCCCACAGTATCAGCGAGCCGTCTATAAGGGCTAAGACTGGTATATCTGGGTCGGACTCCTTCGCCAGGGTTGCCAGCGTTCGTAGCTCTTCGACAGCGCGCAGTTCTCCTAGGAGTTGCCCTTCCAGATTCTGTGTTCGGTTACCATCAGGATCCATGATATGCATGTTGTCCTCACCTGTGTAGAGACGAGGCTCACTCCCCAGCCGCGCTTTGTGGTTGCGGCCGTATCTAATATGCACTGTGCCCATGTTGATGAGATAGCATTGGACGGCTAGGTGTCTGTCCACGTCTATGTGCGATCCGTCCACAGCAAGGACGGTGTAGTCAGACGGTAGAGTAGGGCAGGGGTATTGTCTAGCAATAGACCCATTCAGGCCAGCGATAGGGGAGAATGTGGCCCTGCTTCTCATACGCTTTTCTTCCAATGTTTCGTGCTGTGTTGTTATAAGAGTGTTCAATGCTCGCTCCAACCGCGAGTCGCTGTCGGCCTTCTTGTCATTGATATCGGAGGCAACAGCCTGAATCTGGCCGGCGATTTTATGCATGTCTAGGGACATTTGTTACATTCTCCATGCGTCTATCTCAACACTCGGTCATCCCCGACGCGACGTGTGACGCTCTGTTGGTCAAGGTATTCCAATAGTGATAGTGCGTACTTACGACTGGTCTGGAATAAGTCGCGTACCTGTGCAACGTTGATTTTGCCCTGCTCCTTGATGGTGAATACTATCTTATCCACCATCCCTTGATATGCCTCCGCGTCGTATATAACAGTTTCACTCACTTTGACCACACGGCCTTCGTCAACCAGCATTGTGAGCAGGTCGTCGTCTAGGCTCGCATCTGTTGGCGGTGAATATGGATTGGACTGTAGCTGAGATACGTACTGTTCAACAAGCTTGGTCTGTATATCGCTCAGCGACACCTGATGTTGTGGTAGCCAAGCAGAGTTGGTCTCTTCTATAACTGCGCCATCTTCCACAAATCGCGACAGAATAAGCGTAAACTCCTTGCCAGAAAGACTCAACCGGCTTCGTAACTCCTCCTTCTGGATGCCTCTGCGAAGTGGATGTTCTTTGTGGTAGGATTCCAGGGCATTTCGTGCCTTGTTCAACAGGGACGTCCAACCCAACGACGAGTAGACCAGAGAACGCTGAGTAATGGCATTGGTTCCAAGTACTATCACTTCCTTTGTTGAGGCCAGTTGCTCAACCAGGATCTTAGTCTCTTCTATAGAGAGGTTGGCGCTGTCGGCCAGCGCCTGAAGACTGCACGGCTCCGAGGACTGTAGAATCTGGACGAGTATCTCATCCTGAGTGCCAAGTTCCATGACTTCCAGCCGTTCGATGGTTGGTGAGTGGTGGCGGCGGTGACGTTTGGCGTACGGGTCCAATACTGTCCCACCTCCCAGGGTAGCCTCCGATGAACGTATAACGAAATAATCCCCTTTTACTAGCGTAAGGGGGTTATCCAGGCGTATCTGGGCCAATGTCTCCTCTCCCGGATTTATAATATCTTGCTCCAGTAGGCGCACGCGGGCGACAGTTTCCGTAGCTCCAGTATGGAATGTCACGGAACCGTTGTGCTTCAAGCTTCTGGGGGCATCTGGTAGTAAGTGAAGGCGCACATCAGCGGCGATGGTGGACCGGAGCCAGCCTGGGATTGTGAGCACTTCACCTCTCTCTATATCATCGTGCGACACACCGGATAGGTTCACAGCCAGTCGCCGCCCTGGCGATGCCGTCTCTATCTTCTGGCGATGGCTTTGGAGGCCACGTATTCGGGACATTTTGCCAGATGGAAGTATCTCAACCTCCGCCCCCACGGACAGTGAGCCATCTATGAGAGTGCCAGTGACTACGGTTCCGAAGCCAGACATGGTGAATGAACGATCTATGGACATGCGCGGCCTTCCGTAGTCCTTGCGTGTTTCAGTGGTATCCAGAAGTGTGTCCAGTGTCTCAATCAGTTCAGGGAGACCTTCTCCAGTGATCGCGGATACGGTGACTATGGGAGAGCCATGTAACGTGGTGCCTTTGAGAACATCCTCCACTTCGGCTATCACCAGTTCCAGTATTTCCTCGTCAACAATCTCTTTCTTTGCGATGACTGCCAGTCCCTTTTTCACTTGAAGCATGTCAAGGATGGCTAGATGCTCCCTAGTCTGAGGCATAACCGACTCGTTGGCGGCTATGACTAGTAACGCTAAGTCTATACCACCGATGCCGGCTAGCATATTTTTAATGAAGCGTTCGTGGCCGGGTACGTCCACAATGCTCACCTCTTGGCCGCTTGGAAGCGTGAGCCAGGCAAAACCCAGTTCTATGGTCATGCCCCGTTCCTTTTCCTCACGGAGGCGGTCTGGGTCTATGCCGGTGAGGGCTTGGACTAGGGTGGACTTCCCGTGATCCACGTGTCCTGCGGTGCCTATAACATACATAGAAAAGACTCGTAAATGGGTATTTTGAATCAGGATAGCACACTGATATAGCAGGGGCAATTTATGGAAAATGCTATGGCATTTTTGCTTCGTTAAAAGATTGCTCTCAGGTATCGCAAGAGTCCAAATAGGTAATTCTGTTGGTGACTACGGCTAATTTTGTGTCTGTCGAAGTATAAAATAACCTAAAAGAAACGCAAAAATACCTCGTTGCCAAGGAGTCGCCCACGGTCTGTTAAGTACAATGCTCTGTTTCTCTGCTCCAATAGCTTTAATGATATCAGCTCCTGTATCTGTTCTCCGTAAACTGAATCCAGAGATCTCCCAAAGCGGTTTGCAAAATGTTCTAGGCTAATTCCTTCAGACAGTCTCAGTCCAAGCATCATAGTCTCGGCCATCTCCATGCTGTGCTCTATAATTTCCACGTTGTCCACGGTGGGCACCTGGCTTATTACATCTGAAGATAGGACGTCGAGAGAAGTTGATGGTGTAGCAACGTTGCTAAATCGTCGAATGTACTCCCGTGGTGAATTGATATTGTTGAACCGCCACATGCCCAGATACGAGTGTGCTCCAGGCCCCACTCCAATATATGGCTGGTTGTGCCAGTATGTCAGGTTGTGTAGACTTTCCATGCCTGGTTTTGCCCAGTTGGAAATCTCGTAATGGTCGTATCCGGCCTGTTCCAGAAGATTTTCTGCCAGCAGGTACATGTCCGCTGCAAGGTCAGGGTCTGGCTCAGACATCTCTCCCAAGCGCATTTGCTGGTGCATGGGCGTTCCCTCTTCCAGTGTGAGACAGTAGAGAGAGAGGTGCTCAGGTGATAACGAGAGCACTTTTTTCAAGGAATCTCGCCATTGATGTATGGTCTGACTTGGGAGGCCATACATTAGGTCCAGGCTGATGTTATCAAATCCTGCCATTCTAACAGCGCCGTACGCATCTACCGCTTCTTGCGACGAATGCCTTCTGCCGAGCACCTTCAGAAGGGAGTCATCCAGGCTTTGAGTACCAATGCTCAGGCGGTTTATGCCCAGCTTACGAAGTGATGTAGCGCGTTCGCTCATCAGGTCGCCTGGGTTGGCCTCCATAGTGATTTCGGCGTCTGATGATACATGGAACGCGGTTTGAGCTGCTCTCAGAATCGTTTCAATGGACTGTACCGGCACATAAGACGGCGTCCCTCCACCGAAGAATATTGTTCTAATTTCAGGCTTTCCCAGAAGGGCGCCCCAGTGGAGAATTTCAGTGGTGAGCGCTTTTATGTAGTTTGGCATCAGGGGTTCAATGCCAGCGTACGTGTTGAAATCGCAATATGGGCACTTTGTCTGACAGAAGGGTATGTGGATGTATAGGGCTATCTTGGTGGGCAGTGATGACTCACTACTACACACGGAGTCGGATGAGGGCGCACTTCTATTCATAGATGGGAATCCATACTTGTTTTGTGAAATCCTGCTATGAGCAGGATTCTTATAGAAAACATCAAACGTTGAAAAGGAAGTTTATGATATCGCCGTCTTGCACCTTGTAAGTTTTCCCTTCAAGGCGGAGTAATCCCCTTTTTTTCCCCTCTGCAAGGCTGCCACACTCAAGCATGTGGTCGTACGATATTATTTCGGCGCGTATGAACCCTCTCTCTATATCCGTATGGATTTTCGCTGCGGCCTTGACGGCAGGAATATCTCTGTCGATGGTCCAGGCCCTAACTTCATCAGCGCCGACCGTGAAGAAGGACACCAGGCCAAGAAGCTGGTAGGATGAACTGATGGCACGTTGAAGTCCTGGCTTCTGCAGTCCCATGTCCTTGCGAAACTCCTCTGATTCCTCGTCATCCATTTTGGCTAAGTCCATTTCTAGCTTCCCGCACAGGACGACGATCTCCACTCCCTGCTTGGAGTACTGTTGTTTCAGATTCTCTTCCAATTCAGCCGCCTGTGCCACGTCATCTTCCCCAATGTTCCAGACAATGAGCATTGGCTTTGCTGTCAGGAACTGAAAATTCGCCAGAAGCTTGGATTCCTCGTCGGAAAGTTGCTGCTCGCGTATTGGAACCTCATTTTCCATCTCACCCTTGATCCTGTCCAGGGCAGCGTGCTCTCGTAGCTTGCCTTCCCTTTCTGTAGCTTTGACGTTCTTCAACTCACTCTCAAGCCTCTCAACCCTTCGCTCCAGAATAGCCAAGTCTGCGAACGCCAGTTCAAGGTTCATGGCATCTAGATCCCGGTGTGGTTCGACACTTCCATCAACATGAGGTACAGATGGTTCCTGGAAGGCTCTGACAACGTGTAGAAGTGCATCCGTTTTCTGGAGCAGGTTGAGGAAATCTCCTGCTATACCCTGTGCCTTTGTAAGTCCCTCTGGTGCCTTTGGGAAGTCTATGTATTTGACTTCTGCTGGCACAGTTTTCTTTGGGTGGAACATGTCCTCCAGCGGTCTCAGCCGTGAGTCTTGGACTTTTGCTATCCCAAGATTCGGCTTGGTCGCTGATGCGGACGATGGGTTGATGTCTGCATATCCCTTGCTAAGGGCGTTGAAAACTGTAGTTTTGCCTGATTTTTGAAGGCCGACAATTCCTATTTCCATTTTTTTGTATTCTTCATATTGTTATTAAAATATATTCTTGCAGATATGTCTTTTGTAAATTGTAAAAATCACTCTACTGCGTAGAGCGTACCGTCCCGAGAGGCAATATACAGGGTGTCGCCGGCCAGTACAGGCCTGGATGTAAGGCCTTCGGCGATTTGCAACGACCACTGTTCCTCACCGCTGTCCCTGTCCACGGCTCGAATCGCACCTTTACTATCACCTACTAGAAGGATGTTTTCCACAAGTGTTGGAGTGGATAAATTATCCGTTCCAGAGTCGAAAGTCCATAGATATTTTCCTGTGATACTGTCTAGGGCTCGGAGCAGCCCGCCTTCGACGGGGACGTAAATCTTGTTTTCATCAACTGCTGGGGTTAGATTAACTGAGCCGCCCACATGTTTTACCCAGTTTACTCCCTTGGGAAGCCCTGGGTGATCGGCCATGCCCCAGAGCCATAATTGAAGCCCGAGTCTGTACCACCTGCTTTCGAAAAGCACTTCCGTTTCCTTCAGGTTCACAGAGGTGACGAAGCCGTTTCGATAGGTGATATATATAAATTCATCCATGATTATGGGAGATCCCATAACAGGGCGATTCAAACCGCGGAACGAGAACCGTTTTTTGCCTGTATTTGTATCGTAGGTGGTTACCCATCCGTCAAGCGAAGATACTGCCAGAATATTGCCTGATAGTGCAGGCGTGTTGGTAATCCAGTCAAGTGTGAGATGTGACCATCTCTCGGTTCCTGTCAGCGCGTCCAGTGCATAGATACGGCCGTCGCCTGAACCTATGTATACCACTCCATCCTTCACTATTGGCGAGCCTATTGTTGGATTTGTCTCAGTGGCAAATTCCCATACCGTATCTCCGGTACGGGCGTCAAGAGCGATTACTTTCGTGTTTCTGACGCCAAAGAAGATCATGTCACCTGCCACAGCAGGTGACGAATCCATTGCTGCTACGGTCTTATGTTCCCAGATAAGGTCTCCTGTAGTCGCATCTATGGCCACTACACGGTTGTCCTGTGTGCTGAGATATACTCTGTTTCCCTTTACAGCAGGAGTGGAAACTATCTGGGCAGAGGTCTCAAACGTCCACTTTAGCCTGCCGTTAATGTCAGCGCTCTCTCCCGGAACAACTCCTGAGCCCTCAAAGCTCCTGTGTATCATGGCCCATTCCCCGAGGCCTGACTCAGAGCTGATTGTGGAGGATGGCGTGGGTAGAGGAAGAGTGATATTTAAGAATTGGATTGCAAGAACCACTCCTATCGCGGCTACACCAGAACCCAGTATGCTGCGCCGTATTCTGGATGACTTCTTCCTTCGCAATTCTCTCTCTTCCTTAGAGAGTAGTGGCTTGTCTCCAACTGCTGCCATGCGGGTTAGTATTCCCCAACATTCGGTGCACCAGGTTGCACCTATATAATTGTTGTGTCCGCAGATAGAGCAAATAACCATCGGCCTGTTTTCTGACAGTGGTATTGAGCCAATGCCGGGAAACACAGTTTGGTATGCTATCTCATCTGCAATTTTAAAGGACGTTATATCTGCTTCAGGCATGGGAGATGCTGCTACCAGTGCTGTAATGAATTCTCCGGCGGTCTGGTAGCGCTGCTCAGGGTGGGTAGCCAGTGCCTTGAGGATAATGGCATCTAGTTGCTGTGGGATATTCTGATTTACCTGACTTGGTATAGGTATGGGGGAAGTCAACTGCCTTGCTTGCACAGAGGAGCGATCCAAGGCGTTGAATGGGACCGTTCCTGTCATCATTTCGTAGGCAAGTACTCCAAGGGAGTATATGTCGGAAATGGCATTAGGTGCGGAATCTCGGCCTTGTTCTGGTGCGGTGTAAGTAGGCATTGGTGTCTTTAGAGACGTTCTCATGCCTGTTGGAGCACCATTGCCCAGCAGGATCATGCCGAAATCACTTAGCATTACCTGTCCCGATTCAGGATCTAGGAAAATATTGCTAGGCTTTATGTTTCCGTGGCGTACGCCTTCAAGCTGAGCGGCTTCAATAGCCGCTGTCACCTGACGAAGGATCATCATCGCTTGGGACGCTGGAATGGGCTGCTGTAGCCATTGGCTCAGGGTAGCCCACGATGTATATTGCATCGCGATCCAGTGTATATCTCCCACATTCTCTTTTTCGTAGACAGGCAGAATGTTTGGGTGGCTCAATTTGACTACCAGTTCCATTTCCTGGGAGAACTTTTCTAGTAGGGATTCATCTGCGCTAATATAGGGACGCAGAACCTTCAAGGCTACGAAGCGGTCTTGAAGGTTGTCCTGAGCCATGTACACAGTGGCTAAACCGCTGCTACCAATTTGTTCGAGAATCGCATATTGTTTTATTGTTGCTTGCGTTTTTATTGTTCCCTGCATTTTTATTGTTCCCTGCATTTGGGAATTTGCCATATAAAGTACATGGAAGTAGCGTTCACTGCTAGGTGGTTATTCATTGTCATCCATTATCTTGTAGTTGCCGTCGATGACATCCTTGTCGTTATTGGTTGTTTTCCCTGTTTTAGTTGTTACGTTTCTTGATAGACGCGATAGTAATAGAGATGAGAAAATTACTGCCAGCACAACCAAAATCATAGACCGAAAGAATATAGAACCTGACACAAGGGTCAATAAAAGTGGGATAGCAAGCCGATATAGGATTGCCGATCTCATTTTGGATGTGTCCTTGGTGAGAGCATACCCCTCCTTAGTGTATAATCCGTACGTATTATACTCGTGTAGTGTACATTTGGGAATTATATATGCTTTATATTTTCTATGGTTCAGACGATTTCTCCATGCATGAGGCCTTGGAGAATCTTAAATCCCAGGTTGGGCATCATGATGTGATTGATGCCAATGTTACAAGGGGGCACGTTTCTGCCTATTCGCCCCAACATCTCCAGGCGATGTGTAACACAGTGCCGTTTCTAGCAGAAAGACGTATGGTTATTGTGGATGGCCTATTGTCTTCGACAGAGGGACGCTCGTCTAAGAAGGTAAAAGGGTCAGAAGATGGTTCCTCATCGTGGCTGTCAATTGCAGGCTACATTCCTTCTATGCCTCCATCCACAGACCTGGTGCTGATTGATAGGACGGTTAGAAAGGACAACGCTCTGTTGAAACAATTGTCACCGCTGGGATGGGCAAGGGAGTTCGTAGCTCTTAGTGGTGATGGGTTGAACGACTGGATTCAGGAGAGAGCAGCGTCAATGCAATGCACTATATCCAGGGACGGAGTGCGTCTGTTGTCGGCATTGGTTGGAGGCAATCTATGGACTCTAAATAGTGAGATAGAAAAACTATCTCTTTATTGCTTGAATCGCACTGTGGGGGTGGAAGACGTTCGGCTCTTGGTGCCATTTGTTAAAGAGATGAGCGTTTTTAATGCCGTTGACGCCATATTAGAAAAGAGATATTCAGAAGCCTTGCGGATTATAGATCATCTTATGGAGTGCGGGGCAAACGGTACCTACATAGTGATTATGGTAGCGCGTCAGGTGCGACTTCTCCTTCTCCTCAAGGACATGGAATTTAGGAAGGTTCCGCAGAGTAAGATAGGCGCCAACATTGGACTATCCTCCGGATGGGTGCTCAACAAGGTGAGAGAGCAGGGCAGACGTTACTCAGTGACCGCCCTTGAATCATTGCATCGTGGGCTACTTGAGACAGACTTGGCCATGAAAACTGGGCGCATTGCTGAAAGCGCGGTTGCGGAATTCCTAGTTGAAGTGTTTACGGAGGTCTCTACAGTACACGGTGTGGTTAGAGATGGTGTTGCTCGGCAGTTTTCTTAATCGTGCTGTTAACTCGGCCACATAGTGTATCGGCTCAACATTTCTCAAGGATGGCTTTTTGGCACCGCTGCAGATACTGGCACTGGTCCGGTATCTGCAGATATATGTTTCATGTGTCGGGCTGAGTGTGCTCATCGGCTCATCCATCCGTGGGATTGATTGTATCAGAGTTGTCTGATGTCTTGCTCGTCACGCTTATCTATCCTCTTGCTCAAATGATCCGGAATTGCTGGTTGTTATGATTAGATAGCACCAATTGGATGTGGATGTGGATTTCTGGGCTTAGTTTTACATGCAGCCGATCCTAACATCAAGTCGAAGGCCTACAGCCCGTATTTCATTGCTAGCCTCATTCCGTACGTGAGAGAGGTTTTAAGTGCATTCTACTTGACATAACATATATAGGGCGAACATATATCACCTTTTCCCTATCCCTATGACACGGCTATGTAATCCATTTCTTTGTTCCGCTCTTCCAGTGTGACATTGCAAGCTATTCGGCTTTGCTGGTAGGCAATCTGTTTCTAACGTCATGTGATCTCTTTTGCCATTAGTTATTGAAATTATTTGATAGAGAACCATCGACCCAAAAGCCTGGAGCATCTTGTAACTGGCCTTTCTCTGTATCAAGTAATGTCGTGATGCTTTTCAGAAGGTTGTTTAGGCCCCATCCCTTGGCTGCCGATACGGTCACAATGCTGTCCTCATTTTGGTTTAGCGTAGCCTTGAGACTTTGTGAGTACTCTTCATCCTGTTGATGATCCACGAGGAGGTCTATCTTGTTCAGTGCTAGAATACGAGGTTTGTCTTTCAGATTTAGTTCAGCCAAGAGATCGTCAACAACCTGTACCTGCTCTGCCGCGTTCTGGTGTGTTATATCGATAACGTGGATGACTGCATCGGCACTCTCAATCTCCTCTAATGTGGCTCTGAAGGCTGCCACAAGCGTTGGTGGCAGTTTCTGGATGAAGCCGACGGTATCTGTGAGTAGGAATGACCTGCTACCTGGGTTAGATATCTTCCTAGTGATGGGGTCCAGAGTAGAGAACAGTTTGTTTTCAGCTACCACTCCCGCATTACTGAGAGCATTGAGAAGGGTGCTCTTTCCAGCATTGGTATATCCCACCAGTGATACTACAGGGACACCTTGCCGTTGACGGTGATGTCTGTACAGTGATCGGTGTTTTCTGACTTGTTCCAGTGACTGTTTCAGCTTTTGTATCTTGTTGCGTATGATACGGCGGTCGGTTTCAAGCTGAGTCTCTCCTGGACCTCTGGTGCCTATGCCGCCTCCAAGGCGTTCAAGGTGGGACCATTGGCCTACGAGTCGCGGTAGTAGATACTCGTGCTGGGCGAGTTCCACCTGTAGTCGTCCTTCGTGTGTCTGGGCACGTCTTGCAAACACGTCCAAGATAAGAGCGGTGCGGTCTATGATCTTTACGCCTAGGGCTTCTTCAAGGTTCCTTTGCTGGGTCGGAGTGAGTTCGTCGTCGAATATCACCACATTTGCTTCAGAGTCATCTATCAAGGCTTTGATCTCGGCTATCTTACCCTTGCCCACATAGGTGTGAGTCTGTCTGTCCAGACGTTGGTTGAGAGTGCTTACAACTTGGGCGCCAGCGGAGCTGACTAGTAGACTCAACTCTTCCAGTGAGTCCTCCACCGTCCATAGATGACTGGCACCTTTGATTTCGACTCCCACAAGGATGGCCTTTTCCGGGTGAGTCTTGGTGGATACTATTGTCTTGGGCGTAGCTTGTACCTCCCTGTATACCCCTGACTTGAGGTTTCTTAGCTGGGAACGTCTAGATGGATGGTGGGTCTGGTATCTGCCAGGATGTCAGGCGCTCAAGGCCCTTATCAAGCTGAGCATCTGCGATGGTCAGAGACAGACGGATGTACCCTTCGCCATAGCTACCGTAACCGGAGCCTGGGGTAACCACAATGTCTTTTTCCTCTATTAGAAGTGAAGAGAACGCTGCCGATGTCCATCCAGCTGGTAGCTTGGCCCAGACGTAGAGGCTGGCTTTTGGTACGGCCACATCCATCCCTATCTGTCTCAGGGTCGCCACCACTTTATCTCTGCGCCTCTGGTATATCTTGTTGTGTTCCTCGATACAGTCCTGCGGGCCGCGTAGGGCATCTATTGCTGCGTGCTGAATTGCCTGTGGTATGCCTGAGTCTAAGTTGGACTTCACTCGCATAAGTGCGTTGATCATATCGGCGTTGCCGACAGCCATGCCTATTCGCCAGCCAGTCATGTTGTAGCTTTTGGACAGGGAGTGGAACTCTATTCCGACGTCTTTGGCTCCTGGAATTTCAAGGAAGCTCATCGGCTTGTAGCCGTCGTAGGCTACTTCCGTGTATGGGGCGTCGTGGAGCACTGGAATCTCGTGCTGTTTGGCGAAGGCTACTACCTCTTCGAAAAACTCACCTCCTGCAATGGCTCCTGTGGGATTGTTTGGATAGTTGATCCACATGGCTTTGGCCTTATCTGCAATCCCCGTAGGTATGGCCTTCAGGTCTGGGAGCCACTCATTCCCTTCTGCCAATGGCATCCAGTGGCACTCGCCGCCTGCGAACATGGTTCCGATGGAGTAGACGGGATATCCTGGATCCGGGATAAGGGCCACGTCTCCGGGGTCAATGAAGCATAGAGATGCATGCCCAATGCCTTCCTTGGCGCCTATTAGAGGCAGCACTTCCTTATTTGGATCAAGGGTTACTCCAAAGCGCCCTTCGTACCATTCAGCAATAGTCTTACGTAGCTCAGGTAGCCCCTCAGATTCCGGATAGCGATGATTTTGAGGGTCTTGGCTCGCCTCATGTAGGCGGTTCAGTATATGTGGAGGAGTCGGTATGTCAGGGTCACCTATGGCGAAAGAGACCACGTCGGCACCTTCCGCTTTTTTTTGGGCTATTTTGCGGCTGATTTCCACAAAAAGGTACGGTGGAAGCTGTTCTATACGGTTGGCGAACTTCATGTATTCTGCTCCTTACCATCAATCCCTAGTTTAAAAATTTCCTGTATTGACTCCGTCGCTTTATCTCGTATCTGTTCTTCCATCAGCCTTGCCAGCATCGGTAGGTTTATCTCCAAATCAACCTGTTCATCCCCTACGCTTAGCTCACCTGTTATTGAAAATCCTCGCGCCGTAAAGGAAAAAGTCATCTCATTATCGTGCCACTCTTGTTGAAGTCCGGATATCTCAGCACCGAACCTAGCCATAAGTTTGGAACTGTGTACAGTTAACTTCTCCAATGCCTTGTCCTTGGTTGTCATGTGCGGAATTGAGACTTTCATTTATGCCTCATCTTAGGTTCGACTTTAGCTGTTCCATTCGCCCTTGAAGACCTCTACAACAGGCCCCTCCAGATATACTTGGCCTACACCGTCCCAGGAGATTGTGAGAACTCCCCCAGGGAGTGTTATGTCAACTTCATCGCCAGTGTACCCGTGTAGGCGGCTTGCCACGGCGATGGCGCAGGCTCCTGTGCCGCATGCCAATGTCTCCCCTGCTCCACGTTCCCATACGCGTGCAACTATTCCGTGGTCATCTATCACATTTACTATTGAGAAGTTAACCTTGTTTGGGAACATTCCGTGTCGTTCCACATTCGGCCCAACGCTGTGAAGCGGAAACTTGTGCACGGGAGATTTTATGAATGCGACTGCGTGAGGATTCCCCATTGAGACGAAGGTTAGCTCAAGCGACTTCCCGTCCACTTCGAGTGGGAAGTCGAGCATTGGCTCGTCTGCCATGTCTTTGGAGAGATTTGAGAGAGCTACAGGGACTCTTTCTAAACGCAGTTCAGGCTCACCCATGGCTACACGGATACGGTCGACTTCTGAGTCGTGCCACGTCGGTTCCAGCACACGAATGCCGGCCATGGTCTCCACGGTTAGAATGTTCTTATCACGGGCAACTATGCCAAGTTCTAGAACGTACTTGCCAAGACAGCGGATGCCATTGCCGCACATCTCTGACTCAGAGCCGTCCGGATTGTACATGCACATACGCACGTCAGCCATGTCAGATGGCATGACAAGCAGAAGGCCGTCGGCTCCAACTCCCCTGTGGCGGTCACATATGGACTTGGCCAGAGCAGACCAGTCGACCTCCATGTTGCGGGCATCTAGGAGCACGTAATCGTTGCCAGCTCCATGCATCTTTGTAAATTTCACGCTGTTTCTTTTTTGTGCGCTTCATCGTGAACAGCTTTAATGTAGCAATCGCACATTTCTCGGCATTGTTTGATATATTTGGGGGAGTTTAATCCCAAGTATATCCCTATTGTCAGACCTGCAAGTAATTTCAGCATAGAACTATCTCCTAAATCACCTGGATTCTACCATAGGCTGCCATGCTCCGCTCGCCCTGAGCCTATTGCAAAGGCCAAATACTCGTTTAGCCCTGGTACTTTGGCGGAAGACTGGTAACTTACACGGATGTTCTTAGAGTGAGAAAGTCCATTTGGCGAGGATGCATTGGGATGGTTCATTGGCTTGTGGTAATGTCGGTGTAATACAGAGCGCTTCCCATGTCGCAACTACGCTTGTTTGGTTTCCCCGACAAACCCTGCTGCTAAATCGTGCGCGCGTGTTGCCGTCTCAGCTGAATCTGCGTCTAGCCAGTTTATTCGAGTGTCTCCAAGGCGGAACCAGGCGTACTGATGCCTTGCAAACCGATGGGTGCTCGTCTTGATTCGGTACACAGCTTCATCTAGGGGTAGTTCACCTCTCACGTACGCTGCCATCTCACGATATCCAAGGCTGGACATGGATGGCAGCTCCATGTCGTATCCCTTTGCCAGAAGGTGGTATAATTCCTGAGGCCATCCATCCCTCACCATAGCCTCTACTCGCTGGTCGATGTGTTCGTACAAATTGGGCCTATCCATCGTCAGTCCAATGACCATGCTGCGGTACGGTGGTTCCTCTCGTCTTTGTGCCTGTGAGAAAGGTATGCCAGTCTCGCGGTATACCTCAAGAGCGCGTACTACTCTACGTATGTTTCGAGAATCTATGCGGGATGCTGCAACAGGGTCCACGTCATCAAGACTTTGCCACAGTGCATGATGTCCTTCATCTGCTGCCTGTGCTTCCAGATTCGCCCTAAGCGATTGGTTGGGTGCTACCTGGGGTGCGTGAAACCCTTCCAGAAGACCACAGACGTATTGTCCAGTACCACCGACCAAAACTGGCAATTTGCCACGCTCCTGTATGTCTTGGACGGTTTGCCTGGCCTGTTCCAAGTACAGTGCTAGGCTGTATGGCTCATTGGGTTCTATTATGTCGAGCAGGTGATTCGGAACAATTGAGCGTTCTTTTCTAGAAGGCTTTGCTGTGCCGATGTCCATTCCACGGTATATTTGTCGACTATCACCATTGACGATTTCGCCGTTAAAATGTTGTGCAAGTTCTAGTGCCAGCATGCTCTTGCCAACCGCAGTCGGCCCAACAATGGCTATCAGTGGATACATGGAGTGTTGCCACTGCCGTTAATGTTGCTTGCTAGGCTACTCATAGTAGAGAGAAATATATGAAGAATATTCATGAGAGAAAGCCTACCCGGTTGCCATCCCACGTGCTATGCCAGCGAAACGTTTTGCATCTAGGCTGGCTCCACCTACAAGTGCGCCGTTGACGTTCGGCTGACTAGCGTACTCGGCTACGTTGTCTGGCGTAACGCTGCCACCGTACAGAAGTGGCACTTCCATTGCAGCGGCACTGCCGTATAGATCTATAAGAGTGCTACGTATCGCGCTCATAATTTCCTCCGCTGCTTTTCCGGTCGCTGCCATCCCAGTTCCTATGGCCCATATCGGCTCGTAGGCTATTGCCAGCGTATCGCTGGACGATATGTGGTTTAATGCTCCACGCAATTGCGCCGTCACCACCGACTTCGCGAGCCCCTCTTCTCTCTCCTCAAGTCCCTCTCCCACGCACAGGATTGGTCTCAACCCTGCGGCCAAGGCGGCCCTTACCTTACGGTTTATCACTTCGTCAGTTTCCCAGGAGTACTGCCGTCGTTCCGAGTGACCTAGGATTACATATTGGCACAATTCTGATAGCATCCCTGGAGATACCTCTCCTGTATATGCCCCTTTATCCTCATGGTGCATGTTCTGAGCCCCCATTCTTATGGAGGTGCCTTCCACCGCATCCTTCACTGCCTTAAGGGAGATGAATGGCGGGCACAGCACTTTCTCAATTCCGCCGATTGTATCCAGCTCATCGCGCATTTCAGAAGCCAGTGCTATGGCCTCTGTTAGGGTGGTGTTCATCTTCCAGTTTCCAGCTACGATGGGTGTTGGCATATCAGACCTCCTGCAATCTATATACTTCAAATGTTACTGGCATGTATTTTACTACTGGCGATTTATTCTTTATGAAAGGATTGTCCATTTCTCACAAAGAACACTAGAAGTGGGAATATCAGACGCGAATTTATCCGCGTCTGATATTCTTAGTTCGAAATTTGCAGGATGTGTTCTTTTAAGCGGTTCAATTTAAGGCCCGAACTTGATTAGCTTGCCGGCGTGGGCAAGCGCCAGGAACATAATTTGTGTGGCTGGTATTCTTCCAATCGATCCGTTGGCGCACGCCCTCTCGTGGAATGCCTCCACTCCCTCCCCAAGCGTTAGCTTGGAGTGTATGAGCAGTGGCACTGGCTGCCAGCCGTGTCCTGCAAGTATGGATGGAGTGGCGTGGTCTCCTGCTACAACCAGCGTATCTGGGTTTAAGTCAAGGATACTGGGAATGAACTTATCCAGCGCTTCCAGTGCCTGCACTTTCGCATCGAAATCACCGTCCTCACCCGCTGCATCTGCGGGTTTGTAGTGAAGGTAGAAGAAATCGTGCTCCTGGAAGTTTTGCCGTAGGGTATCAACCTCAGCTTGGAAATTATGGCCGGTTGGTATTACCTTCATACCTGCAACCTTGGCCAGACCACGGTACATTGGGTATGCGGCGATGGCGGCCGGATTGAGCCTGTACGACTCGCCGAAACTTGGTAGTTTCGGCAGTTGCGAGAATCCTCGCAGCATCACCATGTTAGCCTTCTCACGTTTCCCGAGCATTTCCATGGCCCTTTCTATCAGGGCATTGGCCGCTGCGGCGGTCTTTTCAGCCGCCGGGTTAAGTGCTTCTACATGCCTTGGTGGGACACCTAGTATTTGTGGGTCAGTTTCTGTCACGCTTTCGGTTAAGCCCTGACCGCGGAACAGTGCAACAAAGCGGTAGTCCTGCACTGGGAAAATACTCATATCAATACCAGGAACATCTATTTGGTTAAGTTGTTCACACAGGGGGATGCTTTCTAGGGAGCTTATACGCCCTGCCCTGCGGTCCACGAGCTTGCCCTCGCTGTCCACTGTGCAGAAATTTCCCCGCGCTGCAACATCTCCGTCACTCAGCTCAATGTCTATGCCAAGGGCCTCCAACACGCCGCGCCCAATGATGTATTTCACAGGGTCATATCCGAATAGAGATAAATGCCCTGGTCCGCTACCTGGCGTAATGCCTGGAAGTACCGGTGTGGTTAGTCCACAGGCGCTGCGTGATGCCAGCTTGTCTAAGTTGGGAGTTTTGGCTACCTCAAGCTCAGACTTGCCAGTCTCGGGATGTGGTGCGCCACCAAGGCCGTCGGCGACCAGCATTATAACCTTGGAAGCGGTTGGTTGACATATATCTGCAATGTGAGGGAAATCTATCATCGGTTTTATGCCTCCTTGTCCAGTAACGCGGCAATGCCCGGCAGTGTCTTACCCTCCAAAAACTCCAGGGATGCTCCGCCACCTGTCGAGAGGTGGGTTATCCTGTCTGCAAGGCCAAGTGCATCAACCATCTCAGCCGTGGAGCCTCCGCCCAGGATTGTTGTGACTCCGTCCAAGCTTCCAATGGTTGCCATAAGCTCTCGTGTTCCTCTGCTGAAGGCTGGGAACTCAAAGACTCCCATCGGTCCGTTCCAGAGGATTGTCTTACCTTTGGCTATGGCGGCCCTGAAGACATCAAGCGTACGGTGCCCTATATCCATAATGTACCATCCATCTGGCACGTCTTCCACGTCAACGGTCCTACTGTTGGCCTCCGCGCCGAATGAGTCGGCAACTACCACATCCAGCGGTATAAGCAGAGACGTGCCGTTTCTTTGGGCGCGTTCCATTATATTCCGTGTTATATCTAATCGATTGTCTTCTACCAAAGAGTTGCCAACGGACAACCCCTGAGCCTTGAGGAATGTGGCGGCCATTCCGCCGCCAATTAGAAGCGTATCCACTTTGTGCAGGAAGTTTTCAATGATTCCTATCTTATCGCTTATCTTGGCGCCTCCAAGGGCTACCACGAGGGGTGGCTGGGGGGACTGTAGCACAGAACCCAGGATTTCCATCTCCCTCTCCATAAGGAAACCAGCCACCGACGGCAGATAGTGGGTGATTCCTTCCGTGGAGGCGTGTGCGCGGTGTGCAACCGCGAACCCGTCGTCTACAAATACGTCCGCGATGTATGCAAGGGCTTTGGCGAAATTTGGATCATTCTGTTCCTCCTCAGGGTGGAAGCGCAGGTTCTCAAGCAGAATTATTTCTCTCGGCTTCATATTCCTGACAGCGGCTTCCACTCTAGGGCCTATGCACTCGTCCAGGCAGGTTACATCTTGCTGTAAAAGCTCAGAGAGGAGTAGACCGATTGGAGCCAGTTTCAGGTCCTCTACCACCTTGCCTCCCGGCCTACCCAAGTGCGAACAGAGGATTATTGATGCTTCGTTTTCTTGTAAATATTGTATCGTTGGGAGAACCGCTCGGAGGCGACCATCGTCGCTGATTATGCCTTTATCAAGCGAGACGTTGAAGTCCACCCTCACTAGTACCCGTTTGCCATTAATATCTATGTCTCGTACGGTCTGCTTCTTCATAAAGCCTCACAGAATGTTAAAGGTCTCTGGTTACCAGAAAACGTGCTACGTTGCTGAGTTCATCCATTCCATCGGAAGACGGGCCTGCTTCGCCTATGACCTGTATTGCTTCCTGGCATAGAGCATCGGCTGTTTCTTGGGAAAATTCCCTCGCCCCTAGCCTATCCAAAACTTCAATTACTTTTTCTATATCTTCTGGTTCCATCACACGCTTGAAGTAAACGTCTCCTAGTGCACGCTTCTCGGCTCCGCTGGCTGTCTGAAGTGCGTACACAATTGGCAGCGACTTTCTCTTGTTGAGTAGGACACCTGCCGGCGGTGTATCCGTATTTTGAGGCCGCCACAGGTCAAGGATATCGTTGCGGATCTGGAAGGCTATGCCAAGTTTCTGTCCAAAGAGGGTCATGGCTTTTATGGATTTTTCGTTCGCGGAGGCCATCAGCGCTCCTAGCTCAGTGGCACAACTTATGAGAGCCGCTGTCTTTCCTTCTACCATCTGAAAGTAGGCAGCTTGTGATATGTCCACTCGTTCTTGGTATGTTAGGTCAAGGTACTGACCTTCGCAGAGGTGTAGGCAGGCGGTATCCAAAGTTGCCATAGCTCTCAGCGCAAGTTCTGCCGGGATTCCATTCTCAGCCTGTCGTAACAGGCTGAGACGGGCCAGCGCATGCATCCCGTCCCCCGCGTTTATGCCCTGTGCTGGTCCCCACACCCACCACACCGTTGGTCTATGATATCGTTCTGGTGTGCCTTCTTGAATATCGTTATGGATCTGTGAGAAGTTGTGAACCAGTTCAAGTGATGCGGCGGCTGGCATGGCTTTTGAGATTTCACCGCCAAGGGCTGCACAGGTCAGAACGCAGAGCGTGGAGTGTATGCGTTCGCCGACATTCATGCGAACCTGCTCTCCTTGGTCGTCCATCCATCCCATGTGATAGGCCATCATCCGATACAGGGGCAGGCTCTGTTCCATGATTAGTGACTTGAGCTCTGTCTCTATTTCGTCGCTATGTCGGTTGAATGCTGAGGGTTGTTTCATGATTTTTATGCGGAACGAGATCCGACTGATTTTTCGATTCCGGGGCAGACTTGTGCAAGCAGAGAGGCGGAAATTGCCCCGTCACGCACAATCCTAGGGGTGCCTGAAGTCATGTCTATGATGGTAGAGGCTTCCTGCAATTGGCATGTGCCGTTATCTAGTATCAGATCTACTCTTTCTCCAAGTTGGTGGCGTACCTCTGCTGCTGTAATTGGGTTGCTTCCTCCGAAGCTGTTGGCGCTAGTGCCAGTCAACGGAGTGCCTGTTGCTTCTATCAGCTTCAGTGCCATAGGATGACTGGGCACGCGAACCGCAACAGTTTCCTTACCGGCCGTCACAACCGACGACACAGAAGGCCCCTTATGAAGGATCATGGTTATGGCACCAGGCCAGAATCGTTCGGCTATATCCCAAGCAGTCTGTGAAATATTTACGGCCACCTTTTCCATGTCAAAAGTGTTTGCCAGAAGCAGAGGGAGAGCCATATCAACTGGTCTGCCCTTCACCTCATATACCTTTTTCACGGCGATATCAATGAAGGCATGGGCCCCAAGAGCGTATAATGTGTCGGTTGGAAAGGCTACAATCCCTCCCTGCAGAAGAATGGATATCGCTTTTTCCATCTGGTCGTTAGCGGTATGAATTCCTTGAGGGCTACGCATGATTTTCCTTGACGGAGTATAGCACAGATGCTAATCTGAAGCGATGGTTTCGTGGGTTCAGGCTCTGGGTGAGGATCCCACAATCTACAGATTATTTACTTATTTACCAGTCAAGATGTGGAGGTTTCTACTGTATGGAAATCGCCAATGGAGCATATGCCCTGAACTCAGACACACCAAAACAGGACGTAGGCAAGGCTGAGGCGGTGGTAGTGATAGACTTTGGTTCACAGTACAGCCACCTCATAGCACGAAGAGTTAGAGAATGCAGTGTGTACTGTGAGATCGTGCCCCCCAGTGTCTCTTGGGAACAGGTAGCTGGCCTCAACCCGCGTGGTGTAATTCTGTCTGGTGGTCCCGCTAGCGTCTACGAACCAAATGCTCCTATGGCTCCCGCGTGGTTATATGAAAGTGGGCTTCCAATATTGGGAATCTGCTATGGGTTGCAGGTCATGGCACATCAGTTGGGTGGCAAGGTTGTACCTGGGAGCAGGCATGAGTACGGACACGCTGTACTACATCAGGATGAAGAAACAAGCGCCATCTTTGCTGACCTGCCATCCTCTATGACTGTGTGGATGAGCCATGGAGACCATGTGCAAGAAATGCCACCTGGATTCCGTCCTTTTGCCCATACCAACAACTCACCTGTTGCTGTGATGGGCAACGATAGAGGTGTCATTGGTCTACAGTTCCACCCTGAAGTGGTTCACACGCCTGATGGCAAGAAGATAATCGAGAATTTTCTCTATCGCATTTGTCAGTTCCAAGGGACGTGGACACCAAATAGCTTTGTAGAAGAGAGTGTATCCCGCATACGGGAGCAGGTAGGCGATGGTAAGGTTATCTGTGCGCTTTCTGGTGGTGTGGATTCAACCGTGACCGCTGCCCTGATTCACAGAGCCATCGGTGATAAGCTTACTTGCATCTTCGTCAACAACGGCCTTCTCAGGCATGGTGAGATCGAACAAGTAATAGACACCGTTAAGCGCAACCTCAAGATGAATTTGATCTATGTTGATGCCACCGAGGATTTTCTGGCTCGGTTGGCCACCGTCGTAGACCCTGAGCAGAAGCGCCGTTCCATAGGCGAAGAGTTCATACGTGTGTTTGAAAAGCAGGCAGCACAGCTAGGCAAGGTGGACTTTCTGGCTCAGGGCACCCTGTACCCAGATGTTATAGAGAGCCAGTCTGTAGATGGCGGTACCTCCGCCACAATAAAGACCCATCACAATGTTGGTGGTCTTCCTGCGGATATGACACTTTCTCTGGTCGAGCCTCTTCGATACCTCTTCAAGGACGAGGTCAGAGTGGCCGGAATTGCTCTTGGCCTGCCGGAAGAGATGGTATATCGTCAGCCATTTCCAGGCCCAGGTTTGGCTATTCGCATCATGGGTGATGTCACATGGGACAAACTTGAGATACTTAGGACTTGCGACCGGATAGTTATGGACGAGATCGAATCAGCCAACCTCTACAACGATCTGTGGCAGAGCTTCGCAGTCCTTACTGATACCCGTACCGTGGGTGTCATGGGCGACTTACGTACCTACGGTTACATGGTAGCAATACGCGCCGTGACCAGTGATGACGCTATGACCGCTGACTGGGCACGTCTACCTTACGATGTGTTGGCGAAAATCTCCAACCGTATTGTCAACGAGGTCTCTGAAGTCAATCGTGTGGTTTACGATATAACCTCTAAGCCACCCGGAACGATTGAGTGGGAATAGATTGCTCACAAATCCTGTGAGCGGTGAAAGAATAGTCATCTCTCCTTTGGGGGCGGAAAAATGAACATCACCCAATACATGGAAACCCACGGCCATGAGCAACTTTCCGTCTTCACTGACAATTCTGTTGGGATACGAGCCTTCATCTCCATACATGACACCACTCTTGGCCCTGCCCTTGGTGGCGTCCGTATCTGGCCCCATAAGACCGAGGATGATGCTCTTATGGACGTGCTCAGGCTCTCCCGTGGTATGACTTACAAGGCGGCGGCGTCTGGATTGCACATGGGAGGGGGAAAGGCCCTGATAATGGCGTCCTCGCAGGATAAAACCGAGGCCATGATGAGAGCCTTCGGGCGCTTTGTAGAGTCCCTCGGAGGGCGATACATCACCACCGAGGATGTTGGTGCAACAACTCAAGACATGGAGTGGATCGCCCAAGAGACAAATCACGTCACCGGGTTGCCAGTGAATCTGGGAGGCAGTGGCGACCCCTCGGAGATGACCGGCTACGGTATATACCAGGGGATGAAGGCCTGTGCCAAGGAGATATGGGGTAACGGGTCACTTAAGGGACGCACCATTGCCATACAGGGCTTTGGCAAGGTCGCATCATACCTCGCCGGCCACCTTATCCAAGAGGACGCAAAACTCATAGTCACCGACATCAACCAGTCGGCACTAGACAGGGCCGGGGAGCTTGGTTTGGAGGTAATCGATGATCCCTCGGCTATATACGAAGTAGCCTGCGATATATTTGCTCCATGCGCCTTGGGTGGAATCCTCAACGACGACACTATACCAAGGCTCAAGTGCAAGGTTGTGGCCGGTAGTGCCAACAACCAACTTCTCGATGACCATCACGCTTCGACGCTGCAAGATCAAGGCATCTTGTATGCACCCGACTATATCCTCAACGCCGGCGGCATCATAAATATCTCGCTTGAAATGGGCCAGCCCTACGACGAAAAAGCAGCTACAGAAAAAGTCGCCCGTATCTACGATACAATCGAGAGTGTCATTTATCTGGCTAAGAATGAGGGAATAACCACCGCTAGGGCTGCAGACCGTCTGGCCGAAGAGCGCATAACCGCAAAGCGCTGTCTTTCGTAAAAATTATAAAAACAAAAAGTTCCCGCTCACCAAATCAGTTCTAGTGCAGGTTGTTGTTGGTGTAGGGCATTGCCTACCCTGGCTAGTCCAGCCCCATATCTTCCAATCGCTTATCATCTATACCAAAGTGGTGAGCTATTTCGTGAGCAACCGTAACCCTGATCTCCCTTGTAATTTCCCATTTACTCTGGTGAATCGTCTCAATCGGCCCCTGGAATATGGTGATCTTGTCAGGCAGCACTAGGTTGTAATTCTCTCTGTCAGTCAGTGGTATTCCTTCGTACAAACCCAGCAGTTCGCTCCGGTGCTCCAATTCCATCTCTTCCATCTGACCACGACTTGGCCACTGCTGCACCACAATGGATACGTTGTCCAACTGGGCAAGCAGCTCCTGTGGCAGCCCCCCGATGGTGTCGAACACCAGTGCCTCAAACTCCTCTTTTTTCAACTTGCACTACGCATTTCAATAATGTCTTTACAACCCTAGCTCTGATCTTAGCCCTTTCAGCACGTCAATGTTGGCTTTGTCCGGTCCGTTGCCATCTATACCAGGGACCTCTAGTAGGAATGGAATGTCTTTGAATGCTGGATGTTCCATGATTATACGAAAGCCGTCCAGCCCAATGTGTCCCTTACCGATGTTCTCGTGCCTGTCCACAGCCGAACCAAACGGGGTCTTGCTGTCATTGGCATGCACTGCCACTAGGTTATGAAGGCCAATTTCTCTGTCGAATTCCTCCATGACCCGGTCCAATCCTTCCTTGTGAGTCACATCGTACCCGGAAGCGAATAGATGTTGAGTATCCAAGCACACCTTTACGTTTGGACTGGCCAAGGCCTTCAGTATCTGACCTATCTCCTCAAATTTGGAACCAATGCCGTCTCCCATGCCAGCGCTATTCTCGATTGTGAGCCAAACGTTATCCGGTGAGGCCTTCAAAACCTGATCCATTGCTCTTACCGCTTGGTCGAATACCCCATCGAATCCAACTCCGCGGTGACTGCCGCTGTGGAAGATAACTCCGGCTGCACCGAGTTGTTTCGCTGCTTGCATATAATCTGTGAGGGCTTGTACTGACTTTGCTAAGTTCTCCTCAGTAGGCGAACCAAGGCTGACAAGATATATGCAATGGAAGAATACAGGTCCGATGCCTGTGCTGGCGGCCTTTTCTTTAAAGGTGGAAATCATGGATGTTGGGATTGGCTTGAATGCCCAACCCCTTGGCGAAGAAACGAATATCTGAATTGTCTCGGCGCCTATTTCTACGGCTCTATCAATTGCCTTGTCCAATCCACCTGCGGTGGAAACGTGGGCTCCTATCTTCATGATTCCTCCTCAAAGTATCTCATTCTTTGGTAGAGATTAATTATAGTACGTTTGAATTGATATTCTAATGGGTCAAGGTGTAAGCCTTGATAAATATGACTGTATAGGTTAATGCCATAAAATTATGACACATCCATATGGTTAATAAGCCTGAATGAGGAATTTCTTGGATAAATTGGATTCTAAGGCGAACCAGATGGGATGTATCTCATCTACACTGGCAAGTTTCTTGATACGGGATTTCATATCAGATACACAATGGTAATCCATAGTCTCTAGTGGCCATGTTTCCATTTAGGCCGATACCAAACTGCGTGAGGCGATTATCCTTAACTCCTCGGTCTACTCAGGCTTTTAGTGAGACAGCAGAGTGGTGCAAGATCGCCGAAGGCCAGAGACAAACTTGCGAATAGACAATGGTATGGGTTATTCGCAAGCTATAGTACTCATGTTGGTGTGATTGCCATAAGACCTGACCGCATCCGTCTTTACAGCTTATGAGGCATGTATATTAAGACGGTAACAACATATGGTAGGCAGCACAGTTGACTGCCATATGGTATATGTCAGAATGTTCTGCCCTAGCGCCTTCTCGAAGGGAATGGCAGTGGCTACCGCCTGAAAAGCTTGCGAATATCACCGTTCTCCCACACTAGGAGGACTGGGCTGGCAATCCAAATTGAGCTGTACGTACCGACAATTATGCCGATAAGGAGCACTATCAGGAAGTCCAAGATGGTTTGGCCACCGAAAAGCAACAGGGCCAAGATGGCAAACAACATTGTTAGGCTGGTATTAAGAGATCGCCCAATAGTGTCTTGAATACTAATGTTGATAGTGGAACCGAGGTTATTGCCGATGCCCCTTATCAGATTCTCCCTGATACGGTCAAAAACTACTATTGTGTCGTGGACACTGTAACCAATAATAGTCAATATGCCGGCTATAAACATGGCATTGACTTCAAGGTTGAATATTCGTCCTACAATAGAGAAGATTCCCACAACTACTACTACGTCGTGTATCAGTGCAAGTATGGCCGCTACCCCATATCTAAATGGTGACGGCACTCGTCGGAATGCCAATGTTATATAGATGAGGATTACCACCGATGCAATGACCATAATCAAAATGGCGTTCCGAACTGTTTCTGATGCTATGCTTGGTGACACTGAGAAGAAGTCTGTTATCTTAACGTTGGTACCCAAGTTGCTTGCAATGTCACTAATAATCCTCTCGCGCTCTGATGCTTCGTTTGATTGGGATTCCTCTAGAGTACGGGTACGTATGAAGAAGCTGCCTTCACCCAAGCGCTGAATCACTGCCTGCTGGTGACCGAGAGAAGTGAACTGAGCGCGCAGTTCTTCCTGGCTAACGTCATCTTGGAACTCGAGGGTCATGGAAGACCCTCCGGTGAACTCAAGACCAGTATCAAGGCCATCAGGTAACAGTAGGGAGATAATGCTTACAAGCATCACCACAAACGAAATCATGAAGAACCAGTTACGTTTGCTTACAAAATCCATTTTTACCTTAGCCCCTATTTCTCAGCACTGTGTCAGAGCTGGCATTGGTTTCAATTCTCTTTACTGGCGTGTATAGAAACATATATCGCCCAAGAGGTGTGATGGCAACCACTCTAAGAAGGGTTCGAGTCACTGTAAGGGCTGAGAACATGCTTGTTGCTACGCCAATAAATAGTGTAATGGCAAACCCAGTCACAAGCCCAGTACCGAGTCTGGTACCAAACCAGAAGAGAATGGCACAGGTGATGAATGTAGAAACATTGCTGTCACGAATAGCTGGCCAGGCACGGTTGAAGCCAGTTTCTATGGAAGCTATTAGAGTACGGCCACTGCGCAATTCTTCTTTCATGCGTTCAAATATGAGGATGTTGGCGTCAACTGCCATGCCAATAGACAGGATGAAAGCGGCTATGCCCCCAAGGCTCAAAGTTATGGGCCACAGCTTGAGGATGGCCAGCACTATCAAGCAATAGATTATTAGGGAAATGCACGATATTAGGCCAGGTATCCTGTAGTAGAGGGCCATGAACAGGAGCACAATGCCAAGGCCAATAATGCCAGCCAGTACACTCTTCTTGAGAGAATCCTCTCCGAGTGTGGCGTCGATGTCTTGCTCTTGAATCAGCGAAAGAGGGACTTTAAGACGTCCAGATTCCAGCTGAATTGCGATGGTACGTACCCTGTCTATAGTGAAGTCTGGACCTTGTATAAAGGCTCTGCCTCCGGTTATGGCTTGTAGTGCTACGGGGGCCAGCAGTAACTCTCCGTCCAGAAAGAATGCGGTGCGATTGTTTGTGCCGGCGATGTCCTGAGTATGCTTCGCAAATATTCTTGCACCTTCGCTATTGAATTCCAAATTGACTACAGGGGCACCAAGATTTGGGTCTGTGCCTGCATATGCCCTTATAAGATCGTCTCCAGTAAGGTTTAGAGTGCTGTCAACGTGATATGCAGGGTCTTTGCAATTTTGAGTGATATTCTGTGGGTCGTTAGTACAGAGGCGCTCCTTGAGTTCCAACTGTGCCGTCTGCCCAATGAGACGCTTGGCCTCCTCAACTCCGCCAGTGATCACCATTGACAATCTCTTGGCCTCAAAAGATACGAGCGTTGGCAGTTGTTCTTGAAGGGCTTCGCTAATGGTGTCATTTTCGGTAGGTTGCATGTCCGGCATATCAACAGCGAAGAGTAAGTCACTGATTTTGCGAACCACCGCATCATCCCTGCCAAGTTCTACCAGAACAGCCTGTATGTCTTCGGTCTCTGCGGATTCTGAGAACAATATGCTCAATGTAACGGCAGGGAATGCTTCCCTGAGCGCTTGCTCTATAATGTCCCTCTCTGCGTCTTTTATAATGTTGTCTTCGTCGTCCAGCTTGGATGGCTGCAATGATGGTAACTCTATGACAAAATTACGGCTGTCTTCTTGCTCAATAATCACAGCTGTACGCCCTACGGATATTAGTACACTGCGAAGAGCATCAGGCTGAATATCATCCTGGAAAGTTACAGTAGCCTTAGTTGTGCCTACGCCTGGAAGTTGCACAAGTATGCGGTCACCACCCATCATCTGAATAATTGGCTCGGAAACCCCAAAGGAGTTTACTCGTCGTTCAATGGTCTTAATGACACCTTCCATCTGTTCGGTCGTGGGTTCTTGACCATCTGTTGGTTGGGCTTCGTAAACCAGATGGCTTCCACCTTCTAGGTCCAGCCCTAGTTGTAGTCCTAAAACGGTATCTCCGCCACGCACCAAGTTTATGCCACCAAGAGATAAGTTGATCTCTTGAAATGACAGTGATGCTCCCGCCAAGGCCACGATGACAGATATGAAAAGAAACCGTCGCAAAGGAAACCTGCGCATTTACTCTCCTTGATAAAAAACCAGTATCATTGTACGTCACCTTTAGCAAAAGGCAATGTGTGCGAATGTGATATATTTTACAATCTTGTTGTTTT
>CAUZMC010000012.1:0-38080 GCA_963580875.1 Dehalococcoidia bacterium
TTCTTTGGGAATTGGTTCTTATTCATCCGTAGGGAATCGTCTCCCACTTTGGATTGTACCTTAGCTAGCTTTTCGCTGGCTTCTTCCTGTGTCAACAGACCTTTATCTACCATGGCAGACAACCTTGACTCAAGATCCTCATATCTAAACTTCTTCTTTGGGAATTGGTTCTTATTCATCCGTAGGGAATCGTCTCCCACTTTGGATTGTACCTTAGCTAGCTTTTCGCTGGCTTCTTCCTGTGTCAACAGACCTTTATCTACCATGGCAGACAACCTTGCTTGGAACTGTTCTTCCATCACTTCTTGACGGGCTTGTTTGACGGCATCCGAAACGACTGGCTCATCAAGTCCCAATATGACGGCAACACGTGATGAGAACCTGTCTATATGCACCGGATTTGCAACTTTTGATTCGGCCATTACGCTTGTCGAAAACAGTAATGAAAATAACACTACTATCAAGAACACAACAAAAATGCCTGCTCTGTTTTTCATTCTGGCAACCTCGAATATATGAACGTCATTATATTAACTATACCCAATTAAGCATATCACAATTAAGTTGCGTTCACTGGAGAAATCTACTCTACCACATCACGTGCTTTAGAAAGGATCCTTTAGAGTTCATGCCTATAAGACCGACCACTAATTCAATCAGAGCCATTCTTCGGAATCGAAGGATAGATCAACTTGCGAACTGGGTAGTTGATTTCGATTCCTTCTATGGCATACCTAGCATGGAGTGCTTTGATTAACTCGTTGGTAACAATGAAACTGCCGAACCGATCCATTGCCCGCAAATAAATCCAGAACGTGATATTGGATTCGCCGAAGCTGTCGAATCCAAAAAATGCATCTTCGGTTTTGTCTGCCTGAGGAATCTCAGCAATCACAGAACGAGCCACTTCTAGGCTGACCCGTTCCACCTGAACCAAATCGCTTTCATACCTCACTCCGCACGCAACAATAACGCTCAGGAGAGGTTGAGGCCGATTGTAGTTGGTAACGATCGTATCTGCAATTACCGCATTTGGAATAATAACTAGGTTATTTAACCATGTGCATATCTTCGTGCTTCGCCATCCAACGTCAACAACGTAGCCCGCTGGCCCACCTTGAAGCTCTATATAATCTCCAACTCCAATAGCGCCGTCCGACATCACATACGTGCCAGCGAAGAAGTTTCCGAGAGTTGGCTGAAGAGCTAATGCCACCGCTAGTCCCGTTATTCCCAGTCCACCCAAAAACGGGCTTATGGAAATCCCGAGTGCGTCGAGAATTACCATAAATGCTATCCCATAAACAGCAATTACGGCAACTCGCCGTACAAGAGGTAACATATTGTCATCTAGTTTGGTGTCTGTCCGTGGTGCAATGGAATAAAGATACCAATTGAGCACCACGCGGATTGCACTGACGGCAGCCTGAGCAATAAGCACGGTTGCAACAATTTTCCATCCAACGGTAATCTCTGCGCTCCAGTGTCTGGATTCTGGCAGTGTCACAAGGCTCAGAAACACACCGAGTGCAACCAGAAAGAGTACTCCAGTATTGCGTATTGTTCTCAGCACCTGAGGAAGTATATCGTGCTGCCCATGCCTACCAAGCCGGTTCGCAATAACACCGGTAACAACACGCAATATTATGGCCGCCAGCAATAGGCTGCTAAATATAGCTGCGACAATAACTCGCAAGATGATTGGGTTGTCAGTAAGTGATTCTATTGGAGTCTTCCTTCACACGGCTTATTGACAGTACCGAGCCACGGTGCATTCGTTCTGTGAAATAGCCCCCCGTACGGGGAAATAATGTAGATTATCTGATTGTACTCCAACTGGCTCGATGCGGTCGAGCCACACACTTGTGGATTACAAAGTGCTTACCATGGTAGGTAATGAATAACGAAACTAACGTACTGTAGATAAATGATTGAAACATTCTATTCGATGCAACTTGAGGAAACAGCGTATCTTACTTGGCTAGCACAGGACGTCGCTACGTCCTGTGGTTTTGATTTCGTGCCTCCATTTTGCCTTCGACGAGGCAGGGGCGGTGATTGGAACCCTGCGCTCCGTTATATCAGGATAGGTCGTCGCGAGTTGTCAGGCGACTGTGATTACCTTTGGTATATAGTGGCCCATGAATTGGCACATGCCCAGGCTGAACAAAGGGAAGGACATTCAAGAACATTTTGGCTCCGCTTGAGCATTGGTTTGGAGCATGCCAATAGGCTCTCACTTCTCAAATACGGCTACATATACAGAGAGACTGCTATGCACGTTGCTGAAGAGTACGGCCTGCCAGATGTGCCTATACGCCAAGAATTCAAGCTCCCTATCGGCTCCACAGTTAATGATAACGCTGGACGCAAATGGAAGATAGAGAGGCGATTTAGGCGAGCAGGTGCACCATATTATCGATTGAAAACTCGAGGATGGCGTTGGACCACATCCGAATCAGCATTACTCTCGGAGGCCGCAAGTGACACAAATTAAAATCAAGTTGCTCCGTCCCGAGGCACGCGTACCAAAGCGCATGTCCGAAGGGAGCGGCGGTTACGATCTATATGCGTCACAAAATTCAGTGATTCCAGCTTCAAGCACATCCGCAGACGGAGGTGTTGACGTAGGGAGAGCATTGATTCCCCTCGGCATTGCTATCGAGATACCTATCGAGACAATCGGTCGAATTGCCTCTCGTTCCGGGCTGTCTGTGCATTCAAACCTCGAGGTTGGCGCTGGCTGGATCGATAGCGATTACCGAGGAGAAGTAATGGTCGAGTTGAAAAATTTCAGTTCCTCTGATTTCGAGATTAAGCAAGGTGATCGAATAGCTCAGCTGATTCTGTTGCCGATCATAACAACTCAGATTATTGTAAACGAAGACCTTGATAACACTAGTCGAGGGACAAGCGGGTTAGGCTCTACCGGCATATAATAGTGCTCCGAAAAATAATCTATTCATAGATACCGTCATACATTAACTGATAGTCATTGTGATTGGACTCTCCCTTTGGGACATTAGCTATTAGCGTCCTCAAAATTTCCAGGCCGAAAGTTGAACTTATTAGTATGCCAGAAATAGAAAATGGATCCGTATCTAATGATACTTCTCACTCTTCATATCTGAAGAAAAACCTAGGCACATACATATAATACTGATGCCATTATGCTTCTCTATTTTTTACCCCTCGAATCTACGTTGCAGCAAACTTTTAAGTACACTAATATAGTCGATAATGCAAAAGCTTCCTACTATCCCTATTCCTATTCCCTCTCGGCTTTACTACGGGTGGATCATCGTCGCAACGGGGCTAGTGATAAATATCGCTACGTCGCCGCTAGGCCCGCTAGTTTTCTCATTTTTCATTGCACCAATGCGCGAGGAAATGGGCTGGAGTCTCGGTGCGATCTCGCTAGGCCTCACTTTTCGCATGATTGCCAGCGGAGTCACTGCACCCTTAATCGGCATTATAATCGACAGGTTTGGACCGAGATACCTAGGACTGTTCGCCGGCCTGGTCGCTGGTGGCTGCCTGATCGGCTTATTCTTCGCGCGTGACATCTGGCTATTTTACTTGCTTTTCGCGTTATCAGGAGCGGTTGGCCTAGGCGGAGGTCCAACAGGGAACCTGCTAACCTTGGTGCCGGTCGCCAAGTGGTTCATTGTAAAACGAGGTCGAGCCATGGCAATAGCCACCACTGGAATGGCAATGGGGACAGTGATGGCTATCCCCAGTATCCAGTGGATGATACAAACAATCGGATGGCGCGAGGCATGGGTTATTTTGGGAGCGTTTGTCGCTCTCATCATAATGCCACTCAGCTTCATTTTCCTAAGAGGTTCACCAGCTGACTTAGGATTGCAGCCTGACGGTTTTCACAACCTCGATATTGAGCCTTTGCCCACAAAAAAATATCAGACTCAGAGCGCTGTAGGCGAAACCGACTGGACTGCAAAAGAAGCATTGCGACAACCGGTAGCCTGGCTAATTCTCTCAATACTGGCGATGGTTGGTTTCACTCTAACTGGTACATTGGTGCACAAGATAGGGTACTGGGAGTTGACAGGCATGTCACCAACATTGATCGCGTTCGGCACAGCTTTGGATCCATTCACAGTCATTTTCTCAGTTTTACTTTTCGGCTTCATAGGTGAAAGGATTAAAATTAGATATCTGGGTCTATTGGGTGGACTCGGATTCAGCTTATCCATGGTGCCAATGATATTGTCCTCTGGGCAAACCTACACCATCATCGCACATAGCCTGATTTGGGCCCTCGCAGCTGGCGCCTATATGACTGCAAATAATCTCATCTGGCCCAACTATTTCGGCCCGAGATTCCTCGGCACTATCAGAGGTATTGTTCTTCCAATACAGGTGGCCGCGACAGGTATGGGGGCCCCGATATATGGACTCATCTTAGACGCAGGGATATCTCCAACCACACTCTGGATGATCTCAGCTGGAGCATTTGCTACGGCTGGACTTCTTCTGTCTCAGGCCAAGCCGCCGAAGCGCAGAGCACCTGCGACGAATCGCGAATAGCTTAGTCTAGAAAACGTTAGATATATTACTGAATTTGTTCGCTGTTCATCATATTTCAATGAGACAGCCAGGCTGAATGGCAATTACACAACGAAGTAAAACAGAAACATCAGGATTGTCGGTATTCAGTATAGTGAGGTCTATCTAACCACTGATTGGCAAAATAGACCTCACTGTTACCACATAATCAACTTAATAGCCCTGCTCTAAGCTAAATGTCTTCGACACTTCTTCCGGGCTTCAATATCTGCTAGTGCCTCAGAAGCATTTCCAAAGTCGGCTGCATCATTTATGTTCGACACTTACAGTTAGCGAATCGCAAGTATTCGCACCTAATATGATCTTACTTGAGGTTGCCACTGAGTTACGATTACTGGCATATAACCCACCTGTGGTCCATCTGTGGTGTGATTAACAGAAATGTGCTTCATCCAATTCTCGTCATCTCGCTGAGGATACTCAGCCATGAAATGAGCACCTCTGCTCTCTTTGCGTTCTAGAGCGCTTACAACTATGGTTTCAGCACAGTCCAACATGAACCCCAATTCCAAAGTAGATATCATGTTCGTGTTAAAGACTTTACCTTTATTTTGCACAGGGACGTTCTTATAGCGCTCTTTCAAAGTTACGAGCTTCTCTCGCGCAATCTTCATACCATCGGTCGTGCGAAAGACTGCGGCATAATCGTTCATAGTAACGCCCATCTCGCTTCGGATTTTAGCTGGGCTATCACCATTATCTGCCCGCGCCATGATTTCACTTAGGTGAGCTTCGTCCTGAGATATCCTAGATTCAGATATTTGCTTATTTGGCTTCTCTCTTGCGTACATTGCGGCTGCTTTCCCAGATCTACGTCCGAAAACTATAGTATCAAGCAGAGAATTGGCTCCAAGACGGTTTCCACCGTGTACGCTGACACATGCACACTCCCCAGCTGCATAAAGACCTGGAACAATGGTTGCTCCGTCGACATTGGTCTTTATACCACCCATCTGGTAGTGCATTCCTGGTCGTACCGGTACTGGTGCTTCAGCTAGGTCAATGCCCAAGAAATCTATTGAGACCTCATTGATATACGAAAGCCGTTCATGGATTTTTTCTCGACCGAGGTGACGCAGATCCAATAGCACACATCCATCAATGTCTCGTCCTTCGTTTATCTCAGTTTGTTCAGCCCGAGACACTACATCCCTAGAAGCCAGTTCCATCATATTCGGGGCATATTTCTCCATGAATCGTTCGCCCTTTGAGTTGACAAGGTATGCTCCCTCACCGCGTGCTGCCTCAGTGATAAGAACACCGTTAGATTTCAGAGTCGTGGGGTGATATTGGACCATTTCCATATCTATCAATGGTGCTCCAGCACGATACGCTAGAGCAATACCATCACCAGTGCAAATCATGGCATTGGTAGTGGGTTCATACAGCCTCCCCAGTCCTCCTGCAGCCATTATAACGGCCTTCGCTTTAATCATCTGAAGCTTGCCCGTGAGCATTTCTAGCGCCACAACACCGTGGCATTCCCCATCCTCCATTATCAGTGAAGTCAAGAACCACTCTTCATAGACCTGAATTCCCGACTTAATCATCTGTTCATACATAACGTGAAGCATAGCTTGGCCAGTGAAGTCCGCTACGAAGAACGTCCTAGCTCTTTGTTGTCCACCGAAGGCCCGAGTTCCAAGATGTCCTGTCTCATCTCGACTAAAGACGACCCCCATATGCTCCAGTTCAATGATTGCCTGGCCTGCTTCTTCGCACAAAACTTCTATGGCATCTTGGTCTCCAAGATAATCGCTCCCTTTTACGGTCTCATATGCATGCTCCTCCCAGGTGTCACCCCTGTCGGTAAGGGCAGCATTGATACCACCTTGAGCTGCATTAGAGTGACTTCGTACAGGATGCACTTTGGATATCACTGCCACATCTACTCCAGTGCTTCTAGCTTCTAATGCGGCTCGCAAGCCAGCTAGTCCACCGCCTATGACCAAAACATCATGTTCAAGCATACCAAATCCCCCCTTAAATGAATCACTTTTTGAATTACACCAACAGGCAAATGGCAACTGAGGTTCTTTAAGCCTCGAAATTTACCTCTTGTGTTGTTAACTTAACTTAATCAAAGAAACCTTTTCCATACCCATGAATAACTTCGTTGATTTGTTAGGTTGATTTCAGTATCTCCTTGTATCGATGAGCGTTCTTCTAGTGAAGGATGCTGGTCGACAATTTTTAACCTATTATCTTAAGATATTAACTACTCTATATTACCTTGCTAAGCTAAAGATGCCAATAACCTAACGTGTATAAACTTATTCAAACAACAATGATTACGCTGCCATTAAGATTCTGACGTCGGCGGTGATGGCACAATACCAACTACCCATCATCTTATTCATACGGATGGGAGCTACGTGTAAACCCTCCATGACTGCAACGATGGCTAATATTGGCCTTCTTACTGGGCATTCTAGGTTTCTATAAGTACCACACAGCTGCCAAGAAAGACAAATGTAGCAAGTATATATAAACACCCAAATATTATGACATTCTTAAGGTTGATCTGCCTCCGTGTCAACTGAAATATCAAAGTTACGCAGCCAACTAGAAGGCCTAGAGTCCCCATGAAACCACTAGCAACCTGCATCACAATTTGCCATGTTTCGTTCCCAATTAGCTTTCCAAATAGTGATGATAGAGCGAAAACAATAGACCCGACCAGGGGTACCACAATTAAGGCGAGCCTTGTGGTTGCCTGACGGTCTCTTTGGGTGCGGTTATTCATTTAACTCCTTGTGTTGTCGTACTGACTTCCTTGCGATCGGCAGATTTAACCCAAAGCCTCAACGAACGCCTGCGATGTTATTACGGTGGCTTGTCGCGGGAACAGTTTTTCCATAAGCACTCGTTGAATCTCGTCATCTCTATCAGCACAGCAATCAGATAACACTATCGACTTGTAATCAATATCGCTCCCCCATCGAACAGTTGAAAGCACACAGCCACTGGTTGCTATTCCCATCAGTACTAACGTTTCGATGCCTAGTTCTTTGAGCACTTCGTCCAGATTTGTAGTTGAAAAGGGACCGGCTCTCTTCTTAGTCAGCAGTCTCTCTCCAGACTTCGGAGTTATCGCATCATGTATTTCAGTCTCGGGCGTCCTTTCGCCGCGGCGCACTTCTATGTGGATGACTGGAATACCCGCGTCACGAGCTGCCGCAAGAACGTGGTTAGCTTTTCCCAACAATTCATTTTGGAATTCTTCTGAAAAGCCGCTAAGCTGTCGAACCTGGTAATCCATTATGAGCACTGCCGTATTATTTAGATCAATCGAAAGTTGTTCTGTCATATCTCGATACTCCTCACCAAATAAAATCTATCCAAGGCTCATTATAGTTGCCTGAGGCCTTAATGTTAAGGCTGTCTCAGGCAATCCAATGTGACAATATTCTCAAAGCCCACGTAGTTACTCCTGAGCATTTTCTCCTAACAACCGCGCCAGAATGGCACCAGGGTTCATCGGCACCTTTGTCATACGAACACCAGTAGCATTTGACACAGCGTTGGCCACGGCTCCTATAACCGGGACAATTGGAATCTCACCAGCCCTTCCTCTCAACCCGAATGGGTGGCCTGGGTTTGGCACCTCCACAATAACGGTGTCAATCATTGGTAAATCTAAGCTAGTTGGCATACGATAGTCGAGGAAGGTGGAGTTGGCAACTGAGCCATTTTGGTTGTAGAAGTACTCCTCGTTCAGAGCCCATCCAATTCCCTGAGCCGTAGAACCTTGTGCCTGTCCTTCAACGAAACTAGGGTGAACCGCCTTGCCGACGTCAGTAAATGTGGTGAATCGCAGGATTTGCACCTTCCCTGTCTCAGGGTCAACTTCAACATCCACGATATTTCCACCAAAGATAACTCCTCCTGGTCCAGTTGGAAATGAATACCCAGTGCATGTAACAGGACCGCCCGTTCGCATTAGAGTACCAGCCAACTCTCTGAACGTCATATTGTCTGCCGTGTTCAGAGTGCAAATAAAGACGCCGTCTTTGAAGTCCACCTGCTCTCGTTGCACTTCCCAAAGCAGAGCAGCACGGGCACTCATCTGACGCGCCACCTCTTCTGCAGCGGCGATGGCAGCAAGCCCAGTCGAGTAGGTAATCTTACTGCCGTTGGCCACTCCACTCCATCCAGCGGAGTCTGTGTCGCCAACTGTAGATACCACATCATCCACACCCAGACCCAGCACCTCTGCAGCCTGCATTGCTATGGAAGTACGGGTCCCGCTGAGGTCATTGGAGCCAGTGACGAGAGTTATGGTGCCGTTGGTGTTGACACTGATAGTGGCAACATGAGGAGTTGCTCCTTCACCACCTATTGCCCTAGCGGCAACTGACACACCACGTCCACGATTAGGGCCACCGAGGGGTGAGTTGTAGTGTGGATGTGCCTTCATAGCCTCTTCCATCTCCAAGCAGGCGATCCTAGGGTACTCTACCCCATTCGGCATACGATCCCCTTCTCTGACAGCGTTCCTCAAGCGAAACTCCATGGGATCTATGCCAAGCTTCTCAGCCAATTCATCTATAACTCCCTCTACTGCGAAAGTAGCTGGTGGTTGGCCCGGCGCTCGATAGCTCTGCATTTTCTGAGTGTTTGTGACTACATCGTAGCCGTCAATCTCAAAGTTCTCTATCTTGTAGGCTCCAAGACCGTTCTGCACGCCTGCGACCACCGGTGACCCTGGAAATGCTCCAGCCTGGTAAGCCAAGTAGAACTGGACGGCGGTGATTCTACCACTCTTATCAGCCCCAGCCTTGACACGAATATAGGTTGCTGACGCTGGGCAGGTGCTCTCAAACGTCTCCTTACGACTCAACACCATTTTCACAGGACGTCCACTCTTCTTGGAAAGGATTGCTGCCATTGGATTTAAAGGGTTGGTGTTTGGACCCTTACCTCCAAACCCACCACCACACTCCAAAGCAATGACCTTCAGCATGGACTCAGGAATTCCTATAATTAAAGCAGTGCTATCTCGCACGTCGAATGTTCCCTGTGTGGTAGTCCAAATCGTCACATGCCCATCTCTGTTCCACTGCACGGTGGAAGCAAATGGCTCAATATATCCTGGGTGGACTGCCTGTGTAGAGAACTCCCTCTCCACGATGACCGCTGCTTCTCTGAATCCACTCTCTACATCACCACGTCTTAGCTGTGAGTGGCCGGCCACATTACTCTTGATGCCAGAATCCTCTTTTTCAGAAGCACCCCCACGCAACACGGTTGTCAGATCGCTGTGTACTAGCGGAGCATTTTCCTTGAGGGCATCCTCTATCGTTAAAACAGATGGTAGCAATTCGTATTCCACTTGAATTAGCTTCGCTGCTTCCTCGGCAATATGAGGATTGATTGCGGCAATAGCAGCGACGGGATGGCCTACGTACAGCACTTTGTCACAGGCCATGAAATGCTCGGCCATTATTCGTGCACCTCGATACTGCTCAGCAAAAAAGTCTATGGACTGTCTATCGAAGATTGGAAAGTCTTTAGCCGTGATCACGGCAATTACGCCTGGAACAGACTCGGCTTTGCTGGTGTCAATCGAGAGAATACGGGCGTGGGGGTGTGGACTAGTCAGCATTTTACCATGAAGCATCCCAGCCAAATGGATATCGGCTCCAAACCTGGCAGCACCTGTTACTTTGTCCAGTGCATCGTGCCGAGGTGCTCGTGTGCCTATGATTTTGTATTGTTTTGGCGTTGGATCAATCTTATTGGTGGTTACAGTCATGTGTGCCTCCTTGATTCTTCATCAATTATATAAATACAGCAACAAAATGATCCGTCTACATTTCTGAATATCCTCAATTTGGCCGATGCTGTGTCGAGACGATAGCGTGCCATAGCAATATTAATCCATTAGAGATGTGAGAAAAGCATATCATAAAGAACGGAATGTCATATGACGAACTACACAATACTTTTGGATAATTTTGTTGCCAATCTGTTGTCCTGCACCCAGTTTATGAGAATTGTGATAAAATACAGGCCTTCTACGGTGATTAAGAATCTACTGAAGAATTCGCACGAGACAACGCAAATTTTTGCAGGACTTTGGAAGGGGGGGGAAATGGTCAATATACTTGGAAGAACCGAAACCTTAGCCAAGATGGAACGGGGATTCAACCCCAGAAATGTGGTTGTAATAGGGGCCGCCAAACATAATCAGCACCGCTGGCTAAAATCTCACCTCCCGTTCCACCAAAACCACGGCAAGGTCCTCAACGTAAACATAGACGAAAACGAATGGGCCGGAGCCACAGAGTTGGGCATACAAAATTACCATAGCATCCTAGAAATCGAAGAGCCGGTTGACTACGCAACCATATCTGTACCCCGCAAGGTAGTACCTAGGCTAATCGAAGAATGCATAAAGAAAGAGGTGGCCATAGTTCACATCTACACCGCCGGATTCGAGGAGTCCGGAGAGGAAGAGGGAATAAGGCTAGATCGTGAAATCAGTGACATGGCCCAGAAATCCGGCCTATTGATTGTTGGTCCAAACTGCATGGGTGTATTCAACCCAGCTGCTGGAATAAGACAGAGTGCAAACCAGTACTACGGCGAAAGCGGCAACTTCGGCTACATATCCCAAAGCGGCTCAATGGCATCAGGAATGGTAGCTGAGGCCAACGCATATGATGTAAAGATGAGTAAATGCATCAGTATGGGCAATGGTATGGTTCTTGATGTGCCGGATTATCTCGATTACTTTGCGCAGGATGACGAGACCAAAGTAATCGGAATTTACCTAGAAGGCGTCCGAAACCCGCACAGATTTTTTGAAAGTCTGCGAGCGGCCGTCAATAAAAAACCTGTCCTTGTATGGAAAGTTGGCCAAACCGAGGACGCCGCCAGAGCCACTCAGGCCCACACCGGCACTTCCTACATACAGGAATCTCTTTGGAATAACCTCTTGATCCGCTGCGGTGCAATGCCCATTGAATCTCAGGACGAGATGATTGACACTGTCAAAACCCTTTCTCTTCTACCATTCGCTTCTGGCTACAACCTCGGACTCTACGCATCAACGGGAGGGCACTCTACAGACATGGCCAACGTCTTCTCAAAGAATGGCTTCAAAGTCGTCCCCCTCACAGACACTTCATACAAAGAGCTTGGTTCCTTTCTGAATCTAATCGGCGGGAACTTCGTGAATCCCATACAGCAGGCTCCAGCAGAGCATTTCGAAAGAATTGTAAATGTCCTGTCCAGAGACGCAAATGTCGATCTGATTGCTCTTGAAGTCCCGGCAGGACGGCTTGTCAGCGATGATAAATTCTTCGAGGACCGCGTGAGGATTCTCAAGGAAGCTCAGGAAAATTCCCCAAAACCTATCGTTGCCATCACATCCAACGGCTATCCTAGGCTGAATCCCAACGCAGAAGAGGCTATGAACAAGAGGTTCACCAGAGAAGGCATCCTAGCTTTCCCTAACTTCCTAAGGTGCGCCAGAGCCCTCAAGGCAGCGGTAGATCGACAAGTTCTCAATAGATACTTGGGGGATTAGAAGCTTACCATGCCTGCAATGCAAAGGTGCGTTAAAGTTGGCAGGACAAGAGACATAGTAAAGCGCTTAAAAGAATTAGACTTTGAATGTACCTATATCAATGATATTGTCAGTGCTATCTCACACATGCCTCACACCATCTAAGAGTTCTGGACAGCGTTCTAAAGTATAACCCAAGCACCATTCCCCAAGCTCTCCGAAGTAATTATTGCCCCATGTCCATAGTATGATGTCTCATTTAAGCGCCACAGTGTGTGCTACAAATAAGTGGGATAATAGACATCAGGTTAGCTATAACCTGAGTTTTTCGTGAGTGACATTATCTGAATTCTCTAAGGCTTTTCATTCTAGCGAAGACTGCCAGCGAAGCCAGTCCAGATACAACCGCTGCAATGAGAACCGTAGTGGCTGCACCCACAAATTCTGCCAAACCTCCTAATGCCAGAACACCGATCCAAGAGAGACCCTGCATGGAAACTCGCAAGCTCATGACGCGACCTCGCAGATGATCAGGGGCCATGAGCTGCATCATCATTTGCACCATAGTCATGCGCAGTGTATTAAACATGCCCATACCAAATACAAGGCCAAGGGAAATGTAGAATATCTCTGATTGAGAAAAGCCAACCCTAAATATGGTGCCGAGTATTACCGAGACTAGAAGCAAGAGACCGCGACGAGAAATGCTGCTAACACTTACAACAATGATTGACCCAAAAGAAACACCTAAGGTGCTGAAAAGCAAGAGAACTCCTAGCCCACCTGACCCCACGCCCAAGATATCTCTAGCGAAAAAAGGCATGAGGAACTGAGTTGCACCGCCGAAAATAGTAGCAATAGCACCTATAAGAATCAGCCCAACAAGCACGGACTCTCCTTGAATATACTTGAATCCTTCCACAAGGTTACTCCGCACACTCCGCTTCGCCGCTTCTGGTGGTTCTGCGTATTCCCAATGCATCAGTAGAAGCGTGATGCCGGTTAAGAGCTGAGCAACGGCAGTAATCCAAAAAACCCCCCCTGTTCCTATCGTCGCTATAACCAGAGTCGCAATAAGCAATCCTCCGGCGTTGGGCCAGTGTTGGACGACAGAATCGATAGCGACAGCACGATGCAATTCATCCTTAGCCACCAAATTTGCTAGTATGGCCTGATGGCCCGTACGACCAAAGGATTGGATCATGCCGCTAAGAACAGCGGACACTGATAGATGCCACCATTCAATGTAGCCCAGAGTTATGTCTACAGCCACAGCGGTCCACACCACCACCAGCAGGAACTCTGTATATATTAGAAGCTTCCGACGGTCCATTCTGTCGGCCAGAATCCCTGCGAGGAATGGCATGAACATCGACGGCAATGATAGTGATGCAGTGACCACACCAAGCAGAAATGGCGAATCAGTTATCTCAAGCACCAACCAGGCACGAGCGAACACACGCATACTTCGGCCCATATTGGAACTGGCTCGTCCTGCCATGAGAAGAGCGAAATTCCTGCTCTTTAGTGGGCTCAGCTTGGACAGGATAGAATTTCTTAACGCCCCTATGTAGGCCATTTATCCCTCAAGGAACTTCAAAAACCCAAAGTTAACTTGATATCAGTATAACTCTCTACCATGAGATCCCTCTAAAGCAATATACAACATTAGCTCAAATTCCACACGCTAATGACCTATCTTTGTCTATTATCACAACCGCAACTATATACAATATATAAAGGTCAACCACGCTTGATATACGGCGGCAAATACGGGCATTGGATGAACTACCCACTGTACGAAGAACTGATTTTCCGATCCTGACCTATTGGTAAGTTCACATAGCGCAATGTGGAGACTTGGCAGGGTCGGGTGTTCACGATTCGCATCAAACGATCATGGTCAGACTGTCATCCTAGACAGTGCACATTCCCGAAAGTGAGTCTGGCGGGGCGATATCAAAAACTTTCCCTACTTCGAACCAGGGCAATCTTGCGATTGGTTTTCTAACCTTGTAGAATTCGCGCCATTATGTACAACTCACACCAATATGCAGGGCTGGACGATATGACCGCTATGCTCATGCTGGTGTCAGAATCGTGGCAGCGGGACGGGGCGCATAACCGGTTCCACATTGGCGATGTCTACTGGAATTTAGGCACACAACGGGAGGAAACGCTCGACCAGCCTTATCCAAACATATGTCTATGGAACGCCCAGAATGGCGAGACACTTGGATTCGCGTGGATTGAGGGTTACGAAGCGGGGGATGTGCTTATCCATCCTGACCATCGTCACCGTGGTATGGAAGAGGATATGCTTGAATGGCTTGAGGAACGCCATCGTGTAATTGCTCGACAATCTGAAGGTGAGACCAGCATGCAGATTGGAGGATACCAGGACTCCCGGTGGCAAGAGTTACTTATAAAACATGGATATGTCCGCGATGATCGCATTGAGGGTGAACCTCATTTTTCGCGGATGCTGGATGACGTTGAACAACAATCTCCATTAACAGGAATAGAACTGCGTAGTGTTGCCGGTGAACATGAAGCCACTGAGCGCACTATGATTCAGCGGGAGGCGTTCGCCACGCTGGATTTTGAATTGCCAGGATTACCCGAACAGTCAGAACGTCCGGTAGTGGCCGTGCTGACTGGTGCCGAAATCGATCGCAGGACGAGGATTTACAAGAACGTGATGAAGCTGCCCGGTTATCGGCAAGACCTGGATATTGTGGCTGTCACCGAGGAAGGGGAGTTTGCCGCCTGCTGCACATGCTGGATTGATTCCAAAAACAGTGTGGCCGAGTTCGAGCCAGTGGGATGCCTTCCAAAGTTCCGTCGCAGAGGGATTATGCGTGCTCTTACGAACGAGGCGTTGCTTAGGCTAAAGGCGCTCGGAGTCACGTCTGTAGTCGTAAAAACCAACCCGTTCAACCTGCCAGCCATTCGGCTGTATGAGTCGTGCGGCTTTGAGTTGGTGTTCTCCGATCCCGCCTATCGCAAGACCTTTGCCGGCTAGCAATTGGGCATAGCCGTCCGCAGTGCCGCACACATGATCCCTGACCTGCTAAATGCAACTCCACTTAAGTGTTTAGGCAACAAAGGTGTAGAGCGGTTGTTAAGCAGGATGATTGTACTCTGTGGATAATATGGTTGAAATCAGAATAATGCAATCTATATACCACCTATCTTTACCTTGCATAAAAAGGATTAGATATTCACACGATCCATGAGTTGCCCAACATATCCACTGACCTCAATCAGTTTCTCTTTCTTTGCCTTTGACATCTTTTTTACTCTGTGTTCCACCTTCAATGCCAAACTCCTAGACCCCAGTTTCTCTTGGAAGACTAGGCTCAAAGGCCCCCTACCTTTGAGGTATTTCGATCCTGTATTCCCTACGCCCTGATGCTGGGCGAACCGTCTATCGACATCTGTTGAGATGCCTGTATAGAGAGTGCCGTCACGGCATTTTATGAGATACAAGTACCAGTCAGACATTTGGGTTCAATACAGGAAATCCCAAAGATGAGGGTTTTACTGTTTGGCATCCTCTATTTTGACAACCTATTATTTTCACCATCTAATCGAATTTGCTCCAGTTCTTCCCAACGGGCATAAGTATCGACCAGCAACTTCTTTAGCACCTCTAACCTATCATTCGCCGCAACGATATCAACACTGTCCCTCTTGTAAAATGCAGGGGCTCCCATTGCTTGAATCAACTCATCCTGTTCTCTTTCGAGCAGACCAATTGTATCTGGCAATGCATCTAGTTCTTTTTGCTGGCTAAACCCAAGCTTCAACTTTGCGCTGTGCACCTTAGCCGTTTGGTCAGCTTGCTTGTTAACAGATATCTTACCTCGCTTTGATTGCTGTGGACGCTGCCGTAGCCAGTCATCATATCCACCAACGTATTCGTTTACGACGGAGTCACTTTCAAAAACGAGCGTACTTGTCACGATGTTATTAATAAACGTCCTGTCATGACTTACTAATAAAATCGTTCCTGTGTAACTCATCAAAAGATCCTCAAGGAGATCCAGAGTCTCTACATCAAGGTCGTTGGTTGGTTCATCCAGGATAAGGAGATTAGATGGCCGCGTGAAAAGGCTGGCGAGCATGAGGCGGTTGCGCTCTCCGCCAGAAAGAACAGAGACAAGAGATCTGGCTTGATCTGGGGAAAAAAGAAAATCCTGCAAATAACCGACTATGTGACGAGTTTTCCCATTTACAGTGACTGTATCAGTGCCGTCAGCCACGTTATCAATGACTGTCTTGCTCTCGTCCAATTGTTCCAGGAGTTGGTCGAAATAGCTGATTTGCAAATTAACTCCAAGGCGGATTATTCCGGTTACAGGACTCAGCATACCAAGAAGAATACGCAAGAGGGTTGTTTTGCCACTGCCGTTTGGGCCCAGGATGCCAATCCTGTCGCCCTTCAGAATAGTGGTGGAAAAATTTGAGATTATTTGTGTATCGCCATAATTGAAGTCAATGTTCTCAGCTTTTGCAACCAACGTTCCGGAACGCTCGGCTTCATGGGCTTCCATTTTCACAGCACCCGGTCGTTCCCGTCTTGAGCTCCGCAGATCGCGCATTTTTTTTAATTCTCTCACCCTACCCTCATTGCGCGTCCGCCTTGCTTTAATGCCTCCCCTAACCCAATGCTCTTCTTGTTGCAGTTTTTTATCGAACAGAGCGTTTCGTGTTTCTTCTGCCTCGCGGTCAGCACTACGCCGTTCCAGGAATGTCTCATAATCGCAGGTCTGATCAAACAGGCTCCCTCGATCTATTTCCACAATTCGAGTGGCAATTCTCTGCAGGAACATACGGTCATGGGTTACGAAGATCAGAGATCCTCCAAAACGAAGCATCATCTCTTCCAGTTCCTTGATGGAATCTATATCCATATGGTTAGTCGGTTCATCAAGCAGGAGTATCTCCGGCTCACCAACAAGCGCTCTCTTTAAGAGCACTTGACGCTTAAGGCCGGCGGAAAGGGAATTGAAAGCACGACCAGGATCCATCCCAAGCTGAGAGAGCATTTTGCTAATCTGTTCACTCTTGTACCACTCTTCCTGCATCTCAAGGGTATCGTGAATGCGACCCAATTCTTCAGGTAGAGTCGGCATGTCTTCGCTCAGAAGTCCGATAGATCGTTGTTTCCTGACTAAATCAGCGTATTGTTTACTGCCGCTAGCTACTACATCAAACACAGTCCCTGACATCTCATTTGGCACTTTTTGTGAAAGATAGGCAGAGTGCACACCTCTTTGAATTGAAACGGTGCCTGAGTCCGGTTTGACGCTTCCCTCTATCAATCGCAACAGTGTTGATTTTCCGGATCCATTCCTTCCTACCAGGCCGATCCTTTCTCTCCGTTCAACGTTTAAATCAATCTCGTCGAAAATGGAAACACCACTATAGGAAAGGGATATCCCCTGCATATTTATGAAGGCCATATAAAGAAATTACCTCGCCACTGCTATTTTCTTGACACGACCAACTCGACCACTTTCCAACCGGACTTTTATGCCATGTGGGTGAATTTCGGAGTTTATCAAAGCGGCTTCAACAATTCCGTCGGTTAGTTTTCCTGTCCGTTGGTTTTCCTTAATTACTATTGAAACTAGCAAGCCTCGTCTTATGTTGGAACGTTCTGTGCCTTCCATATTGATCATGATTTCTTTCTTATCGTCAGGTTATGGTTCAAAACGTAAGGACACACAGGCCACCACGTTATTTACAACGCAATACACCTCTAAGTGTACCCCATCGTGGATATTGAGATGCTTGTTTACAGTAGTTTTTTGGTAAATTGCACGCCCAAAATACCGATTACAAGGGGAATTGTCAGAAACATCGCCGAGATGGTAACAGTGGCCGAATCATCACCCGGAGTGCATATTTATAGCATCTACATATACCCGTCAAACATAGAGAGAAGTCAGCTATGTCACTAATGCTAGATAGATACTCACGCTGGAGTGGATGGATTTCACAGACTTGATATTACAGCAATAAGAGGATAATCGATAGCATTAGTCCGCTGCAAATAGGGTGTTACATCCCTCATCACGATATTTTAACAAAAATACATATTATTCGCTACATATTACTCATATTTTAACGAATACAAACTTGACTAAGTCAGCATTTCACAATAACATTCGCGCGTCGCGAAATTTCGTGCGGAGGTGAGAATTGGAGAGACCAATTCCAGTGCCAAATGAGCTGAGCGCTCCTTTCTGGAACGCCTGTAACGAGGGACGGTTGATAGTGCAACATTGCAAGTCTTGCAACAGGATGCAATATCCGCCGGAAAGCGTGTGCTCTGACTGCGACTCTGCCAGCGGACTGGAGTGGAGTGAGGTGAGTGGCCGCGGCACGATAAACGGATACGTTGTAGTGCATGACTCACGTCTCAGAATGTGGGTCCCACAGCAACCCTATAACGTAGCTGTAATTCACATTGAAGAAGACCCAACTATTAACTTCTTCTCCAATCTACCAGGAACCAAGGTCGACCAAGTTCCCGTCGGCTCCAAGGTTCAGGTGGAGTTTGTGGATACCCAATCCGGTCAAAAAATCCCAGAATGGCAAATCGTATCCTAGTGAATTATTGTCTGTGTCCGAAATAATAGATTGAAAAGAGGACGGCAATGGCACCAACTCAGAACGCACCAAACTCACTCTATAGAACAACTGAAGGTTTGGGAGTATGGGAGCACAAAGGAAAGGTAGCCGCAGTAGGCATTGGACACTCACCTACTGCACGGCGCTGGGATGAGAGGCTTGAGTCCAGCATAGGCTCTTGGGCTATTCTTGCACTACGCAACGCCATGGAAGACGCTGGAGTTTCACCAGATCAAGTAGATGGATTGGTTGTCGTACCCGCAGCCACTACTGGAGATCTTTGGTCACCAACCAATCCAATCCCTGAGGATTTTGCTAAGGCATACACACCCACCGACAATCTAAACGATGGGCTCAGTTCCATGAGCGCTGAGTGGATTCTCAAGAATATGCCTGAGTTGAGCAATGTTCAATTCACTATGCATGCCCGCACATGCATGTCAGACGCAGTAGTAGTTGCGGCTCAGGCAGTAGGTGACGGACTCACTAAGACATGCCTTGTACTGAAAACCTGGAACAATCTGTCAGGCCGTTACGGCCACGACTCAGGATCCAATGCCTTGGATGATGCCCCAGGCGCCTCCCAATGGACCAATCCATGGGGTTGGGGAGCCGCCGCAATAACTTTTGCCTACCTGTTTGATCAATACTGCCGCAAATACGGCAAGAACCATGACATGCTGGCACCTTTTGTGGTAAATGAAAAAAGGAATGGACTGCTATTTCCAGAGGGGTTCTGGGCACAGCATCGTCCAGAAGCATTAACCGTAGAGGATTACCTGACATCTCGTTGGGTCGCTAAACCAGCGAATCTCTACGATTGTGACTTGCCTATTCAAATTGCGGTCGCTTATCTCTTTACAACCGCAGATCGTGCAAAGGACATGAAGCAGCCTCCAGCTTATATTCTCAACCACGCATCTGACAGAACCAAAGTAAAGAGCAGTGTTCAAACGTTGGATGAATGCGAACAAGCCACTGACAGCACAGGCCGCAAAATATACGAAGGTGCCGGAATCACTGCCAGTGATCTGTCATTTGAGAATATGTATGACGGCTACACTCTATTCCACCAATTTCACATTGAAGGGCTGAAATATGCTGGAATAGAGAGAGGAGAGGCGTTGGACCTCTACCAGACAGACATCAGCATTGAAGGCCCAAACCCTGTCTCTCCCAGCGGCGGCAATGCAGGTAGCGGACGCACGCGTACTTGGATGCACACAGACTGCATTCAACAACTGCAGGGACGAGCAGGCGCCCGGCAGATCAAGAAGAAGGCCGAGATCGGTGTCTCTGGTGGCCCCACAACCACAGGCGGAAACTTTACAGTCTGGAGTGCTACTCCAGACTAAACGCAATCACGCGCATCCAAATTTATTCCGCTCGTGATTAATTTTGGACATATGTACCACATCCCAAATAATTAACAATTTCACATCGTAATTATAGCCTTCAAGGCAATATGCTCGTAGGGGGGGGAAATATAGTAAAAACATGTTTAATCCGCATTCCAAGTTATTGACAAATTATATAGCTCAGTGATAGGCTTCGTAACAATATTCTCTTAGGAGGGACTATGAAATTGCGTCTCGCGTTTCAATTAAGGCCCATGCTCACAGTTCTCGCGGCTACAATCGCGGTTGTAGCACTTGCTTGCGGAGGTGATACGGCAGCACCCACCAGCGCTCCGGCAGCCACCAGCGCTCCGGTAGCCACCAGCGCTCCGGTAGCTACTTCCTCTGCAATAGCAGAGCCAGCCGCAACTGCAGTGCCAGGTGTACAGCTTGACTACAGGGATGACTGGGTCAACTACCTGAAGGGGCACCGCGGATACAAGGCCGAATGGGGAGAGCCCCAGTACGGCGGAATAATCAAGACAGCTGACCCCCGCACAGCTACAAGGTATCAAGCCACCCTTGGCTACAGCGCATTCAGCCGCTGGCAGTTTGCAGCGCATAACAGCCTTCTGATGATGGATCCATGGGGAAGCATCCAGGATGCGCCTATATGCGACCTGTGTGAGAGTTATGAGATATCAGCGGACGGACTCAAGTACACCTTTTATCTGAGAGACAACGTTCAGTTCCAGTCAGAAGGCTGGGGCAAGGACCAAGGTGCGCCAGGATATGGCACCGAGTTGGTATGTGAGGACGTAAAGGCCAGCCTAGAATGGTTTGCCAATCCTCCAGTTGAGACATATGCATCAAGTGCAAAACAGATGCGGACATACATGCAGCACCTTGATGAGGTGACATGCCCAGATGGTGCAACGGGCAAGACTGCGGTCTTGAACTTCACCCACTATCGGAATGCCACTCTTGCATGGATGGCTGGAGGTACTTCGATCTGGGACAAGGAGTATCGTGAGTGGATGGATGCCGAGTGGCCTGGCATACAGTCTACCGCCAATATGGAAGGGTACATGGTCAACATGGGTACTGGGCCGCAGATACCATTCTCTGCCGACTCACAGACCGTGATGAAGGTAAGGAAGAACCCCAACTACTTCATAGAGGGTGCGCCCTTTGCAGATGGGTTTGACTTCTTTGCAATCCAAGACTACAACACCAAGTTTGCTGCATTGGTGACTGGCAAGGTACATCAGGCCGGTCATGGTAGCAGTGGAGTAACCAAGGCTCAAGTGTCACAGATACAGACACAATATTCGGACATCATTGAGCAGCAAATAGTCAGGTACAACCACATTTCTGGTTTTAGGCTTAACCCCCTGAGACCCCCATTCGATAAGTGGGAAGTACGTTGGGCAATACAGCTGTTCTTGGACAGAGGCGACTGGGACGAGTTCAGCACAGTTGGAGACATCAAGATGTCTAGCCCCGCTTACATGCTTCACATAGACAGCGGTTGGGGCAAGCCCTCAGAGGAGTTCATGAAGCTCCCAGGCTGGAATCCTGCAACCAAAGATGCAGATATAGCAGAGGCCAATAGACTGTTGGACGTAGCATTCGGAGAGGGTAACCGACCCACGACAGACCAGTACATAATTCAGTTGCTGAGCAGGCGTGAAATCAGCCTCTGGGGACTGGACCAGTTCAAGAAGCATCTTGGATGGGAGTTTGATGTGAAGTATGTGGATACATACGGAAACATTGCGACCGACTGTCTATACACAATTAGGGCAGAAGCTAACGCCACCCCGATCAAGCAGTCATACGCTGCTGACCCGAGTGATGCAGCATGGGGCTGGCACACCGGTTGGACAACCAACCCAGACTGCGATGTTAAGGGTTGGAAGGGTGACGGCGCAGCCTCCGATGCGGAGTCAGAAAGAATTAACGCCATGGTAGAAGAGCTGGACGTAAGTCTTGACCAGGCTCGTCGTTCTGAGCTGATTTTGGCCTTGGAGGAGTACATAGTGAATGAGCGGACAACCGCTCTGCACTTAGGTACTATGAACGTAGCATGGCCAAACAGATGGGAATTGAAGGGCAATAGGTACTACAACCTTGGTACATACTCCCAGCAGCGGTTACATGACCGACTGTGGTTGTCTGAATAATCCAGGGCAAGTAGGGTAGAAAGAAACGGAAAAAGGAAGGCGCTCCCAAATGGGAGCGCCTTCCTTTTTGTATTTGATTATATAACCTAGATTGATCTAGTAATCTACCCCGGTTGTAATGAACATTCTAAATTAACAAGTTCTGGAAATGCCAGGTGCAAGGCATTTGAAACAACGCTATGGCCAACATCAGTGAGGAAGCCTGTATTTACGCTGTCATTACTACAGACACCGTTCCGTCTCCTGCCTTACATAGTCGCGCAGTTCTTGAGGCAACATGGCCACAGAGCCTGCTAGTACATTCTCGAATATCCTCTCAGGCCTAGATGTCGCAGGGATAGTCGCACTCACCCTTTGGTCTGCAATAACCCAAGCCAAGAGCGCTTGACCCCACGTCTGTATCCCGAAATCAGCCAGTGGTGTCAGGTCAGGCTGCTGTTTAAGATCTTTTACATATCTGCCTTTTTTCAGAGGCTCCATAACCAACACCCCAATACCGCAATCTTCAGCAACAGGAAGCAGTTCAGATTCACATTCCCGTTCCATGACGTTATAAGGTATCTGTACCGCGTCAATACGGGACGATTTCATCAATTTGATTATCTCAGGATAAGCCTCATGCACCATAGCTGTCACACCAACCATGCCAATCTTGCCCTGATCTTTCAATGCATCCAGTGTGTTGAGGTGTATCCGCCAATCAATCATGTTATGGACTTGATACAGGTCTATGTATTCAGTGTTAAACAACTCGAATGACCGGGCAATCTGTGCAACACCTTCCTCCTTACCCTCGCACCGCACTTTGCTAGTCAAATAAAATTTATCGCGCTGGTCAGATGTAGTAATACCAACTATCTTTTCGGCATTACCGTACATAGAAGCACAATCTATGAGGTTCACATGGCTTGCTATGCAATTCTCCACTATCTGCCGACATCTGGAGATGTCATTTTCTGATGTCACATCAAAAGTCCTGAGTGTTCCCAGACCAATGACAGAGACTTCAAGGCTGCCAAGTTTTCGATATTCCACTATCTCTGTTACCTCCTATATAAGATTAGATACTCAGCGTACACCAAGACAGTACACGCGGTAAGGCGAACTGCCGAATACGCCTCAGATATGAGGGAAATTGGTTAATAAGTCTCGTGATACAATAAGCACATTTTTTGCACAAGAAGTATGTAATATCTACGTTAAGTGCCTCTAATTACCAATCTTACGTTGTTGCCATCTAATTCGCTGTCCTTGTATACGTACCGCACCATACAAATATTGAACCTGGAGTGCCAACTAACAGCGACTCGGACGGCATTCATATATTCCTAACGCTCTCCACCAATTACGAATAGCAGACCTGACTCCAGTAACACAGCGTCAATTATCAAAGGAAACCTAGCTGCTGGCAGGCGTTTTAGTATCTGTTTGCCCAGATATGATCCCACAAACATTACAGACCCAATGGCCATGCCGATCACTGCTATGTTCAAGTTTATTAGCTCATAGCCACCGTACACACTCAACTTCGTGACGTGCATCATCACAGTAGCCAAGGCTTCTGTACCAATATACGCACCTCTACCCAAGCCATATGCGAGGAAAATGGCGCCATGAAAGGACCCACTACACCTACTACAGAAGAGATAACCTCAGAGATTACTCCCAGTGGGAAGAAGCCCCGCAGACCTATTCGCGCGTTCTTGCCCCAGGAGCTATGCCGATAAACAATCATTAGCAGCATGAATACTCCCAACAAACGGACAAGAGAACCGGCAGGCCTATTGGCAAATAGCACCCCCCCCTAACACTGCGGCAGGCACTGCTCCAAGCCCAAACCACTTAACTACCGAAAAGGACAACTCAGTCCTGTTAAACCACACCTTTGAAAGGTTGCCCATCAACTGAGCAATTGTAAGAATTGGAACCGATTCAACTATACCAAATGACCACACCAGTACAGGGAGCATTATGGCAGCGCCACCAGAGCGGCGGCACCTATTGCAACTGCTACAAAAACATCTTCCATTCATTCTCCATCGGCATACTGCCGTGATAATATCAGTACAAATAGGTTAGTTTGTATGAGCCATCCAGTTCAAGCAATCAACCCTCGCATTTTTAAATTGATAACAAAATCGCTGCTCTTTAATCGTCTGCAGCAGGAATTAGCGCCAAATTTACCACCATACTCATGGTCAGTCAATTAAATTCTTCTATTGCCTATGCTATGAGTGTGACTTGGAAACAGACTGAAACGCACTGCAATGTACACTGACGGCATTGAGGAATTCCGTGGGACGACCTACCAGAAGACGACCAGTCGTAGGATATGGTATCGTACGCCAAACAACCACTTTCAATATCAACCAACACGACCCCAGTGTACGAATCATAGTGAAAAATAAAAAGTGAAAAGAGAACAATGAACCTACTTATAATCTCCGGAGGAAAGCATCCGTACGAGGAATCCACTCCTATCTTGGAACGATTCCTCAAAAGCGCTGGGCACGATGTGACAGTGCATTGGGAGGCCAGTATTCTGGGCGATGCAGTGGAGATGGGCCAGTACGACGCTTTGGTATTCAATACGCTGAGAACCAACGAAACTGCCCTTAACAAGGACGAACAAGACGGCATGAAGAACTTCATACTGAGCGGCAAGGGTTTTATCTGCATCCACATCGCGGGTTGCATACCGAACAACTGGCCCGAGTATCGTGATATTACCGGAGGTGGATGGGTTACTGGGACAAGTTTTCACCCACCATACGGACATTTCACAGTTGACATACAGAACCCAAGCCACCCGGGAGTGGCAGGTATTTCTAGCTTTGAAACCACAGATGAATTATACATGGGCATTGAGTACAGCAACGACAACGACGTATTCATGAGCGCTAATTCTCAAGATGGAACTCACCAATGGGGAGGAAATCCTAAATACATGCCTGCAGGCACGTTCCCACTGGGCTGGACCAGAAATTATGGAGATGGCAAAGTATTCGTCACACTACTGGGTCATAACGGCCACAGCTTCGAGATATCTGAGTTTCAAAAGATAGTGCTGAACGGAATCCATTGGGCCACAAGCTAGCTACAGCATTCCATAGGACTCCTAAAGTCTAGAATTTTACAGCCATAAGACACAAAAGTTTATGGAGTGAACTTGGCAGTGCGCCTATCACACTGCGTAGCAACTCATTTAGACTGTTATTTCCAAGCCTATCGGACAGTGATCTGAGCCCAATACCTCAGGCATTATCCAACCATTAGACACATAATTCCGCAGACTTTCATCTACGAAGAAATAGTCAATACGCCACCCAACGTTGCGGTCTCGCGCACGCGTCATTTGGTCCCACCATGTGTAGTTATCGGAGTCTTGGTTAAACATCCTGAATGTATCAATATAGCCATTCTCAAAAAACTGATCCATCCACTCGCGCTCCATAGGTAGAAAACCAGAGATCTTCCCATTCTCTTTGGGCCTTGCTATGTCCATTTCTTTATGTGCTGTATTCACATCCCCACATATCACCAAGTGTTTACCTCTCGCCCTGAGGTCGTTCATAGCAGCCTGGAATGCAACATAAAAGCGCATCTTATAATCAAGGCGTTCTGGAGACCGTTTACCGTTCGGGTAATAGATATTGACGAGAGTAAAATACTCGTAGTCTGCTATGAGTATACGACCTTCGCTATCAAATTCTGAGATTCCAAAACCGCGTTGGACGGCAGTTGGTTCAACTTTAGTGTATATGGCTACTCCGCTATATCCCTTACGTTCAGCCGATGAGAAATACGCCTTATATCCCGGTATTTCAAGTAACTCACTGGTTAGCTGTTCAGGTGATGCTTTCGTTTCCTGAAGGCACAGAATATCCGGGGATTCCTCAGCTAACCAATCGAGCAATCCCTTTTTCAGAACTGCACGAATGCCGTTTACGTTCCAAGACAATATCTTGATTGTATACATACATAGTCCTTATCAGCCCTTACTGCATATCACAATAGAAATCTCAATGTAACCAGGGATCTGGCATACCAAATGGAATATCAAACGACTGGCTAGTCGAATATTATCTCGCTTTCTGTATAAAAAGTCGTAATTCCGTTATATGTCCTTTAAATTCAGCGCCTGACGTTTGTAGTTCCAGTTTGCATCCCAAGAATAGGATGAAACGAGTGTATGGACGCTCTGACTCCCTGTCAATACAATAAGTCTCTTACTCACGCTATATAAATCTATTAATGGGATTCTTATAATCGACCCTTTCAAAGATTCTACTAGACCATGATTGAGAATTTATGTACAGTTATACGGTCTACCTATAGGTGAATAATCTGCAAATAACTACATTGATGTTAAAAATATACAGCTCAATCGCAGATGTATTCCAAGTATCATAACTGCCACCGAACTTATACTTGTTGCGATGCCAACATTGTGGCTTGTGAAGAATATCAACCATTACTGAACAAGTAATCTAGATAGGTTCCAAACAGACGCCATATCCAAAATAAAGCAGGGAGCAATTCTAATGACATACAAATTCAACCACGTTCATCTAAAGGCATCTGACCCAGAAAAAAGTGCAGACTGGTACGTCTCCGCCTTCAATTTTGAGATATTGAGCAACTCAGTACGCGCATCTGGAAGCAGGTTCGTCCGCTGTCAGACTTCGAACGGAATCATCGTGAATATTTCAGCTGCTGGAACCGGCGAGCAAATGGGGGATGGATCCGCATCCGTTCACTGGGGTCTGGAACACTTCGGTATCGAAGTAGATGACATTGATGCACAGATCAAACGCTTAAAAGACCTTGGCGCTAAGCTTCTAGAAGGCCCAAGCAACTCTCCAACAGGCTCTCGGATAGCTTTTATCCAGGGACCTGATGACGTCAGAATAGAATTGATGCAACTCCCCAAACTAGAACCCTAGCCACAGGTTTCCTGCATTCAGATCGCACCTGCAAACACTCATGCACGTTGACCAGTTGAATATATTCTCTTTGTGAATCAAGCCAGTACATCCAAGAGTAACGTTGTATAATGAACTAACAACCTAAAGATACGGAACCAGATAAATGAGCACCTCACATATTTACTCCGGCAATCCACTCGATAGAGGCGAACGTGAACGCCGTGATGAACAATGGCTAACTGATATTTCCAGAAATCCTGCTAGCAGATTTCTTCCCATGAATGACCTGAACGTCCCGGTTTCGCAAGGTATCGACGAAGGTCTGGTCTGGCTAAGCATAGATGAGATTCGCCGACTCAGAATAGACACCGACCCTAAATTTCTCGGCCTGCTTAATGGGATAGCCCATTTCGTAGTAGACATATCCGGTCAAGTGATCACTGTGCAGGAATTAAGTGATGGTGGCTACAAATATGTCGATGCAAGGACTGTCACAGAACTCCTCAGCGGCTCGGACTCAGGAATAGTCGCTCAGGCACGAGCACAGGTAGACTGGCACAGACGCAACCGCTTCTGCTCTACCTGTGGGCATGAAACGTTTGCCACACGCGGTGGACAGACACGAAAATGCTCAAAGTGCGAGGCTGTAAACTATCCACGCACGGACCCAGTCATAATTACGGTTGTTGCTGACAGTGAATGGTGTCTTCTTGGGCAGTCACGTGGTCGCGGGGCCAGTACCAACAGGTATTCTGCATTGGCGGGGTTTGTTGATCAGGGAGAGTCAATAGAGGAGGCCGTAGCTAGGGAGGTCATGGAAGAATCTGGAATTGCCATCAAAAATGTCCGCTACCTCTCATCTCAACCCTGGCCATTCCCTTCTTCACTTATGATCGGATGCCATGCGGAAGCGGCTACGACGGACATCTCTATAGACGATGAAGAGATGCTAGACGTGCGCTGGTTCCATCGCGACGAGGTCTTGATGGCGCTCAAAGGAACAAGTGAGGTCCTGACAGTTCCCGGGCCTATAGCAATCGCACATCACCTGATCAAGGCATGGGCAAACAACAACATGACTCAAGCCAACGGGTAGATGAACTTTATAATATTCCCGCATTACATTGACATTCACTGTGTTTCCTCTAAAAAACCGCTATCAATTGCCCTCCCAAAGCTGCCAACACTACTACAAGCCACGGTGGCCATTTCCATAACACTAGAAGTGCAACAGCCGCAAGTGCCAGTCCAAAATCTTCTCGTGTGTGCATAGCGCTTGTCCACACAGGATTGTATAGTGCCGCAAGTAGAAGACCTACAACCGCCGCGTTTATGCCTCGAGTCGCCTTTCTGAATGCACCGTACCTTCGTAATTGGTCCCAAAACGGAACAACACCTATTACCAAAAGGAAAGATGGTAGATATATGGCTCCCAGGGCAAACAGTCCTCCTATCCAGGCGTTCGCGGTGCCAGTGTTCAAGTGGCCATGAAAGATTGTTCCCAGATACGCTGAGAAAGTGAACAACGGCCCCGGCACGGCCTGAGCGGCACCATATCCGGCAATGAACTGTTCATTTGTTAACCATCCGGGAGGCACGACTTCTGACTGGAGCAACGGTAGAACAACATGTCCTCCCCCAAACACCAGAGAGCCAACACGGAAGAAACTGTCAAATACCTGAACAAATTCATTTGTAACAGTCTGCCTCAGCAGCGGCAAGCCTATCAGGAGCAATACGAACAAAGATAGGCAAATGACTGCCAGAACACGCCCACCTGGATACTGTTGGAGCATTTCAGAGCCGTCATGGTCGGCAGAAAGCAATCGCCATCCCACGATTCCAGCGATTATTATTATAACTACCTGTGCGATAGCGGTTGGCCAAGTCAGCATAGCAATTGCAGCGACTATGGCCATAGTCGCCCTCGGCCTATCCGGACACAAGTTTCTGGACATCCCCAAAATTGCAACGGCAACAACTGCAAACGCAGCGATTTTCAAGCCATTCAGCCAGCCCGCATTTGAAACGTCTCCAATTGCTGTGATTCCGTAGGCAAACAGTATAAGAACAACAGCCGAGGGAATAGTGAATCCTATCCAAGCGGCCAGAGCACCTAGGAGACCAGCGCGCTTGAGGCCAAGAGCAATTCCCACTTGACTGCTGGCTGGACCTGGAAGGAATTGACACAGGGCAATCAGGTCGGCATATGCCCGTTCATCCAGCCACTTGCGCCGCTCAACTACTTCGTCTCTAAAATAGCCCAGGTGAGCAACTGGTCCGCCAAAAGAGGTAAGACCCAGCCGCAGGAAAACTATAAATACTTCAAAGACCGATCTTCGAGAGAAATGCAGCCACATATATCAACCTTTCAATGAGCCCGTAAGTATCCTAGCCCCTCAGTCAAAATATGCCTGGACATTAGCCACATCTCTTACAGCACCAACCAATCGACATAGCCACCGTCAACTAAATCACAGGCACATCACCACAATGTTTCCTGAATGATATAAGCATTACGCTACTATGATATAGTAGCAATACTCTTTCTCAATATGGTAGTTCATGGTGGTTCATTGCGCCTAGATATTATCCCAATCCTAAAAGCTAATCCAACAATTCTTCTCCTGTGCATTTCCACGGCATTACTCACGTCCGGTCAGGGCATGGTGGCACCAATCCTCCCACTATACGCCGATGCTCTTGGAGTCTCGACAGCTATGGTCGGGTTGGTGATCAGCGTCTTTGGTCTTGCAAGATTCTTAACAAACATGCCGGCCGCTATTATCTCTGAGAGATTCGGACGCAGAGTGCCTCTGGTGGCAGGACCCATTGTGGCCGCCTTGGGGAATACTCTGGCCGGGACCGCAGACTCTCTGGAATTTCTGCTGGTCTACAGGTTCATCTCCGGCATTGGCTCAGCCGCTTTCATCACGGGGTCCGTGATTTTCATTGGTGATATTAGTACACCAGCAAACCGTGGCCGAATGATGAGCATCTACCAGGGCAGCTTTGCCTTGGGAATATCACTTGGCCCAGCTATTGGAGGAATAATAGCTGAACTTATGGGGCTACGCGCACCCTTCTTTGTGGTGGGCATATTGTCTCTATTCAGTGGAATATGGGCATATTTTAAAGTGCCTGAGTCTAGGACTCTGACAAAGACCAATCAACTTACGCCCAGCACATACGCTCAGGCCGTACAGCCGAATGCTTCAACAGATCCAGGAATGCCTGAATCCAAGCATTCCTTCTTCCGCTCTAAGGGATTCATTCTTATTGCGTTAGTATTCTTCATAACATTCTTCAGCCGCGGCGGCGCCCAATTCACACTGCTGCCCCTCAAGGCTGCACACGACCTCAATTTATCTCCTGGACAAATTGGGGCGATTTTCACAATCCCACCTGTCATTGGTTTCCTGCTTCTGCCATTTGCAGGCTCGATTTCTGATCGTTACGGACGTAAAAAGACAATCGTACCTGGGCTTCTAATTGTATCTGCAGCGCTTCTAATACTTGGAACCAGCTCCTTACTGATTCTATTTGTAATGGGAATGGCCCTATACGGGCTTGGTAACGGGATTGAAGGACCTACGCCTGTCGCGTACGTAGCCGATATCAGCCCACGAGGTCATCAGGGAATTGCGCAGGGTGCGGCACGTTCAATTGGTGATCTGGCGATTTTAATGGCTCCGCCTGCTATGGGCCTTGCTGCCGATATGTACGGAGCTACAACAGCGCTTGTAGCAAATGGAGTCGCCGTGGGAATTCTAGGCACAATATTCCTAATATTTGCCAAAGAGTCAAACAGCCCTATACATACAACGAAAAAAGACACTCAAAGCGCAGAGCCAAGAAATTCCAAGAAATAAATACTCCGCACTAACTACGAGCCGGCACCTGATCGGTGAGTAAGACATAACAAAACCGAGCTACATCCACTAACTCACCTACATCCAAATGTTCCCTGGTAGTGTGCATATCTCTGGTAGCAATGCCTACAACCACAGACGGAATACCATTAAAATTAAAAATGTTTGCATCAGTTGCACCTCCTGATGCACCAATGTCTAGGACCATCTCCAATGCGCCAATAGCACGGGCGACTCTGGTTACAATCCTGTCATCCCCTGCCAGGGAATACATCTGAAATTGAGTTTCCAACTCTTCATGAATATCGGCATCCGGATATCTCTTACGCGCCGCTTCCACAGTGACCAGAAACTGCTGTCTAACCATCTCAAGAGTCTCGACATTCCTGCTCCTGAACTCCCCTGCAAAAGATGCCGACTCCGGAACGGCATTACGCACAGTGCCACCTTCAATACTACCTACGTTGAATGTCGTCTCCTCATCTATGCGCCCTTGAGGAAGTTGGGCGATTATCTCTGAGGCTATCCTAATAGCCGACAGTCCTTTTTCCGGCTCCAAACCTGCATGTGCTGCCCGTCCTGTGACGCGGAGATCACATCTGATATAAGTGGGGCTTGAGACCGTAACTCTGGACACTGGGCCATCACCATCGAATATTATCCCTTCCTTAGCGACAATCAGAGAAAAATCCAGGTTTCTGGCACCAACAAGACCAATCTCCTCCCCACGGGTGATAACAATCTGAACAGCCGTCCTCTTCATCTGGTCATCTCTAATAGCTTCAAGTCCCTCCAGAATCGCGGCTATGCCAGCCTTGCAGTCACCTCCTAATATGGTCGTTCCGTCCGTGTGAATGAGCCCGTCTGATACAATCGGCCTTATCCCACGGCCCGGTTCCACAGTATCCATGTGAACTGCAAGCATAAGCGGATTATCCCCTTCTTCGGATGCAATTACATTTCCATGATAATCCTGTCCAACTGCGAATCCCAAATCCTCCAATCTCTGCACAATATCACGGGATATCGCCTCCTCTTCGCCAGAAGGGCTATCTATTTGAACCAAGTCACAGAATGTCTTAACCAGACGTTCTTGATCTATCATCTCAGCCTCCAAAGGTTACATGGTTGATTAACATAACGAGACGGCCGTGCGGAATATGGCGTCATCAGTTTACAGCAGCTGACGCCCTGCGAACCCAGAGTCGATTGTGTGCCAGTATTCCAAATCAGGCTCTCCAGCCAGCCAACAAAGATATATAACGTTGCCTTCTCTCAAAGAAGGAAAGTCAAAGAGACCTCTCTGTATATCCTTGATCAAGACGCCTTTTTTTTCGACGGAATCAATCAAAAGTCGTACCTCCCGCGCTACCTCTCTTCGAGATTTCTCCGCCTTACTCACCTCTTCTTCAGCTTCATTCCCTCCATCAGATTGCAATTGAAGAGATTTGCCATCAACATCCCGTGCAAGACTATCCAATTTATCAATCAGGAATCGCACATTATCAAAAGTAGATTGAAGCCACGGCACTAGCTCTACGGCTTCCTCAATGGTGAATGTTGTAGTCAATTTAATTGTCCTATTGTAATTTCACTGTAATTTTCAAAAGGAAGATAGTCGCGTGCGCTCATTCAAGTGGCGAGACGTTTCCAGGAGTCACGACTTCACCGAAGTCATTACAGGACGCATCAGCAACGACAGCCCTTGAGCGGATATTCCCCACAAGAGACACCTCTAGCAAAATCGGCCCAGACATTACTTCCTCCCTCACATATCAACGATTCCCCAATCAGGTGTTCACATGGTACAGTGCAACACAGGTGGGCGGGAACATTAAATATATAATACACCTCTGCCCAACGTGGAATCCGAGCTTGCTATTTGCAGGATACGTATTGCCAATCTTATCCACATTGGATTACAACCGCACAGAGGAAGAGTTAATGATACAGCTAGTCGCAATTGATGGCTCAGGCCAGTCCGGAACCGCAACTTTGACTACCAAAGGCTCGGCGCTTCCTCCATTGTCCTGAATGGGCTATCCACAGATACACCCATCATTGGCCGCTTCAAGCCATAAAACAATTTATGAATCAAAATGACAAGAGCTTCAAAACTGAATCTATCACTGTCTACGAACGAGTCGGCGGTGAGGTGTTCTTTGTTGAGCTTGTTAATCGATTCTATGAGTTCGTAGAGACTGACCCCGTGTTGAGGCCTCTCTATCCCCATGACTTAAAGCCTGGCAAATGGCATCTGGCCTCATTTCTAGCACAGTATTGGGGCGGGCCGCCGCAGTACTCAGCGGAACGCGGCCATCCACGGCTTCGACAGCGTCATATGCCATTTCCAATCGGCCAGGCGGAGAGGGATGCTTGGGCCACCCACATGCTCTCGGCACTGTCCTCCATGAACGCTCCCTTCCATGAGGCCGCACTGATGGCGGAGTATTTTGAGCGCACTGCTACGCTGATGATGAATCATTAACAGGCAAATCATAGGAGGTTGTCATGCAGATACTCACAATCCTATGCCCAGCGCATAACGTAAATGAAGACATAAGCCTGCCTGAGACATATCCAGGTGTGGGCTATACCGGATCAATGGTGTACGAGGGAGATATCCCGTGTGGTGCTACCCTCCCAGACAAGCAAGCGATTTTACACGTAAGGATTCACCTACCAGTGGTACGCTTCGAAAAAGTGGAACTGGTCAGAGATCCTGAATGAAATTGTCGAACAAGAATACTATCTCAAATCATTGTTCCACTTCCATGAGCTTTCTCAAGAACCCCAAACCTCTTCTCTCTAGCGTACAATGAGTTCTACATTGAGCGGACATTCGACGAATCAGGGTACCAGTTCTTCCTGTTGTTCAACGCGGAGAAGAACATATTCATCTGGGTACTCAACGAAGAGGAACTTATTCCAGATATCCTGGAGCCTATTGAGGACGACCTTCTGTCGGGCAAGCAAAGCGGGTTTGCTTTCTGGATTGATTCTGCCAATGACAACCGTAAGGTGCTTATCGCGATACGTGGCCAAAGTGCCGTTCGCAACGATTACTACGATGGCCCATTTGATCAGTTAGCCGATAATTATGTCGATGAAATCCAAATATCTGAGTACATGCAGAGGGCATCGCCTTCGCTGATAGGGCGCATCGACAAATACGGCTATTTCACAGATCGTGCACAGTGCAGAGTGTCTATATCCCCATACTACGTATACTTTACCCTGCAGTCTCTTTCTCAGTTCCTAGCAATGGCTAAGGAGGCAGAGAATCCTTATCAGTTCATATCCACCGGACGGCTTCCAAGCCTTTAGCCTTAAAGCTGTGCTATAAATGCCTTGTCCTTAAGCCAATGTAGGGGCTAGGCATTATACGTTTGCATATCTGCGTATCCAGGACATGTACGTCGTTGCGATGAGACTATATCCACTGCTATATTGCCGATTCCTTGGATTTCTTCGCAGTGATGGCTTCCAGTATCGCTCCAGGCGTCATAGGCAGCTTGGTCATACGTACACCGATTGCATGTGAGACGGCATTCGCTATGGCTCCCAGTGGGGGCACGATGACAATCTCACCAACAGCTCGCACTCCAAATGGATGACGTAGATTCGGTACTTCAATAATTACGGTATCAACCATCGGCATATCCAAGCTCGTAGGCATTCGATAGTCCAACAGGCTGGAGTTAGCCATTGTACCGTCTTCTGTGATGAAATACTCCTCATGTAGTGCCCAACCAATTCCCTGTAGGGCCGCTCCCTGCATTTGGCCTTCAACGTATGCGGGATAGATTGCCTTACCGGCATCTATAAATGTGGTATAGCGTAATATGATCACCTTTCCGGTCTCAGGGTCAATCTCAACATCCACCATATGACCGCCCAATTGCGCTCCCACACCTCCTTGGGTATCTATAGCCGAGCAAGTGACCAGGCCACCTGTCGAAGGAAGCTTGCTTGCAAGTTCTTTGAAGCTGAGCTTATCTTCCGTGTTCTTTGTGCAGATAAAAGTTCCGTCTAGAAATTCCACATTCTCGGGTTGTACCTCCCACACTCGAGCAGCGCGAGCACTCATCTGCCGGATGACCTCTTCCGCCGCTGTAATGGCAGCACGTCCGGTGTCGAATGTTATGCGGCTGCCGTTGGTGCCGCCAGTGTAACCCACAGAGTCAGTGTCTACGATAGTTGGATTCACGTCCTTAACGGAAATACCCAACACCTCTGCGGCCTGCATAGCAACCGAGGTACGAGTACCACCGATGTCCACAGACCCACTGACGAGATTTATGGTGCCATCGGCAATGACGTTTATTGTCACCGAGGAACCGCTGCCACCACCATTTAATCTGTATCCCACGGCTACACCGCGTCCACGATTTGGGCCTCCCAGAGGGGAGTTATAGTGTGGATGAGCCTTCATGGCTTCTTCAACTTCCTCGCATCCAAAGTGGAGATGAGTTACTCCACTTGGCGCCCGATCCCCTTCATGAACTGCATTCTTAAGCCGAAAGTCCATGGAATCCATACCAAGTTTCTCTGCCACCTCATCTATGACAGACTCAACCGCAAAAGTTGCCTGTGGTTGGCCAGGTGCACGGTATGCAGCAGTCTTTGGCTTATTAACCACCACGTCATAGCCATTCACCAGCATATTGTCCATCTTGTATGGCCCAAACCCACCCATGGCTCCTGTCCCCACTGAAGAACCTGGGAAGGCTCCAGCTTCATATGCAAGATAAAGTTCGGCGGCGGTAATGCGCCCACTCTTGTCTGCACCTATCTTGCACCTCATATGAGTACCGGAGGCAGGGCCAGTGCCCTCAAACACCTCCTTACGTGTCATAGAAATCTTGACTGGATAACCAGATTTCCTTGATAGAATGGCAACCACAGGATCCAGGTATGGAGTTTGTTTACCACCAAAACCACCGCCTATCTCCATAGGCACAACCTTTACCATGGATTCTGGAATGCCCAGGATTGCGGCAGTGGATGCCCGAATTGGGAAAATACCCTGTGTAGCAGTCCAGATAGTCACATGTCCGTCAACTGACCAAAATCCTGTGGATGTCTGGGGTTCTATGTAGCCCTGATGAACCATTTTCGTATGGAACTCTCTCTCAACTGTAACATCAGCGTCCTTGAATCCCTGTTCCAAATCTCCACGCTTCCATTGGATATGTTCGGCGATGTTGCTAATGACACCAGTATCTTCCCCTGTACCAAACCGTTCAACGCGGAATGTAGTTGTTATGTTCTCAAGAATTAGTGGTGAGTCCGCTTTCATCGCTTCCTGCACGTCTAGAACCGGAGTCAATACATCGTATTCAACCTGTATCAACCCAAGTGCTTCTTCTGCAATGTGAGGACTTGTGGCAGCTACTGCCGCCACCGCGTGGCCCTTATATAGAACTTTCTTGCTGGCAAGAACGTTCTCAGCCACCATGCGTAAACTACCGCGAGTCTCTGCGAAGTCCAACACCTTCCTATCGTCCACTATAGCGAAGTCCTTTGCCGTAGCCACCGCCTTAACTCCCGGGAGTGCCTCAGCTTTACTTGTGTTTATAGAGCGTATGACCGCGTGTGCGTGTGGGCTACGCAGTATTTTCCCGTGTAGCAGCCCCACCATCTGAATATCGGCTCCATACTTGGCTCTACCAGTTACTTTATCCACCCCATCGTGCCGAATAGGATTAGTGCCAACGACCTTGAATTGCCTCTTAGATTTGCTATCTTGATCTGTTGTTATGGTCATATTAAATCTCCATCAATTATATTCATCTATCGTATTAACTAGCATTTCTCCTGTCAATGACACTGTCCGTATAACAATCTTTTTAGAAACAGCAGACCCTAGATTTCAATAGACATTCCACCGCATCAGTCTTTTGAGAAATCCTACTAGGCCATTCTAACTATGGCAAACACATCAAATACTAATGATTTGACTCTCACTATCACTTGTAATCCTATCTAAAAGTCGTATTCAGTGATGTGATGTCAGTTAAGAGGCCATGCCATTAGATCTATCTAACGTGAGGAAGTTCGGTTAACAAATCAATGCCATGATTGTAAACCTGCGCCAACTCGAACGGGATATCGCTGTCAGGAAACAATTCCACAAGTTTACCCTTTAGTTCTTCTTCAGTCGGACGCTCAGATCCCAATCTATGCATCTTAACCACAAATCCATAGAAACGCTGCCAGTCACCAGATTGACCCTTAAACGGTACCATCTGTACTGCTCTCCTCAGGGCTTCGAGACTCTCTCCTGTGAATGGCATGTTTCTCCTCACTGATTACAGTATTGCATTATTGTAGCATCGTCACATTATGAACTGCGTAGCGAACTCCCAAGTTGTTACGTGTAGGCGCTACGACCACGGTACGATCGAAAGGGTCGTAACAGAGACCTTAACACTTTAGGCAAATCTTGGAACAACTTCTGTACCCAATTACTACATGTACTACAAAATGAGATAGAATGAAAATTGAGCTAAATGAGCCGCGCGTCAAGAATCCTGATACCGTGAGTGTAAATCGGCACCAATAAATCTGCCAATTCTATGCGGCCCATCTCACCAAGCTCAACATACAATTCTGCCTCCGTAGGTCTATGGGGTAAATCATACATCTGATTGATATAGCAATAGAAGCCATACCAGTTGAACGGTTGGTTTATAGCATCAGATCCCTGCAGTGCCTCTGTAAGCGCTTTCCGAGTCGCTTTAGTAATCATAACGATATTATATAAGTCTTAAATATTCGAGGCAAATGATGGTTGTATCGTGACTTAGTAGACATCTGGTACGCTTCAACTAGCGCACTCATTAATTACAGTCACATCTCCATCAGGACTTCTGCTTTTTTTTGAGCCTTATCAAACCTCTCTGCATCGAGTAAGCCTGTGTTTCCCAGCAGATACAAAAGAAACGTGTCTAGCTGCTGGGACATCGGCATACGCTCGTTCTTTGGTAACTGCTCATCGCAA